>NZ_JACVPV010000008.1:0-118425 GCF_018881675.1 Polynucleobacter sp. P1-05-14 | reverse complement strand
AAAAGACCAATATTTACCGAAACAGGATGCTTGAGCCCCTCAGGGCGCTTTATTGAGAAACCAAAACCCGTGTGCACGCTCTAAATCGAAATTAATGGAAGTGTTTTGAGTTTTTACACAGCCTCGGCCCTCAACTGCCTGCCAACCAACTGCCTATGAAATGTCTGGTTACCCGACAAACTGTCGCGTTTCGAGATGCTCAGTCTCTTCCAGCGTAGACCATCCCCACTCATCACGGTCCAATAGATCTTCTATTGAGTTTATACAGTTGCCAATACATTCCATCTACCCAAAAGAAAAGGGACCACATTGCTGTGATCCCTTTGTATAACTGGTGGGTCGGGAGATTCGAACTCGCGACCAACGGGCTTAAAGAGGTCTAATTGGCTCAGACAGGTTTACAACTTGCTCAAGCCTATTGGCTTTTCTCCAGGCGCTCCAAAATGAGATCGGCAAGAATGGATTCATCGCCATTAAAGCCCAGTTCCATGGCTCGATAAATTTGCTCCTGTTCCAGGTCGGAGTAGTCGAGTTGATAGCCCGCTGGTTGACTTAGTTGGGAGATAAATATGCGTTGTACGCGACCATTTCCCTCTCGAAAAGGGTGTAGGGCGTTTATCTCTGATAGGTAGTGGGCCAGGCATTTTGATAAAGCAACAGCATCCAGCCCCTTAAGCCAGTTTTCACGGGCTAATTTAGTGAAGATATCGTTTGCGGCTGATTCAATAAAACGTACATTAGCAAAACGACTATTGCCACGGCTAATGTCAACGGTACGAATCTTTCCTGCCCAGTCATATACATCTTGAAAGAGGGCTAGGTGAATGCGCTGAAGATGGGCAAGGTCAAATTGACCCGCTATAGGATTTTCTAGAATTTCAATCGATCGCAAAGTAGACAGCTCACCTTCGTAGGCGTCTAAATCTTCTGCGTTAGTTATGTCTGCTTTATTTCGAAGTACGTCTGTACCTGGGTAGCAGTAAGTGTCATCCGCGTCGTAGCGTGACATAACGTTGTTTGGTTTCTTCCAATATTTGCGCAATACTCTTTTTGCCGGCAACGTAATCAGTGAGGTTTTGCTCTAACTGCTTGGTTGGAACAATGCCTTCAATCCGAGCAGATGCCACAGCGTTAGAAACGTTGTATTGGCGGGTTTGAGATTGGGTGGCAAACTTAGTTGGCATGTACCTATTTTAGTAGATTTAGGGCTGATTTCCTAGTCAATAAATAGCCCTAAAACAGGGTTTAAAGAGCTATTTTGGAGGATGATGCAGGCAATAAAAAAGCCACCCGAAGGTGGCTTTTGGTATTACTGGTGGGTCGGGCGAGATTCGAACTCGCGACCAACGGATTAAAAGTCCGCTGCTCTACCGACTGAGCTACCGACCCAGTTAAGCCATAAATTATAGCAAGAAGTTTGTTTGCCATCCTCAGGTCTGCGGGGGCTGCCCCTCAACCCTTGTACTTACAAGTGACTTATGAATTTATCCGTCTGGCAACCGGTGGATTTTTGGAAAAATAGTCCTTAATTCCCTTCAAAATCGCCTCTGCAATTCGGTCCTGATAGCCATCATCGTTTAATCGGGCTTCTTCCTGCGGATTGCTAATAAAAGCGGTCTCAACCAAGATTGAGGGGATGTCTGGAGCCTTCAAAACAGCAAAGCTGGCTTGTTCTACCTTGCCTTTGTGTAAAGGTGCAAATCCACCAATTTGCCTCAAGATGGAGTTGCCCACCTGTAAGGAGTCTTTAATCTGGGCGGTAGTCGACATATCTAATAGCAAGTTAGCAACCTGCCTGTCTTGAGTCTTGATGTTAATGCCGCCAATCAAGTCGGAAGCATTTTCTTTATTGGCCATCCATCTGGCAGCAGTACTACTGGCTCCCATTTGGGAAAGTGCAAATACGGATGCACCTTTGGCATTTCTTTCAATGAAAGCATCAGCATGAATGGATACAAGTAAATCCGCTTCAACACGTCTGGCTTTTTGAACTCTGACATGCAGTGGTACAAAGTAATCGCCATCTCTAGTTAAGAAAGGGCGCATATAGGCTTCGCCTTCAATCTTGTCTTTGAGTCTTTTGGCAATGGCGAGTACGACATTCTTTTCTCGTGAGCCTGCTGCGCCAATGGCGCCAGGATCTTCGCCGCCATGGCCGGGATCAATCGCAATCGTGATCAGGCGTTTGTACTTAGCGGGTGCTGGCAATTCCTTTGGGTCTGGAATAGCTTGCGCAACTGGTGCTGCTGGAGTTTTAGTCAGCTCTTTTTCTTTCTTGGTGGCGAACTGTGCAATGAGATCCACCTCTTCATTGGATTTTTCCAGGGCGCTTTCTTTCTTGGCGCTACTTCTCACTAAAGCCATTAATGGATCTGGTGGCGTAGTGGGGTAGAGGTCAAACACCATGCGGTAGTTGTACTCACCAATGGGATCAAGCGTAAAGAGTTGCGGCTTGATCGGTTCTTTTAAGTCAAATACCAAACGCACAACCCCTGGTTGAAACTGCCCAACCCGAACTTGCGAGATATACGGATCATTTGGCTTTACTTTAGCTACCAAATCTTTAAGAGTCGGATTTAGCTCTAATCCCTGTACATCAACTACCAAGCGATCTGGGTTCGTCAAAATCTGCTGCGTAATCGGGAGTGGCTTATCAGATTCCAGGGTAACGCGAGTGTAGTCCTCAGAAGGCCAGACACGCACACCTAATATCTTGGCACCCCAAGCAATATCAAGCTCAGTCAGCAAAAGAGCAAAGCTTAAGAACTTCGCAGAAGTCTTGAGGTGTTGCCTTCTGGAGAGATTGATTTTTTGATTACTCATTAACTGCTTAGCTCTTACCGAGACGCTTGTATGTCATCAACCAAGGTTTTACCTTGCGCAGATAAAACATTGATTGTGATGATGCGCTCATTTTCATCGGCGCCTGTAGCTAACTGAATCTGAATATCAAATGCAGGCAAAGTGCCCTCTGCTTTTTCTGGCCACTCAATTAAGCAAATACCCGGGACATCAAAATGCTCTGCAAATCCCGCTTCTTGCCATTCCAGGGGATCACGCATGCGATACAAATCAAAGTGATGAACAGTGATTGCTTGCTCTTTTAATTGCAGCGGATAAGGCTCGCACAAAGTATAGGTAGGACTCTTTACTTTGCCCTCGTGACCTAGCGCCTGGATGAGGTATCTCGCAAAGGTCGTTTTGCCAGCACCAAGATCACCCTCTAGAGAGATGTTTAAATGGGAACCTGGCTGATTAGTCAGAAAGTGCTCAAAACTGGCAGCCAGATGCTTAGCAAGAGAGGCGGTATCGGCTTCCTGCCTACAATAGAGATCTATTGCAGTGAGCGGAATTGCTGTGGTTGCCTGTGTTTGAGCCATTCCCCTAGTTTATTCAATTATTGCGCTACATTCTGTATTCCATATGCCTTTATCTACTAGTCCTCAATCTTTAGATGAGTCCAATCTACGTGATTGGCTTGGGGAGCAGGCTGCATCCTTAGGATTTGATGGCTTACGCATTACCGACACTCATTTGGGGTCTGCAACAGAACGTTTGCAGGAATGGCTGGCTGAGGGTCGTCACGGTCATATGGAATACATGCAACGCCATGCTGAATTACGCTCCAATCCCGAGCTCTTAGTTCCCGGTACCGTGCGCGTCATCTGTGTGTCCATGAATTACCTTCCGCCCGAAACTGATTTCGATACTGAGTGGCAACGCTTGGAAGATCCCACTCAAGCAGTGGTCTCGATGTATGCCAGAGGGCGTGATTATCACAAGGTACTTCGTAATCGTTTGCAAGAATTTGCCCTACTCATTGAAGAGCGCATTGGTAAATTAGGTTATCGCGTGTTCACAGACTCGGCTCCGCTGATGGAAGTAGAGTTGGCACGTAAGGCGGGTTTAGGTTGGCGCGGCAAACACACGCTCTTACTGAATCGAGAATCTGGCTCGACATTCTTTTTGGGTGAGATCTTGGTGGATGTACCACTTCCATTAGATCAAGAGATTGAAGAGCATTGCGGTACCTGTACCTCTTGTATCGATATTTGCCCTACTCAAGCTATTACTGCGCCGTATCAATTAGACGCACGTAGATGTATCTCTTATCTCACTATTGAAAATCCTGAAGCCATACCAGTTGAATTTAGAAGTGCGATGGGTAATCGTGTGTATGGCTGTGATGATTGCCAACTGATTTGCCCATGGAATAAATTTGCTAAACGCACTGAGTTACCAGACTTTGCCAGACGCCATGGCTTGGGGCAGGCATCACTTTTGCACCTGTGGTCCTGGACTGAAGCGGAATTTGAGCGACGACATGAAGGCAGTGCCATTCGCAGAATTGGTTATAGCCGCTGGCGTCGTAATTTGGCTGTAGCAATAGGTAATGGGCTAGCAAGTAATCAGGTAGTCGAAGCTGATAAGTCAGCCATACGCGCAGCTTTAAGTGAGGCACTTGCCCAAGCTGATGCTCTAGTAGCTGAGCATATTAAATGGGCCCTGAAGGCTTAGAAGTCCTATAAAGCTTACAATTAAGTTATGTCATCCGCAGACCAGCCCTATATTGATCCCAGCGAAATCGCGCTAGAAGAGTCTGCGGCAGAGCGCTTTAAAAATTCACGCGATGCGTTTTGGTCTGGTATCCGGGATGCAGCGGGCGCTCCAGCAATGGTGCTCTTTGCTGGCATGGTGGGCTTCGGAGCAATGGGTAAAACCAACGGCTTTGATGTTTGGTTTACGACCTTTACTTCCTTCTTTATGTTTGCATTACCGGGGCAGGTGGTCTTGCTCGAGATGGCTACTACCGGCTCATCTGTTGTGGCTATCGCTTTGGCTGTCACGCTGACATCCACGCGCTTCATTACGATGACGGTGACACTCTTTCCTCAGTTCCACCAAAAAGATCGCAATCGCAGTCTATATGCTTCTGTTCATCTATTAGCGATGACAGCATGGGCTATCTCCATGCGCGAGTTTCATGCGATTGAAGTGAAGCATCGCCTTAGCTATTTTGTTGGCTTGGGATTGCTATGCTGGTTGATTTCTATTCCGGGAACCATTCTGGGTTTTTACCTGGCGGGTATGGTGCCCAAACCAGTCACCTTAGGATTGGTATTTATTAATCCCTTGTTTTTCTTACTGACATTTACTGAAGTAAAGCCTTGGATTAACCGTATTGCGATTTGCTTAGGTTGTATCTTTGGCCCCATCTTCTTCATAGTTGATCGCGATACCAGCCTATTAACCGCAGGATTAGTCTCCGGAACCATCGCCTACTTTATTGACCGTAAGTTCTTGCGCAAAAAATCTGGGGTGCTTGGATGATAGACACAATCAACACCATGACTAACGCCCTCTCTGGATGGGGTTTGTGGATTGCCTTAGTGGGCGCCTGTCTGGGCACCTACTTCTGTCGTGCGATCGGTGTATTGCTATCGCAAAGCATCAACCAAGATAGCGAGATCTTCCGCTGGCTGGCTGCTGTGACCTATGCGATGGTTGCTGCTTTAACTATTCGTTTGATTGTGATGCCGCTCGGCCTGATGGCAACCGTACCTTTGTGGATACGAGCGCTGATTTGTGCTTTAGCTATCGGCGTGATGATCTCTAAACCCACCAAGCGTTTGGTTCCTGCCTTGCTGACAGGAACTTTGCTAATGGTGGGTTATGGCGTCATTCGTTAAATAAAAATACGCCGCTCCGTTCCCTTTTTTCTCCTATAGATGCGCCGCCAAAATTCTAGCGATATGCACAGCCTCTCGTTGGGCGCCATCGGCAATTTGATGGCGACAACTAGTGCCATCGGCTACCACCCAACTGTCTGGTGATTTCCGAATACTAGGCAAAAGACTAGCTTCTGCCATTTGCTTAGACACTTCAATGTGCTCGGCTTCATAGCCAAAACTACCGGCCATACCGCAGCAAGAAGATTCAATCAATTTAGGCTCTGCATTAGGAATGAGCTTGAGTAATTCTATTGCAGGGGTCACTGCAGCAAATGACTTCTGATGGCAGTGACCATGAAAAAGCACTGACTTATCGGCCGCTTTGAGATTCAATTTGAGCTTGCCTGCTCGTACTTCGCTAGATAAAAACTCTTCGAGTAATTGCGCTTGCTTAGAAACACTTATTGCTTTGTCACCAAAACCCATCACCAAGGCTTCATCCTTCAAGGTAAATAAGCAGGAAGGCTCTAAACCAATGATTGGGATGTCCTTAGCTGCGTATGGCGCGAGGTGATCAACCAATTCACCGAGAGTGGCTTTTGCCTTATCGACCATGCCTGCAGCTAAATAGGTTCTGCCACAGCAAAATTCTTTAGAGCAGCCATTTTCATTGTTATTAGCTTGCTTTGTTTTATTTGTTTGACTCTTGTGCGGAATATGCACGCGATAGCCAGCAGCATTGAGTACTTTTAATGCCGCTTGGAGATTTTCATCTTCAAAGTAGGCGTTAAAGGTATCTGCCAACAGAACTATGCCTTTGCCATCAGAGTTGCTAGCAAACTGCTCTGGTATGTACTCATAAGAGTTTGCTGCTTTCTGATTCCAGAAGGTCTTGCTTTTCCAGCTCGGCAAGCTTCTTTGTGCAGAAATACCCATGACCCACTCTTGGAGTGTTGCAATAGGTTTAATGTGATTGCGCAAGTTGAGTAATGCTGGCAAGAATGGAATAGCGCTAATCGTATGGGCGTATTTAGGTAAATAGGCAACCGCTAAATCCCGTAACGAGTGTCCAACACGTTTCTTATAGGCGGAGAGGAACTCAATCTTCATCTTCGCCATGTCTACGCCAGTAGGGCATTCGCGACGACAAGCCTTACAGCTCACACATAGCTCCATCACCTCTTTAATCGCATCGCTACCGAGCGGTGAGGCCCCATCTTTGATGTCGAGTTGATTCGAAAGCGCTAGACGCAAGGTATTTGCTCTACCACGGGTGAGGTGTTTCTCATCACGCGTTACGCGATAGCTAGGGCACATCACTTCAGCATCAAACTTGCGGCAGTGGCCATTGTTATTACACATCTCCACTGCTTTAGCTAAGCCCATGGCTGGGTCACCGCCTGTGCCAGGAGCAGTAGTTGCTTCTGTAATAGCATCGTTTTGCACATTCCAAGCAGACCAATCTAATACAGGCTGTAGAGGAATGACTTTGTAACTTGGTGGAAATCTAAAGTTGCTCGCATCATCCATCTTAGGTGGATTAATGATCTTGCCTGGATTAAATAATCCCTTTGGATCAAAAGCGTGTTTGATTTGTGCGAGGGCTTCAGTGATCTTGGGGCCAAACTGCCAAGAGATCCATTCGCCACGACAGAGGCCATCGCCATGCTCACCGCTATAGGCGCCTTTGTACTTGCGTACCAAGGCGGAAGCTTCTTCAGCAACCGCACGCATTTTCTGGGCGCCATCTCTGCGCATATCCAAAATAGGGCGCACATGCAAGGTGCCAACAGAAGCATGGGCATACCAAGTACCACGTGATCCATATTTAGAAAACACATCTGTTAAGGCTTGGGTATATTCAGCCAAACTCTCTAGTGGAACAGCACAGTCTTCAATAAAGCTCACCGGCTTGCCGTCACCCTTGAGACTCATCATGATGTTGAGGCCCGCTTTGCGCACTTCCCATAAGTTCTTTTGCAAAGAAGCATCAGGCATGGGTACAACAGATCCTGGCAAACCTAAATCACTCATCAGTTCTTGTAAGGCTTTGAGCTTCTCAAGCAATGGTGCATGAGATTCACCGGAAAACTCAACCAACAAAATGGCTTCTGGAGTCTGGGCTGTGTGATCAATTAAGGCGGTTTCAATGGTTTTCTTAAAGCTGGGATTGCTACGCGCTAAATCAATCATGGTGCGATCAACCAGCTCAACAGCAGTTGGACCTAACTTCACAATATGCTGAGCACTATCCATAGCTTTATAAAAGCTAGCAAAGTTCACAATACCCAGCACCTTATGTTGTGGCAAAGGCGCGAGCTTGAGTTTGAGGGACTTAAAGTACCCAAGGGTGCCTTCGCTACCAACTAAAAGGTGCGCAAGGTTGACGCTGCCATCTTGGGTATAAGGTAATTCACTTTGAGGGTGGAAGATATCGAGGTTATATCCTGCAACACGGCGCAACACCTTAGGAAAGTGTGCTTCGATTTCTGGTTGGAGAGTGGTGGCTAGGTTTTTAACAAAACCACCCAACTGCTTTGCCGCACCAGTACTGCTTGCGTAATCGAAAAAGTTGGCAACTCTGCCGTCTGCTAACCAAGCATCAATACCTAAAACGTTATGCACCATATTGCCGTAAGCGATTGAGCGGCTACCACAAGAGTTATTTCCGGCCATACCGCCAATCGTCGCTTGTCCAGCAGTAGAAACGTCCACTGGATACCAAAGACCGTGTTGTTTGAGTGAGCCATTGAGATGGTCTAGGACAATGCCCGGTTCAACTTCAACATAACCGTGATCCAGATTGAGATCTAAAACATTTCTGAAGTATTTGGTGTTATCAATAACTAGTGCTGCGCCAGTAGTTTGACCGCACTGACTAGTACCGCCTCCACGCGGTAGAACGGGTACACCCATCTCCGCTGCAATCTGAATCGCGCTAGCAATATCTTGTGCAGTCTTCGGCACAAAGACTGCAACCGGCATGGCTTGATAGATTGAGGCATCGGTTGCATAGCGGCCACGACTGGCGCTATCAGTCATCACCTCACCTGAAGTCTCCTTGCGAAGACGTGCCGCTAAAGCCGCTTGATCAACCATGAGTTCTTTAAGATCTAAGGGTTTGTTCATGATTTGGCGGATTCTAACGGGGATTCTGATTGGAGTAATTGAGCAACCACATCGCGTTTATTTCTGACGTGCTGGATCATGATTTTGCGCATGCGGACACCATCTCTTGCCTTAAGGGCATCGAGCATTTCTTGATGTTCTTCCACAGCCTTTTCCCACTTAACGCCATCTTGATTGGAACGAAAGCGTAATGCTTCAATGCGCGCATTGACTTGCGTAAAGAGTTTGGAGAGAACAGGATTGTTTGCCGCCTGATTAATCAAGTGATGAATACGTAAATTGAGTTTGTAATAACTCGATAAATCTCGGCGCGCATAGGAGGCCATCATTTCATATTGGAGGGCTTCTAATTCAGAGAGGGTGGCATCGCTAATATTGTTGGCAGCCAATTCTCCAGAAAATCCCTCGAGGTCTGCAATGACATCAAACGTATTTAAAACATCTGCAAGGCTGAGTTGCACAGCAATCGCACCACGATTGGCGATCAGCTCTACCAAACCTTCGGCTGCTAGACGGCGAATCGCCTCCCGAATGGGGGTGCGGGAGACGTTGAGGCTCTCAGCCAGTTCACGTTCATTCAATTTGCTGCCAGGGGCAATCTTGCCCTCAACCAAGAGGGATCTCAGCTTCTCGAAAGTCGCTTCATGCAAATTTTGTGAATTTGGCTGTTCTATTGCGGTCATGGATCAACCCTTAGTTAAGCTATTGGCTTATTAATTTGTATACAAAATAAGAATAAACTATCTTAAGGTATAAATACAGCCCTTAAATGCTCAATTTAAGCTTTATTCTGATGATTATTTAAAATAATTTGTATACAAAATGGTTATTTACTAAAAATTGTCATACACTATCAACAGAAATTACTACCTATAAACACTTTAAAAGTGAGACAAAGCATGTTGAAACTTGATAACCACGCATCAGGACGCCATTTTTTACATATCCCTGGCCCAAGTCCTGTGCCCCCACGCGTACTGCGCGCCATTAGCTATCAAACTATCGATCATCGTGGTCCAGAATTTGGTGCGTTCGGCCTCAAGGTGTTGGATGGCATCAAAAAGATTTTTAAAACTGAGCAACCGGTCATTATTTATTCCGCATCCGGAACGGGTGCTTGGGAAGGTGCATTAGTCAACGTTCTCAATCCTGGTGACAAAGTGTTGTTCTATGAAACTGGTCAATTTGCAAACTTGTGGCGTGCACTTGGTAAGCGTCTTGGTTTAGACGTTGAAGTGGTTGTTAAAGCCGGACAAGATTCTTGGCGTTGGGGTGTAGATGCATCTCTGATTGAAGAGCGTTTGCGCAAAGATACTGGTCATGAGATCAAAGCAGTTTGTGTTGTGCATAACGAAACTTCAACTGGCGTTACCTCCAATATTGCAGCGGTTCGTAAAGCAATTGATTCCTTAAAGCATCCTGCCTTATTGCTCGTAGACAGCGTATCCGGCTTGGGTTCAGCCGATTACGAACATGACAAATGGGGCGCGGACGTAACTATCTCCGGCTCACAAAAAGGCTTGATGTTGCCACCTGGAATTGGCTTTAATGCTTTATCACCGCGTGCAATTGAAGTTAGTGAAAAAAACAAAATACATAAATCGTATTGGGCTTGGGACGAGATTCTCGAATCCAATAAATCGGGTTACTGGCCAACTACGCCAAGTACTAATCTCATGTACGGTTTACATGAAGCCATGGACATGATGATGGCCGAAGGATTGGATACGATCTTTGCACGTCACCAGCGTTTAGCTGCTGCTTGTCGTGAAGCGGTTAATGCATGGGGTCTAGAAATTCAGTGTCAAGATAAAGACTGCTATTCACCAGTGCTTACTTGTATCGCGACACCAGAAGGTATGGATGCTGACGTATTGCGTAAACATGCACTGGAGAAATTTAACCTCTCCTTGGGAACGGGTTTAGGCAAGATCAAAGGCAAGGCATTTCGCATTGGCCATTTAGGCGATTGCAATGAATTGAGCTTGATGGCCGCCCTCAGTGGGGTAGAGATGAGTCTGGGTTCTATGGGTTACAAACCGAAGGCCAGCGGAGTCGTTGCAGCCCAAGAGTTCCTTAAATAAGAAGTACTTAGGGCAACTTAGAGCAAATTAGGGTGGGTGGAGCTAGATTCCTCAGGTTCAATCTGGTTACACCCCTTATAATTCAAGTACTTATATAGAAGTGCATAAAATAAATACACCATATTCGAGATAGAAAGATTAAACATGACTGCGACTAAACCTTACCTCACTCAAGCTGATGCTCAAAAGATTTTGGACGCAGCAAATAATCATGCGGCTGCCAATAATTGGGCTGTAACGATTGCCGTTTGTGATGACGGCGGTCATATGTTGGGCTTGATTCGTCGTGATGGTTGTGCTCCGGTATCTGCATACATTGCACAAGAAAAAGCACGTACAGCTGCAATGGGTAAACGTGAGAGTCGCGTTTATGAAGAAATTATTAACAACGGCCGCACCTCTTTCTTATCTGCCCCACATATTTCGGGCATGTTGGAGGGTGGGGTCAATATCGATGTAAATGGGTTTACCATCGGCGCAGTCGGCGTTTCCGGCGTTAAATCGACCGAGGATGCTGAAACCGCTAAGGCTGGCATTGCGGCCATCCTGTAAGTTACCTTGACAAATACTGCTACTGAAATAAATTCTTCAGGGGTTAGCGACACCGCTACCCCTAGCGTTACTGATATTACTAGCGCTGCTGCTGCCCCTGCGGCAACAATCACTTTTGCTGACTTTGGTTTAGATCCGAAAGTTCAAAAAGCGGTTCTTGAGCAGGGTTACACCATTCCTACTCCGATTCAAGCGCAATCTATTCCGCATGTATTGGCGGGCAGTGACTTAATGGGTGCAGCACAAACTGGTACTGGTAAAACAGCAGCCTTTGTATTGCCGATTATTCAAAAGATATTGCGTCACGCCAGTAATAGCGCATCGCCAGCACGTCATCCAATCCGTGCATTGGTTCTCACTCCGACCCGTGAGCTGGCAGTGCAAGTAGCCGAGAATGCGGCAAGCTATTCCAAACACACTGATTTACGCGCTGCCGTTGTTTATGGTGGCGTGGATATGAAAGAACAAGTATCAATACTGCGTAATGGCGTAGAGATCTTGATCGCCACTCCAGGACGTTTGCTTGATCACATTGGCTCTAAAGTGGCCAACCTCTCCCAAGTGGAGATTTTGGTTTTAGATGAAGCCGATCGCATGCTTGATATGGGTTTCTTGCCTGACCTACAGCGCATCATTGATTTGATTCCTGCGCAAAGACAGACATTGTTGTTCTCTGCAACGTTCTCACCAGAAATTAAGAAACTGGCACAAAGTTATTTACGTACTCCGGTAACGGTTGAAGTGGCACGTCAAAATGCTGCGGCTGATACGGTGAAACAAGTAGTGCACATGGTTTCCTCTGCCGATAAGCAACGCGCGATTGTCAAAGTCCTTGAAGCACGTACTCGTGCTGGCTTATCACGCCAATGCATCATCTTTACCAATAGTCGTTTAGGCTGTGCAAAGTTATCTCGTGCCTTAGAGCGTGACGGTATTAAAGCGGGCGCGATTCATGGTGACAAGAGTCAGGGTGAGCGTACTTTAACTTTGGACGCATTTAAATCTGGCGCAATCGAAGCATTAGTAGCAACCGATGTGGCTGCTCGAGGTTTAGATATTCCCGATATGCCGTGCGTGATTAATCACGAGCTGCCTTACAACGCAGAAGATTTTATTCACCGCATTGGCCGTACGGGTCGTGCTGGTAGTAAAGGTGATGCGATTGCTTTGGTGGATGCCAGTGAAAAGCGTTTGCTTGACGATATCGAAAAGCTAATGAAGCGCAAGCTGGATGTGCAGCCTTTACCAGCAGGTGAACCTTCACAAAGCCGCCCTTCATCTAGTGGTTATGGCGGCTCCAGTGGATCTAGAAGTTCTTACAGTGCACCAGCCAAAATGTCTGACCCCTTTTTCTACAAGCCTTACGAGCCATCTGCAGCACCATCAGCTTCTGCAGATCCCGCTAAGCCAGAAGAGAAGAAGGCGGGCATTACCCCTGCTAAGCCCGCTGTTGGCGCTTTACTCGGCGGCTTTAAGAAAAAGTAGGCCATGCATGAGTGGCTGCAAGCAGCCACTCTGCAATAGTGACATTCTCGCCATCCGGCAAATTCTGCAATCCCAAATGTGTTGCCGCTTTACGTAGCTCTATCAGCGAGTGCTTTGCATCTTGCGTATTGATTTGGGTGGCTAAAGTTTGCTTGCTGAGTTTTTCACCGTGCTCATCCAGCACCAGTGGCAGGTGAAGATATTCTGGCCGCTTGTATCCCAATAGCTCTTGTAGATAAATTTGCCTTGCAGTATTACTCAGCAAATCTTTGCCACGAACGATGTGTGTAATGTTCTGCTCGGCATCGTCAACCACTACAGCTAGCTGATAAGTAAATAAGCCATCAGTTCTGCGTATTACAAAATCACCCACTTCTGTATTGAGGTTTTGGTTTTGAGAGCCTAGAGCTAAATCCCTAAATTCAATATGGCAATTTTGGGGAAGGGCAATCCGCCAAGCCCGCTGCAATTCCCCGAAAGATTCTGCGTGATTGCTAATTAAGGTAGCGGGGCGGCAGGTGCCGGGATAGACCATTTCTTGGTTTCGGGAAGTTTCTATTCCGAGCTTGGCCAGGGCATTGGCAATGGTTTGTCTTGAACAAGTGCAGGAATACAGGCATTGAAGCCCATTTAAGCGTTCTAAAGCCCTTTGATGAGCCTCTTGGCGCTGAGATTGCTGAACGACCTCCTCGTCCCAAGAAAGGCCGCAGGCGAGCAATTGAGCCTGAATTTGCCTGGTTGCCTCAGGGAGGCACCTTGGGGTGTCCAAATCCTCGATTCTGAGCAGCCATTTACCCCCGTTTTTTCGGGCATCTAGCCAGCTTCCCAGGGCAGCAACCAGGGATCCGGCATGTAGCGGACCAGTAGGCGAGGGGGCGAATCGCCCGCGATAGCCGCCGGTTGGGGGTGGAGGGTTTTTGAATGTCGACACAGCTAAAATCATCTCATGGCTTCACCCCGTTTTGTACATCTCCGCGTCCATTCCGAGTTTTCGATTACGGATGGAGTCGTGCGCATTGATGATGCGGTGGCTGCTGCCGTCAAAGATGAGATGGGTGCGTTAGCAATTACCGATTTAAGTAATTTATTTGGTTTGGTGCGGTTCTATACTGCCGCCCGTTCTGGCGGGATCAAGCCCATTGCTGGGGCGGATGTTTGGGTGAGCAATCCTCAGGATCCAGATCAGCCTCATCGCTTATTGCTCTTGGTACAAAATCATTCCGGTTACCTCAATTTATGTGAGTTGCTCAGTAGGGCATCTCTCGACAATCAATCCCGTGGTCGCGCTGAAGTCGATGCCGCTTGGTTTAGTGAGCCCGCTGCAAAAGCAGAGGATAAAGCTGCCAAGCGCACACTCTCTTATGGCTTGATTGCACTTTCTGGCGCACGTATGGGTGAAATCGGCATCGCGCTACTGGGTGGGCAAGAAGATCAAGCGAAGATTGTTGCTAGACGCTACGAAAAACTCTTTCCGAAGTCTTTCTATATCGAGGTCCAGCGCGGTGGTAATCCTCAAGATGAAAAACAACTCCAACTTGCCTGTCATCTGGCCAGCGAGTTAAATTTGCCAGTGGTGGCAACACACCCAGTGCAGTTCATGCAAAAGAGCGACTTTACTGCGCATGAGGCCCGGGTCTGTATTGCTGAAGGCGAGTTACTCGGCAATCCACGTCGAACCAAAAAGTTTAATGACGAGCAGTACTTCCTAACCCAAGAGGAAATGGAAAAACGTTTTGCAGATTTGCCAGCCGCATTGGCGAACTCGGTTGAAATTGCCAAGCGTTGCAATCTCTCATTGGTATTAGGTCAACCGCGTTTACCAGATTTCCCTACGCCTCCTGGTATTACGCTCGATGACTATCTTTTGCAGCAATCGGAAATTGGTTTGAAGCGCCACATGGAGCGCAATTTCCCGGATGTAGAAGAGCGCGAAAAAGAAATGGCGCGCTATCACGATCGTTTGGTATTTGAAGTCAAGACGATTTCTCAAATGGGTTTCCCAGGCTATTTCTTGATTGTGGCGGACTTCATTAACTGGGCTAAAAATAATGGCGTGCCTGTAGGCCCTGGTCGCGGATCGGGTGCTGGTTCTTTAGTGGCTTACTCACTCGGGATTACCGATTTGGATCCGCTCCGTTACAACCTACTCTTTGAGCGCTTTCTAAATCCAGAGCGGGTATCGATGCCCGACTTCGATATCGACTTCTGTCAGCATGGTCGTGACCGTGTGATTCAGTATGTAAAAGATAAATACGGCAAAGATGCGGTAAGTCAGATTGCTACCTTTGGCACGATGGCTGCGAGAGCGGCGATTCGTGACGTAGGGCGCGTATTAGAGCAGGGTTATAACTTCGTAGACGGTATCGCTAAACTCATTCCGAATAAGCCAGGTCAGTACATGACCATTGAGATGGCTAAGAAGGAAGAGAAGCAATTAGCCGAGCGCGAAAAGAATGAAGATGAAGTGCGTCAACTACTTTCCTTGGCGCAACAGCTAGAGGGTATGACCCGTAACGTCGGTATGCATGCGGGTGGCGTATTAATTGCTCCAGGGCGTCTCACCGATTTTTGTCCGCTCTATACGCAAGAAAGTAAAGATCAAGACAGTAGCTCCGTTATTAGCCAGTTCGATAAGGATGACGTAGAAGCGATTGGCTTGGTGAAGTTCGACTTCCTGGGTCTGACTACGCTTACTATTTTGGCAGCAGCAGAGCGTTGGATTAAAGCATTACACGCTGATCGCAGAGACTGGAATATCGGTGAGATTGCGCTCGATGATGAAAAAGCATTTGATGTTCTCAAGCGCGCCAATACCGTTGCCGTGTTCCAGCTAGAAAGCCGCGGTATGCAAGGCATGCTACGTGAAGCCAAGCCTGACCGCTTTGAGGACATTATTGCTTTGGTAGCGTTGTATCGTCCAGGCCCAATGGATTTGATCCCAGACTTTATTGAACGTAAGCATGGTCGTCAAAAAGTGGAGTATCCAGATCCCCGAATTGAGCCTGTTCTTCGTGAGACCTACGGCATTATGGTCTACCAAGAGCAGGTGATGCAAATGGCGCAGATGATTGGTGGCTACTCACTAGGTGGTGCCGACATGTTACGTCGTGCGATGGGTAAGAAAAAGCCTGAAGAGATGGCTCAACATCGCAAAATCTTTAGTGATGGTGCAAAAGCGGGCGGCATTACCGAGTCAAAGGCAAATGAGATCTATGACTTGATGGAGCGTTTTGCTGGCTACGGATTTAATAAGTCCCATGCTGCTGCATACGCACTCTTGGCATATCAAACTGCTTGGCTCAAAGCGTATTACCCAGCTGAATTTATGGCGGCCAACTTATCACTCGCAATGGATGACACCGATAAGGTGAAAATTCTGTATGACGATTGCTTAGTCAATAACATTCGGGTGTTCTCTCCTGATATCAATACTGGTGTTTATGAGTTCACGCCATTGCGCGCACCCGATGCAGCTCCAGATTCATCCATCAGCCACATTCGTTATGGCTTAGGTGCTGTGCGTGGTACTGGTGAGGCAGCAATTGAATCCATCGTGAAGGCGCGTGAAAGTGGCGGGCCATTTAAAGATTTGTTTGATTTCTGTGCAAGAGTGGATCGTAGACAAGTCAATCGCCGCGCTATTGAAGCGCTGATGCGTGCTGGTGCGTTTGATAGCTTGTATCGTGACTCTCTTCCTGCGGGCGGAAATTTGTATGACATTCGCTCTACCTTGCTTGCCTCTTTAGCTAGAGCGATTGAGGCTGCTGAGCAAGCGGAGGCATCGATTCACCAGGTGAGCTTGTTTGAGGCAGCTGGCGAAGAGGATCGCCATCTTCCAGAGTTAGTGCGCGAGCCTATCTGGTCTGAGAAGAAGCGTTTGCAAGAAGAGAAGAATGCCTTAGGTCTTTGCCTAACGGGGCACATGTTTGACGCCTATCGCGATGAGACTTCTCACTTTATCCGGCAGCCTTTAGCTAAGGTAACAGAGGGTAAAGATCAACTCATTGCCGGCATTATCACTTCAGCACGAATGCTGACTGGGCAACGCGGTCGCATGATGATTGCAACTATCGATGATGGCTCCGCTGCCCTCGAAGTCACTTTGTATAGCGAAGTCTACGAGCCTAATCGCTCTTGGCTAAAAGAAGATGAGCTCTTGGTTGCCAAGGTCAATGTGACGCCTGATAAGTTCTCAGGCGGTATGCGCATTGTGTCTGAGGCAGTGATGGATATCACGGGTGCGCGTATGCGTTTTGCTCGCAATGTTCATGTCTGCATTGATAACGCAATTGATATCAAGATGCTCCGTAGCCAAATTAATCCCTACCTTATGGCTAATCGTGTGCGTGATCCTAAGCTTGGTGCATCTGCCCCTGCTGCGCCGGGATCGAATGATGGTATGAAAGGCTTAATGCTGACGGCTGCCGTTACTACCAGTGGGGGCGCATGCTTGATGCAGTTCCCAGAAGAGTTGCGTATTTATCCAGACGATGCTTGCTTGCACGGACTAAATCAAATCCTAGCTTCTAAGCAAAAAGATCCTGTACAGATTCAGTATCACTGATCGTATTGGTTGATCTAGTTCGGTAATGCTTTCTGAATCGCCTCGATGACTTGCTTGGGCTTTAGTAAGTCCAAGCACTCACTATAACTATCGGCCTTATCTAAGCATCCTGCTTTACGGCAAGGCACGCATTCACCAGGGCCTTGCAGGATGGTGACACTGCCAACGGTTTGGGTGCGAGCACGCAATTGATATGGCTGTTCACCAATAAAACCATTGGGCCATGGCCCAAAGTTCGTTGGTGGGGTGGCGCCAAAGAGGGCGATGGTTGGTGTGTTGCATGCTGCTGCTAGATGGGTGATTGAAGTATCAACTCCGATATACAAAGCAGCACCACGAATCAAGGTGCCCGCTTGCGGAATGGATAATTTACCAGCAGCATTAACCACTTTTTTCTTAGTTTCTTCATTTAGCAGAGAAATGATGTCGTGATTGAGTTGTACATCTTGCTTGGCGGGTGAAGCACTGAGGATTACCTGGAAGTTCTGCTTTACGAGCCAGGTGATGAGCTCTTGCCAATACGCAAGGGGCCAGCGCTTATAGGCCGTTAAGGGTCCTGGGTGTACAACAACATAAGGTTGCTTAAGTTCGTTTGTAATGACCGGCGTTAAGGGCTCTCCTGTAGGCGGAGTAACTGTGATCGGTTTGGAAAATAATTCAGCTCGGTTTTTAAAAAAGACCTCTAGCAGGCGCAGTTTTTCGGTAATGACATGCTGCTGAAAGTAGTCAATATCCACTGTGTGCATACAGATGAATTTCTTCCAGGTATTTTGCTTCTCACTCTTACTTCGCTTTTGTTGATCTTGCGCATCTTTGCCTTGAGGATGACCACCTAGAACACCGACTCTTCTAAAAGCCGCCACTAAGCCATAAAGGTAAGCGCGATCACTGGGTTGCGTAACAAAAGCTAAGTCATAGCGTTGAAATAGGCGATTAAAGAGCGAGAGATATTCCCCAAAACCCGGTCTATCCGAAGTTTCAATCACCTCAGCAATATCAGGATTGCCATGAAGCATCTCTAACTTGCCGCGATACCCCAAAAAATGAAACTCCGCATCAGGCCAAAGCTCTCTAGCCTTGCTAATTAAGGGTGTTGTTACTAATACGTCTCCAATTTGCCTCGTGGCAATAAATAAAACCTTTTTAGGTTTAAGTGTGGAGTACGCAGTCATGGCAGTGCGCATGCTCAAAGGGCCTTAGCCAAGATCTTCTCACGAACCCGTCGAGCATTCTCAGCGGCGTTACTCTGATCATGGATTTGATGAAAGAGATGGAGGACTTCAGTAGACCATGAGCCTGACTTGCGATGAATGCGATGGTGTTGCAGGCGGAAGATAAAATCCGCATCCTCATGGCCCCAGCCGGTCATAGTTTCATCAAAGCCGTTAATAGCTTCAGCATCGGCCTTCCAGCAAGCCATATTGCAACCCTTGATGCGACGCCAAACAAATTTTTTATAGTCGCGCCAAGAGCCATTGCCTAGCTTTACTTTGAGAGGCCAATATTTATTGATGCCGCCAGTCAAGCGCTTGCTAATGAGGTTTGAAAAAAAGCGCTCAAAACTCCACTGGGGCCAAGTGAGCAATTCGGTGGTGAGGCTTTCATTTAGCAGGACTCTGCTGCCAGTAACTAAGTACCCCTTTTGTGCCAGCGCACGATGCTTTGCTACAAAGTCTGGCTGGACAATGCAATCGCCATCCAAGAAAATCAGGTAGTCGCCATGGGCTGCAGCGATTGCTTTATTAAGAATCTTGGTTTTCTGAAAGCCTTGGTCTTCTTGCCAAAGATGAGTAATAGAGGCCGGGTGTAAGGCTTTAATGGATTCAATGAGGTGTTTTGTGCTCTCAGTAGAGCCATCATCAGCAATGATGATTTCAAAGTTCTGATCAGTTTGAGTGGCTAGAGATTCTAGGCAAAGCTTGAGTGCTTGTGGCCAGTTATAGGTAGCCAGCAAAATCGAAATCATTTACTGGTTTCCTGATTCAGGTGCCACAACTTAATATAGCGGTAATAGGTTCCCTGACCATTGGATACTGCCAATGCAAATCCTTGGGGGCCGTCTAAGAATCCCGCACGCAAAACATAGGTACGGAAAAATGCCCAAGCGCCATGCAGGGCTGCCTTGAGGGGGCTACTGGTTTTACCTCTGGCAAATGCTTGCTCTGCGGAAGCGGTGGAGTAGCGATCTAGCTTTTGAAGGACTTGAGAGTAGTTCATGAAGCTGTAATGCAACATGGGGTTCTCTAGCTTGGCGACTTGGCCATTCGGTATCAGGCGCTCATGAACTAAATCATCCGAGAAGCGGGCGGTACCGCGTTTAAATAAACGATCGACATAATCCGGGCTCCAGCCAGAGTGGCGGATAAAGCGTCCGCAATACCAAGAAAGTCTGGGGATGGCAAAGCAATCTACATGGGCACTATGGTGAATCGCTGTCAGAATTTCCGATTTGAGAGCCGGAGTCAGTCTTTCATCGGCATCCAGCGATAGAACCCATTCGCTGGTAGCTAAATCCAGGGCGCGGTTCTTCTGGGGTCCAAACCCGGGCCAATCCGCAGGCTGAGAAATGCTTGCCCCATGCTTTTTGGCTATTTCTAGGGTGCAGTCAGAGCTGTTGGTATCGACAACCACGATCTGCTGGGCGATCCCCTCCAGAGAGGCCAGACAATCGTCCAAATTGGCCTCTTCATTGCGGGTGATGAGTATGACTGATAAGGTGGGCATAATTCATTATATGAATGCTCAAGACCGCACCGCCCTAAATCGCTTAATTACCTACCTCAAGCCCCATTACAGCTTGATTATTGGATCACTTTTAGCCATGGCTTTGGTGGCTGGCGCCGAAACCTCCATTCCGGCTCTGATGAAACCTTTGTTGGACCGCGGGTTCACTGGTCAGCTCAATAGCAAGCTCTGGCAAGTCCCTGTTTTTTTGGTCGGCTTGGCCTTGGTTCGTAGTTTGGCTCAATTTTTATCCAACTATCTATTAACTCGCGTAATTAATGCGGTGTTATTAAAATTGCGTGAGCAAATGTTTCAAACACTGTTGCATGCAAGGACCACTTTTTTTCAACAGAACTCCGCATCAAATCTGATTAATGCCGTTGTCTTTGAGGTAAATAATGTTCTTTCCATCATGGGTGGAATGTTAATTAGCTTAGTTCGTGATTCACTCACTGTAATTGGTTTAATGGGTTATCTCATCTACCTAAACTGGCAATTGACATTGGTTGTTCTGTTTATTTTTCCCGTGATTGCATTCATCATGAGCAAAATTAATCGTCGCCTAAGATCGCTCAATAGAGAACAGCAAACACTCACCAGTGAGCTTGCTTATATTGTGGAAGAGGCAGCTGCGGGATACAAGATAGTTAAAGTTCATGGTGCTCAAGAGTACGAAGCGAATCGTTTTAAGCAAAAGGCTGAACGTGCACGTCAGTTTGCTTTGAAGTCTGCTGTGGCGGGCGGGCTAAATCAGCCAATTACTCAGCTGATTGCCTCTATGGCCTTATCCGTAGTGCTAGTAATCGCGTTGATGCAATCTGCCACCGAAGGCACGACTGTCGGCGGGTTTGCAGCCTTTATTACCGCCATGATGTTGGTGATTTCACCACTTAAGCACTTGGCTGATATTAATCAGCCACTACAACGTGGCCTTACTGCTGCGGAAATGATTTTTGGATTGATGGATCAACCTTTTGAAGAAGATGAAGAGCGTAAGCAAAACATGAAGTCGCTCAATAAGGCAAAAGGCGCTATTCGTTTTGATGATGTTGGCTTTTCATATCAACAAGATGTAGGGCGAAAAGATGCTTTACGCAATATCAATCTCAACATTAAACCGGGTGAGGTTGTAGCTTTCGTTGGTCCTTCAGGTGGCGGTAAATCTACGCTCGTTAATTTATTGCCACGCTTCTATAAGCCGACCAGCGGCCACATTTTCTTAGATGACATTCCTATTGAAGATATTGTGTTGGCTGATGTGCGACGCCAGATTGCCTTTGTAAGTCAGGATGTCATTCTCTTTAACGATACGATTGCTGCCAACGTCGCCTATGGCGCTAACGATCATGATGGCATTGATCGCGGACGTGTCATGGAGGCTTTGGAGGCTGCCAATCTGAGCGCGCTGATCAAAGAGTTGCCTGAGGGCGTTGATTCGATGGTGGGGGATAACGGTAATCGCTTATCTGGCGGACAGCGCCAGCGTATGGCTATTGCCCGAGCAATATATAAGAATGCGCCAATTTTGATTTTGGATGAAGCAACTTCAGCATTGGATTCTGAATCTGAGCGTCAGGTTCAGGAAGCGCTCGAGCGCTTAATGGTGAATAGAACTACCTTAGTGATTGCGCATCGTTTATCTACTATTGAACATGCCGATAGAATTGTGGTTCTGGAGCATGGCAAGATTGTCGAGAATGGCTCTCACGAGGATCTCATTAAGCATGATGGCTTGTATGCGAACTTACATCGCATCCAATTCTCTAACGCTTAATTCAGAAAACTTAACTCAGAACAATATCGTATTGCTCTTGGCGGAAGCTACCCTCCGCTTGCAGGGTAATTGGCTTGCCAATGAAATCCCCTAACTGCGCCAAGAATTGATTCTCTTCCTCTAGGAATAAATCAATTACATCTGGCGCAGCCACAATTCGAAATTCTCGCGGATTAAACTGGCGATGCTCTCGCACAATTTCACGCAAAATCTCATAACAAATCGTTTGGGCGGTTTTAATCTCACCTTTGCCCAGGCAAGTGGCACAGGGCTCACAGGTGATGTGGGCCAATGACTCCCGTGTCCGCTTGCGGGTCATTTCCACTAAGCCCAATGCGGAAAAGTCGCTCACTGAGGTGCGCGCATGATCGCGCTCAAGATTGCGTTTGAGTTCATGCAATACTGATTCTTGATGGTCTTTGCCCAGCATGTCGATGAAATCAATAATGATGATTCCGCCTAGATTGCGCAAACGGAGTTGGCGTGCAATCGCTTGGGCCGCTTCTAGATTGGTTTTAAAGACGGTGTCATCGAGATTGCGTGCGCCGACGTAACTACCCGTGTTTACATCAATCGTAGTCATGGACTCAGTTTGATCAATCATGAGATAGCCGCCAGACTTGAGATCGACTCGGCGACCTAGTGCTTTATTAATCTCGGCATCAACATCAAATAAGTCAAACAGGGCGCGCTCGCCACGATGTAGAGTCAGTTTGCCCAGAAGGTTGGGCATATAAGCGTTTGTAAAAGCTTTGAGCTTCTCGAAATTCTCAGCCGAATCCACGCGGATCTGAGTCGTGTCTTCTCCGGCAACATCGCGTAATACCCGCTCAGCTAGGCTAAGGTCCTGATAGAGTAGGGTTGGTGCTGGATTGTGTTTCATGGCAGCATGAATGTTTTCCCAGGTGGTGCGTAGGTAAAGCATGTCATGCTGAAGTTCCGTATCGGATGCATCCTGAGCGCTGGTACGGACGATGATGCCGCCTTTTTCGTCTTCAGCCATTAGGCCTGCAAGACGTACCTTAATGGCATCACGCTCTTCAGGTTGATCAATCCGCTGAGAAACACCAATATATTTTTCAGTAGCAGTATCGCTACCTGCTGGAGGTAGATAAACTAAATTGCGTCCAGCAATACTCAACTGAGTTGTTAAGCGCGCGCCTTTAGTTCCTAAAGGATCTTTTAAGACTTGCACTAATAGCGTTTGACCTTCAAACAATAATTTTTCAATTTGTGCTTGAGGATTATTTTGTGTGATGTCAGCGACATGCATAAATGCTGTGCGCTCAAGACCAATTTCGATAAATGCCGATTGCATGCCTGGTAGTACACGAACCACTTTGGCTAAATAGATATTCCCCACAATACCGCGTTGACGAGTGCGCTCAATCTGTAGCTCTTGAACTGCTCCTTGCTGAATTAAAGCAACGCGCGTTTCTTGCGGGGTGATATTAATTAGTATTTCTTCATTCATAAGCTGCTAACTTGGGCACGATCTAGTAAAAGCTTCGTTTCATAAATAGGTAGACCCATGATACCGCTATAGCTACCCTGAATTGAGGGAATAAAAGATCCGCCCAAGCCCTGTATGCCATAGGCGCCAGCCTTACCAAAGGGTTCGGCGCTGGCGATGTAGGCGTCAATCTGCTCTATCAACAAATCAGCAAACTGAACTTGAGAAATCTGTACAAGCTGTATGGGTTTTTCATTGGGGCTGACGGTCACTGCTACTGAGCTAAGAACTTCATGCATTTTGCCGCTGAGCATAGTCAGAATTCGGGTGGCATCTGCTACGTCAACTGGCTTACCCAGAATTTCACCATTGGGATGATTGGGTAGGCTTACAGTGGTATCGGCGCAGAGTATCGGCGCCCAAGGTAAGCCGCTTTTTTCCCATCGACTGAGTGCTGCAGCACTTTTTGCCAAGGTAACGCGCTCTACGTAGGTGCGTGCTTTTTCTTGTGGGAGAGGTGTTTCGATGCTCTCATTATCTTCACCGGGACTTGGCAGTAGCATTTCAAAGCGAACACCCATTTGCCTTAAGATCTCTTGGCGGCGAGGACTTTGCGAAGCGAGATAAATAAAAGAGTGCAACGGATTACTCGCGATGATAGGGGTGGCCTTGCAGGATAGTCCATGCTCGATAAAGCTGCTCTACTAACATGACTCTAGCCATGGCATGAGGCAAGGTAAGACTGGAGAGTCGCCACATAGCTTGCGCACTTGCTTTTAAGCTAGCATCCAAGCCATCTGCACCACCAATTAAAAAGGTAATGTCAAAGCCTTCTTGGCGCCAGCTAGCCAGTTGAGTGGCAAGATTCTGAGTGGTTTGGTCTTTGCCTCGCTCATCCAAAGCGATCACTCTGGATCCCTTGGGAATGGCTGCTGCAATTTTGACGGCTTCTTTTGCGGGTGTGAGATCAGGCTTGATCTCTTTGATTTCAATGCTGCAATCCGCAGGCATTCGTTTGATGTAGTCATGAGTTGCCGTGGCAACCCAATCAGGCATCTTATGACCAACAGAAACGATGGTGAGCCGCATTGTCGCAAGTGACGACGAGACTACTCGTCGTCTTCGGATTCGCTGGCCTTAACAAGACCTTTATCACCAGCTAATTTCACGCGTACAGGTTTAGCACCCCACATGCCTTCAAGCTGATAGTAAGAGCGCAGCATCGGTTGCAAAATATGCACGACGATATCGCCACAATCAACCAATACCCATTCGCCGGTTTCTAAGCCTTCGATAGAAATGACTTCTCCACCTTTAGCATTCACCTCTTCTTTAACCGACATAGCTAAAGAGCGGGTTTGACGATTACTAGAACCAGTGGCAATAACAACTCGATCAAATAACTCGCTTAATTTAGTGGTGTCATACACGCGGATATCTTGTGCTTTAACATCTTCTAGGGCATCAATCACGACGCGTTGTAATTTACGTAAGTCCATATTTTCTCGAGAATAATTTTTCTATTTAGGGTGATCTTAGCTTGATTACTGGTACAAGCCCAGATTTGTAATGATTTCTAGGGTGTGGGTTGGAATTTGCTCGGATGCAATAGAGCTCCGTGAGCTGGATTTGAGGCATTCTCGTAATGCGGTTGAGGATAGATCAATATTCAAGCTTTCATCGATGTATATGAGGCCTGCAGCGCTATTTTCAAGGGCATCGGGGTCTGATGTTTGATGGGTCTCCAAAAATTGACCTACTTCAGAGCTTATTTCTAGCTTTAAATCATGGTGTGGCCTAGTCGCCACCGCAAAATTCACATACTGGCTCAGTTTTTCCCAGGAGTTCCAGCTAGGCAGAGTAACAAGAGAGTCTGCTCCCATCAGCCAAGTTAGGTTAGCGCTTGTTCCAAAGCGCTCACGTAGGGCTTTAACGGTATCAATCGCATAACTTGGCCCAGCGCGGTCAATCTCCATACGATCAATGCCTAATTGAGTGGGAATCTTGAGATATAAAAATGCGCGCGCTAAATCAATGCCCGCAGCTTCAGTCAACTTCAGGCGTATTTCTGCGGGAGTAATGCCGGTTCCCTTTTGCCATGGCTCACCACTCGGAATAAGCAGTAGTGCATCTAAGTGAAGTAGCTTTGCAAAATGTGTAGCCAATTTCAAATGACCCACATGCGGAGGATCAAATGTACCTCCAAGAATGCCAATTTTCTTTATAGCGCTCAAGCTAGCCAATCTCGTGGCTTGAGGTAATAGTCGTACAACTTAGCCTCAGGACTGCCAGGCTTGGGTTGCCAGTTGTACCACCACTGAACTACTGGCGGCATCGACATCAAAATAGATTCAGTGCGACCACCGGAGTGCAAACCAAAGATAGTCCCACGATCAAAGATCAGGTTGTACTCTACATAGCGACCGCGGCGATATTCTTGGAAGGACTTTTCTTCAGCAGTAAAAGTATCTTGATATCGACGCTGCACGATTGGGAGGTACGCATTGATGAATGCATCGCCTACTGCGCGAGTCATCGCAAAGCTCTTCTCAAAGTCGAGTTCATTAAAGTCATCAAAGAAAACGCCGCCAATACCACGCGGTTCTTCGCGATGCTTGAGGTAGAAATATTCATCACACCATTTTTTAAAGCGAGGGTAAAGTTCTTCGCCAAACGGGTCTAAGGCATCTTTAGCGGTTTGATGAAAGTGTTTGCAGTCTTCATCAACGCCATAGTAGGGTGTGAGGTCAAAGCCGCCCCCAAACCACCATACCGGCTCTTTACCGGGCGCTTGCGCAATAAAGCAGCGCACATTCATATGTGTGGTGGGTACTTTAGGATTGTTTGGGTGGAATACCAAAGACACGCCCATTGCCTCAAAGCTACGACCTGCTACCTCTGGACGATGATGAGATGCGGAAGGAGGCATTTGATCACCACGGACATGGGAGAAGCCCACACCCCCTTTTTCCAGAATATTGCCGCCATCCAAAATGCAGGTGCGACCATAGCCTTTGAGTTTGCTGTCTTCGGGCTTATGCCATTCATCTGCAACAAAGACCTTACCATCCAAAGCGCTCATGGCGTTTGTGATGCGATCTTGCAGACCTAAAAAATATTCTTTTAAGGTAGTGATATCGATGTGGGTCTGTTGATCTGACAAGGGCGTTCTAACTTGATGGATTTACTTAATTGCGCGGTAGCCGATATCTTTACGATATTGCATGCCGTCAAACTGTATATGGTTGATGGCTTCATATGCTTTTTGTTGGGCGCCACGTACGGTATCGGCAAGTCCAACAACGCACATCACCCGTCCACCGGAGGTCACTACTGTGCCATCTTGCAATTTTGTACCAGCATGGAATGTAATTTGATCTGCCGTGTCAGCCGGAATGCCGGTAATTACATCCCCAGCACGCGGGGTGTCGGGATAATTGTGGGCCGCAAGCACAACGCCTAGGGCAGTGCGGCGATCCCATTCCAGCTCAACTTCATTGAGCGTGCCGTCAACTGCATGATCTAGTGCATTGACAAGGTCGCTGCGCAGGCGAGCCATGATCGGTTGTGTTTCTGGGTCGCCCATGCGGCAGTTAAATTCTAAAGTCTTAATCTTGCCATCAGGCGTGATCATGAGGCCCGCATATAAGAAGCCTGTATACGGAATGCCATCTGCTTGCATGCCCTTCACTGTTGGCATGATCACTTCACGCAATGCACGTGCATGAATTTCTGGGGTAACAACTGGTGCGGGGGAGTAAGCACCCATGCCACCAGTATTCGGCCCTTGGTCAGCATCGAGTAAACGCTTGTGATCTTGGCTAGTGGCTAATGCAAGAACATTCTTGCCATCCACGAGAACAATGAAGCTAGCTTCTTCACCGGTTAGGAACTCTTCAATCACAACGCGGGCGCCTGCATTGCCTAATTTGTTATCAGCCAACATCATGTCAACTGCGGCATGAGCCTCTTCAAGGCTCATTGCAACTACAACACCTTTACCTGCCGCAAGGCCATCGGCCTTAATCACAATCGGCGCACCCTTAGCATCAATATAAGCATGCGCTTCAAGTGCACTAGAGAATGTTTGGTAATCGGCTGTTGGAATGCCATGACGCTTCATAAAGGCTTTAGAAAAGTCTTTAGAAGACTCCAATTGAGCTGCCAATTGAGTTGGGCCAAAAATACGCAAGCCATTATTGCGGAATACATCCACGATGCCAGCAGCAAGTGGCGCTTCTGGTCCAACAACGGTTAAGTGAATCTTCTCGCGCTTGGCAAAATCAGCCAGCTCCTGTAATCCAGTGATCGGTAAGTTCTCAATGCCTGCAGCAGTTTGTTTAGCAGTAGCTGTACCGCCATTACCAGGAGCAACATAAACCGTTTGGACTTGTGGGGATTGAGCCAGTTTCCAGGCTAAAGCATGTTCGCGTCCGCCGGATCCAATTAGGAGAATTTTCATAACGATAGTTTGTCAGTATTAATGAAGTAAAAATGCAGTAAATTTTTTATATATGCAAAGTCAATTAAAGGGCAGCGTTCGTAAACACTTCTTGAACGTCATCCAAATTCTCAAGCGCATCTAACAATTTCTGCATGCTCTCAGCCTGATCACCTTCCAAAGTAATCTCGGTTTCAGGGCGCATTGCAACGGTTGCCAGCTCAGGCTTGAGGCCCGCTTTACTAATGGCATCTTGTACGTTTGAAAAATCAGGAACAGGAGACAACACTTCTAAAGAGCCGTCGTCATGAGTAATTACATCCTCGGCGCCAGCGTCTAAAGCTACTTCCATGAGTTGATCTTCGCTAGTGCCTGGAGCAAATAACATCTGCCCACAATGCTTGAATAAAAATGCAACAGAACCTTCGGTGCCCATATTGCCGCCATTCTTATTAAAAGCATGACGAACTTCAGCGACGGTGCGAGTGCGGTTATCGGTTAAGCAATCCACAATAATGGCGGCGCCATTCATGCCGTAACCCTCATAACGAATTTCTTCGTAGTTCACGCCTTCAAGAGATCCAGTGCCGCGTTGAATCGCTCTTTGCACGTTATCGTTCGGCATATTGGAGTCTTTGGCCTTATCAATAGCCAGACGTAAACGTGGGTTGGTAGCGATATCACCGCCACCTAATTTGGCGGCTACGGTAATTTCTTTAATGAGTTTGGTCCAAATCTTGCCGCGTTTTTCGTCCTGACGACCTTTGCGGTGCTGAATATTGGCCCATTTCGAATGGCCGGCCATACGGGTAAGTCCTTTTAATAATTTGGCTAGAAGACCTCATTTTAAGGGGTTCTAGACCCAAGGTAGGGGGTAACTAACCATTTTTTGTTACACTCTCATGTCTTAGCAGTAACAAAGTAGCAAAGTAAGCAGAATTTCCACTGCAAACACCTGCCTCGGTGATGGAATTGGTAGACGTGCCGGACTCAAAATCCGGTGCCGCAAGGCGTGGCGGTTCGAGTCCGCCCCGAGGCACCACTCAAAGACTGTTCAGTCCTTGAGCATTCCCAGATTATTTAAATTTCGTAAGTCTCGGATTCGTTATTCATCGCCTGCTCAACAATTTTCTTGGTGAGCGTTGGTGAGAAGAGTTCAATGAAGGTGTAAACAAATGAGCGCAAGTAAGCACCCTGTTTGACGCCAAGATGGGTGACATTGTTGCCAAATAGATGTCCTGCAGGAATCACTTTAAGATTGCGATCTCGATCCGGGTCATAAGCATGACCCGCAACAATACCAATGCCCATACCCGTTTCTACATAAGTCTTAATGACGTCGGCATCAATCGCTTCCAAAATAATATCGGGCGCAATGTTTCTTTGCGCAAAGGCTGCATCAACCTTGCTGCGACCAGCAAATGCTTTGTCATAGGTGATGATTGGGTACTTAGCAATCTCTTCTAGAGTAAGTGTTGCCTGGTTGAGAAGGGGGTGGCTTAGCGGCACCATGAGTACGTGCTGCCATTGATAGCCGGGTAAAGCCAGTACACCCGGAGTATTCGCAATCCCTTCAGTAGCGATGGCAATATCCGCACGATCATGTGTGAGTAGCTCTGCAATTTGACCTGGGTTACCTTGCTGAATACTCACCTTTACCTTTGGAAAGCGTTTAGTAAATTCAGTCAGCACTTTAGGAAGTGCGTAGCGCGCTTGTGTATGGGTAGTGGCAATAACGAGGCTGCCTTGATCTTGACTAGCAAAATCCTTACCCACTCTCTTCAGTGTTTCCACTTCATCAAGGATGCGTTCAACCGAGCTCAAAATGCGTTTACCTGGTTCCGTCAAGGAGCGAATCCGCTTGCCATGGCGACGAAAGATCTCCACGCCTAACTCATCCTCCAATTCAATAATTGCTTTAGAAACCCCTGGTTGAGAGGTGAATAAGGCTTTAGCAGCAGTGGTTAAGTTGAAGTTTTGCCTAACGGCTTCACGCACAAAGCGAAATTGGTGGAGATTCATGAGGATTCCTGTCTATATATCAGCAATGATATAGGAATCAAATTCTAAATGATTTATGAGTATTAAGCCTTGGAAACCCAGCGCAACCCGAATAGCGCCAAAAGGAAGTAGAGCAAAGGCGGGGTAAGTGCTGTTAGAAGCGCTGGCCAAGAGCCCAAAAGCCCTACGTTAGAGAAGAGGGAATTAAATAGCTGGAAACTCATGCCCAGCATGATTCCGCCAAACACCTTAATACCCACGCTACCTGCTCGAACCTTAAGATATGCAAAGGGAAGTGCTAGCGCGAGCATCACAAAAATAGTGAAGGGATAAACCACTTTCTTCCAGAAGGCGATGGAATGTCTCTGCGCATCTTGTTTGTTTTCACGAAGGTGGGAGATAAAGCGACCCAAGCTCATGATCGACATTTTTTCAGGACTAATTAAAAGAACATTCAAAATTTGGGGTGTGACCTCCGATTCCAAAGTGAGAATCGGGTGCGTAAAAGTTTGCGCAGAAAAAACGGGGTTCAGTGGGTCGGACTGCTTTGATTCTTTAAAGCGAGTTTCGGTGACATCATTTAGAACCCAAATGCCAGTCTCATCAAACTGTCCGGAGGCTGCGCTACGGATTGAGAGAAGATGATAGGTATCATCAAACTCATACATACGGATGTTTTGAATCTCATTATCTTTGTCAACTTTGCCCACGTTGACATAGCGCACTCCTGGGCGCACGGGTCCGCTGCCATCCTCATCGCGTAGCCGATCTTTTACCCAAACACCCGTTTTAAATTGTGACGTATAGGCTGAGCCCATAGCCTTCATGCGAATCTGGTCAGACTTTGCTTCGGAATAAGGGCCAACCCATTCACTCATGATGAGTGTGAGCGCTATTAATGGAAGTGAAATTTTTGTGAGAGTAATGAGCCCACGTTTAACGTCTAATCCAGCGATACGCAAAATGGTGAACTCAGACTGGCTAGCCAGCATTGCAAATACATAGATACTGCCAATCAAGCCTGCAATGGGGATGATTTCTGAAATGCGGCTTGGGGCTTTCAGAAGTACATGAAGTAGCGCTAGAGGAAGCGTGTAGCCCCCCTGCACGGACCCTAACTCGCTCAAGATATCGAAGAACAAAAACAAAGCTACCAAGGCGAACAAGATAAAGCCAAAAGCAGCATAAATCTGCTTGGCTAAATAGCGTTCGTAAATAAAAGGAAAGAGCAATTTCATTTGGCGGCCATAGAGGCAGGCAATTGACGGCGCCACCACTTTAGAGAAGGATTAATGCGATTGCGAATTAAAGCTATCGCAATTAATAGGGCGAGCAAATGAATAGGCCAAATAGCAACAAATACACTGACCTTGCCTTGTGAGACAAAATTTTGCGTCAGGTTCAGTAAGTTGCTATAGATTAAATAAATTAAGACCGCATAAAACATCGCAGTGTAATTGCCCAAGCGAGGGTTTACATAAGCAAGCGGAATTGCAATCAGTACCAAACCCAATGCCATTAATGGCAAGCCAATACGCCAAAGTAACTCAGCACGATTGGGGCTGGTAGAGTTTGGATTGGGGTCATCTAAAAGCTCAGTGATCGTCTTCTCGCGATCGCGTGGTGGGGGCGCCAATGATTCTTTACTCCGTATCTTGGTGCTGTATTCGTTAAATTCCAGAATTCTGAAATCAGGCTGAGTGGGTTGCCCTTCATAGCGTCTACCGCTATGAAGCACAACGGATTTCTCGCCACCAGCAGAGTTTTGAATAAAACCAGTTTGGGAAACTGCAATGCTCAGCCGACCATTCTTGGAATCAGCCACGAAGATATTCTTGACTTCGCTTTTATCAACATCGAGCTCTTCAATAAAAAATACACGCTCTGCTTTTGCGGACTCTTTGAATTGTCCGGCGCTCACCATGGATACGTCATCACGTTGTTGAAAGCGTTGGCTAATTAAAGTGGATTCTCGGTTAGCCCAGGGCCACACAAAAAGAGCCAGGAGCGCGATCACAATGATGAGCGGCGTGGCAAATTGCATGATAGGGCGAATAAGATTGGTAATGCTTAGGCCGCTAGCAAACCACACAATCATTTCTGAGTCTTTGTACCAGCGCACCAGAACAATTAAGGTTGCGACAAATAGGGAGACTGTTAAAAGAACAGCAAGATAACCCAGGGTAGCCAAGGCAATCAACACCAGGGCATCTTTTGGATTGACCGCCCCGTTAGCGGCATAACCCAAAATTCGGATCACCAAGGTGGTCACCATAATGGTGACTAAGACCAAAAAGACCCCGCCAGTCGTAAAACTGAGTTCGCGGCGAAGGGCCTGGTTAAAAATCATGAGAATTTATAGGTCTGGATATGAAGGGTTATTGGGCTTGTAAATGGCTTATATTGCTGCAGGTAAGGGAAGTTATTCTCATGTCGGAGGATAATGGATAAACGTCCCAAATTAGCAGATTACCCCCTTTTGAATCGACCAAAACACTGTAATAGATTATGACAATTCAATTCAGCACCAAGATTTTCCCTCAAGCAGACCTTCAGAGTCTAAAACTCCAGAAATCTAGCCTCAAATCCTTGCTTAGCTACAATACCGACTGCTTGGTTTTGGCGTATTCCAAGGCGGATTTTGATAGTTTCTCAGGCGCTAAAGACGCAAAGGCAAAAGTAGGATTTTTGCCAGGGCTAGACCTTTTGCTCGGAGGCTCAGTCAATCATGCCAATCTGGTTGGGGATTTAGATTCCACGCAAGCTTCCGTATGCATGCTACGCGCAGAAAAATCTTGGTCCACCAATGGGGTTAAGGCAAAACGAGTATTACTCGTGGCTTTGGGCGATGTGCATCTTGCTAGCGAACGGAGTTTGACTACTTATTCCAAAGTTGCTCGCGCAGCTTTGAAGGTTTTAAGTGGCGGATCAGTTGAAAGTGCGCTTTGGTTTACACCAAGCTTTGCGCTTGCACACAAAGCTGACTTCATTGCCGAAGAGGTTCGCCTAACTGTTCAATACGCTGGCGACCAAGCTTATCGTTTTGGCGTGCGTCAACCAGCAATGAAATTCAAAGTAAAAGATAAAGCAGACACATTTAAGCATCTCGTCTTTGCAGGTAACGATGCGTGTGCTAAAGAGCTGAAGCCTGCAGTAGAGCAAGGCGTCGCGATGGTAGAGGGGATGAACCTGGCGAAGGATTTGGGTAATCTTCCTCCAAACATCTGTACGCCAACTTACCTCGGTAAGGCTGCGCAGGGCTTAAGTAAAAAGACCGCTCTAAAAGTGGATGTACTTGGGCTCAAACAAATTGAGGCCTTGGGAATGGGTTCATTCTTATCTGTGGCTAAGGGCTCTGATACCCCGCCACAATTTATTGTGATGAAGCATCAAGGCGGTAAAGCAGGAGAGGCCCCGATTGTTCTTGTTGGCAAAGGAATCACTTTTGATACTGGCGGAATTTCATTAAAGCCAGGCGAAGCTATGGATGAAATGAAGTACGACATGTGTGGCGCAGCTTCAGTGATCGGTACGATGTACTCCGTTGCTTTGATGAAATTAAAGAAGAATGTGATTGGCGTCATTCCTACTTGTGAAAATATGCCATCAGGCCAAGCAACTCGTCCTGGCGATATTGTGAAGAGTATGTCTGGGCAGACTATTGAGGTCCTCAACACCGATGCAGAAGGCCGCTTAATTCTTTGTGATGCGCTGACTTATGTAGAGCGCTTTAAGCCGGCGGCAGTGATCGACGTTGCCACCTTAACTGGCGCTTGCGTGATTGCATTGGGTCATGTACATAGCGGATTGTTTTCTGAAGACGAGAACTTGGTAAGTGAATTGACTAAAGCAGGCCATGCTTCTTTGGATACGGTTTGGCGTTTGCCCTTGGATGCTGCTTACCATGAACAGCTCAAATCCAATTTTGCAGATGTGGCTAATATTGGTGGTCGTCCCGCTGGTAGCGTGACAGCGGCATGCTTCTTGTCTCGCTTCACCGAGAAATATAAATGGGCTCATTTGGATATCGCTGGCACCGCATGGAAAAGCGGTGCCGCCAAAGGCTCTACCGGTCGTCCTGTGCCGCTCTTGGTGAATTTCTTGCTCGAGCACAAGTAAGCACCTTAGATCTCGGATAAATATTGAATGGCTCGAATTGATTTTCATAGCAATGTGAGTGATAAGTTGGAATACGCTTGTCGCCTTACGCGTAAGATTTGGAGTGCTACGCCTGAAGGTGAGCCAGTCCGCAATATTGTGATGGTGGGTGAGAAAGCAGATCTGAAAAAGTTGAACGACCTTCTTTGGGCGTTTAGCAGTACCGATTTCTTGCCGCACTGTTTTATTGAGGATGAGGCCGCAGTAGAAACGCCCATTGTCTTAACTGATGACTTTGCATCTTCATCCCTGAATAACATTCCTCATGCTGATGTCATGATTCATTTAGGAATGCGTATGCCTGCTGATGTACCGGCCTTGGTTGCGCGCTTTCCCAGAATTGTTGAGGTGGTCACGGTGAATGAAGCAGAGCGTTTGGCAGGGCGCGAGCGCTTTAAAGCCTACCGAGAGTTAGGCCATGAGTTACATAACTTTGACCAATCCAAAAGCTAAGAACTATGTTGATTCATCCACAGTTTGACCCTGCAGCAATTCGTATTGGATCTTTTGCAATTCATTGGTATGGCTTGATGTATCTGATGGCCTTTGTTCAATTTTTGCTTTTGGGTCGCTTACGCATTAAATCACCTCGTTATCAAGCCCTGGGTTGGACCTATAAAGATCTTGAGGATCTTCTGTTTGCCGGCGTTCTTGGCGTAGTGTTAGGTGGTCGTTTGGGCTACACCTTGTTTTATATGCCAGGCTTCTATCTAACTCACCCTTTGAGTATTTTTAAAATATGGGAAGGTGGCATGTCTTTTCATGGTGGTTTATTAGGGGTGCTAGTTGCACTTTTCTGGTTTGCTAAAAAGCATAAGACCACTTTTTTTGTGGTGAGTGATTTGGTCGCTCCACTAGTTCCCTTTGGCTTGGCTTTTGGTCGTCTGGGTAACTTTATTAATGGCGAGTTATGGGGTAGACCTACTGATCTTCCATGGGCAATGATTTTTCCTTTAGTGGATTCTGTGCCACGCCATCCATCACAGATTTATCAACTGCTTGGTGAGGGTGTGCTCCTGGGTATTGCGCTTTGGATTTATGCGGGTAAGCCAAGACGTGTTGGCCAGATATCTGGATTTTTCATGTTGGGTTACGGTATTTGCCGCTTCTTGGCTGAGTATGCGCGTGAGCCCGATTCCTTCTTGGGCCTTCTAGGCTTAGGTTTATCGATGGGTCAGTGGTTGTGTGTGCCTATGATGTTCTTTGGTCTCTATCTCATGGCTGCATTTAAGTCAAAGAGTCAATAATTAGCTCATGCTGAATGAAGAGCTAACACTTCGAAAATTAGAGGTGCTGTGCTCGTTTATTCGGACCGGTAGTCTTTCAAAAACAGCAGAAGAGTTGCGTTTAAGTTCAGTCAGTATTCATAAGGCGCTGCATTCTCTGGAGTCCGGAATAGGGTGCGCTCTATTTGTAAAAGATGGACGTCAGTTAAAGGCCTTGCCAGCAGCTATTTATTTGGCTGAAGCAAGTGCCGATTTATTGGCTGACGTAGACCGTGTATTAAAAAAGACGAGAGCCAAAGCCGGTGTCGAGAGTGGGCAAATTCGTCTGGGGTCAATGTACTCTTTGACGGCCAATATTATTCCTAGAGTTATCATGGGTACCAAAATTCGTAGACCCGACTTAGATATTGATTTATATCTAGGATCTAACGAGGATTTGATGAAAAGGCTCAGCGAGGGAAATGTAGATGCAGTAGTCATGGCAGTTCCCACAAGAGATCTTCCGGAGGGTGTCCAGGTAGTCCCCCTTTTTGAGGACCAGTTGTTTTTGGCTTCCTCAAAAAACAATAAGCCAACCGAAGCTAATATTGATTTATCTGAGTACCAAAATGAGAAATTTTTAACCCTTCAAGATGGTTTTGCCACCACCTCAGGGTTTTATGAGGCTTTCCAGTTGGCTGGATTTGCCCCCAATGTAGTCATGAAGGTGGGCGATATCTTTTCTCTCATGAATATGGTCTCAGGGGACCTGGGAAGATCTTTGTTGCCCGGCAGGGTGAAGGCATTAATGGGTGATGCGATTGAATTTACCCCATTATTGCCAAAATATCAGGTGACGCAGCATATCGGCCTAATGTACCTCCAGGCTAATGAATCAAACCCCAACATCCTTGCTCTAGCGGCTGAAACCCGCATGTTGCATCGCAATAATCCCTGAATCCGTCTAAACACTTTTTCTAATTCATTAACTTAAAGTTAATGAATATACACTTTCATTAATTGATTCAGGTATGGCTCAGCTATACATTAGTAATCAACCCGCTACCCTTTGGGTTGAATTCTTTGAGAGATACACATGCTTGAAAAGCTAGCAAAAGCCCGTTACTTTTCCCGCGTTACAGGCGCGGTCAATCGACTCATTTCTGAGCGCGGTGAATCGAATGCTGTCAGCATGGCCGATGATGTCATCCATAACTATCGCAAGCTCTCCAAAGATCAGCATTCTAAATTTTTCAATTTTCTATTTGAAAAGCTAAATCCCGATGCCGCTGCGGTCATGGCTGCCGCGCAAAATTTTTCAGCAGAGGCGAGTGCTCGCAATTACATTAAATTACAGCGTGTGACTGAGCCACCGAGGCAAGAATTGTTTCGTCGACTTAACCGTGCAACCAATGGAACTGCTGCGCTCGTAGGTATGCGTCGTGACCTGTTGCAATTACTTGAAAAGCAGCCAGAGTTAACAGCAGTTGATTTTGACTTACGTCACCTCTTATCTTCTTGGTTTAACCCAGGATTTTTAAAGATGCATCGGGTGGATTGGAAGTCGCCCGCCGAAGTTCTTGAAAAGCTCATTCAGCATGAGGCTGTACACGCAATTGATGGTTGGGATGACCTGCGCCGCCGCTTGCAGCCTGATCGCAGATGTTTTGCGTTCTTTCATCCGCAGCTTCCAAATGAACCTTTGATTTTCGTTGAAGTAGCGCTATTGCCAGAAATCCCCGCTGTGATTACGCCTTTGGTAGATAAAAAGGCAGAGACCGTTCATCAAACTTCACAATACAAAGTGGCTGCTTTTTATTCCATTAGTAACTGCGAGCCAGGCTTGCGTGGTGTTTCAATGGGTAACTTCTTGATTAAGCGGGTTGCAGAGCAATTGCATGCAGAGTTCCCAAGTCTTAAAACATTTGTAACCCTTTCACCAATCCCGGGTTTCATTGACTGGGTCTCTGCTGGCGCAGATGTTGGCGGTGAAAAGACTGGCACCCAACTTAAGCCGGCAGTTCGCACAGCTCGTGAGCAATCCTTGGAAGTTCTTGGGCTTTCTAATCGCTCTTGGTCTGAGCGTTTAAGTACTGGTTGGCATCCAGACAATGCTACTGAAAAAGAAAAATCCGCTTTACTGTGCCTCGCAAGTATTTACTTGGGTTTAGGTTCTGCTGGCCGTAACGGTAACCCGGTTGCCAAATTTCACTTGGGCAACGGCGCCAAGCTTCATCAAATTAACTGGGCTGGAGACCTCTCTCGCAAGGGTTTGCGACAGTCCGCGGCACTTATGGTTAATTATTTATATGATCTTTCGGCTGTTGAGGAGAATCATGAGCGATTTACCCGGGGTGAAATTGATTATTCCCGTGCGGTTGGTCGTTTAATGCAGCCCTAAGCAAGAAATTTAGTAGAGGAGGCTCTAAAGCAGAATTCACAGAGTATTCGCTTTAGAATGGAACATAAAGAAGCCAGCGGCTACAAAACTGGCAGTACCCACAGTTGTAAGTAGAAAAATAATAGTCATTTAGGAGATGAGCATGACAGATTCAAAAGAAATTTCTCAATTGCGTCGCACATTGTTGCTGGGTGCGGCTGGAGCATCCGTTGCTGGTTACGATCTGAGCGCGTTTGCTCAATCAGGCGCTAAAAGTTTAAAGATTTCTCACCAATTTCCGAGTGGCACAGACTTCCGTGATCGTTTATGCAAGAAGTTCGGTGAAGAGGTCACTAAAAAAACAAACGGCGAATTGAAGTTTGACGTTTATCCGCAATCCTCATTAATGAAAACAAATGCTCAATTTAGCGCTCTCCGCAAAGGCGCTCTTGACTTTAGTTTCTACCCAATGCCTTATGCGGGTGGAGAGGTTGTTGAGGCTAACATTGGTCTAATGCCAGCGCTAGTTACTAGTTATGAACAGGGCGCTAAATGGAAAAATGCTGAAGTTGGTAAGATCTTGAATAAGGTCATGGAGTCCAAGGGTATTGTGATTGTTAGTTGGGTGTGGCAGGCTGGTGGCGTTGCTACACGTTCTGGTCCTATCGTGGTTCCGGACGACGTTAAGGGCGTTAAGGTGAGGGGTGGCAGTCGTGAATTTGATGCCATGCTTAAGGCAGCCGGTGCATCCGTAATGACCTCGATTCCTTCGAATGAGATTTATCAGGCCGTGCAAACCGGCTCACTAGAGGCAGCCTACACATCATCAGCAAGCTTAATGTCATTCAAGCTTGCGGAGTTAACTAAAAACTTTACCTCCGCCAAAAATAAATCCTATTGGTATATGTTAGAGCCACTCATGATGTCAAAAACGGTGTTTGATTCTTTAACACCAAAACAACGCGACGTCATTATGGCGGTCGGGGTGGATATGGAAAAATTTGGTACCGAACAGGCCAAGTTGGATGATATTGATGCATCCATTGCATTTGCTAAAGCCGGCAACAAGGTTTTTGAAATGGATACGTCGGTAGTTGATAAATGGAAGGCAGTGGCTAAGAATTCTGCTTGGAAAGAATTCTCGGAGCGTAATGAAACTTGTGCTGCAATGATGCGCTCGGCAGAAAAGCTTTCATAAAATGATGTTGATTCTAGAAGCTGCCGACAGGGTGATGTCGGCAGTGAATAAATTCTTGGTGTTACTGGGCTCACTCGCCCTGATGGCTGCGGCCCTCATTCTGAGTTACAGCGTTATGTCTCGTGGTTTATTTCATACGGCTAACGACTGGCAAGATGAGGCCGCTCTATTTTGCTTGGTGGGCGTAACTTTTCTCTGCAGTTCATATGTGCAAGAGAGACGTGGCCATATAGGAATTTCCGCAATTGAGGGCCTGTTGCCTCACCCAGTTAATAAAGTACGCGGAATTGTTATTGATGTGATTTCCTGCCTATTTTTTGCCTTTTTTTCTACGAAAACTTGGGATTTGCTTCAGGAAGCATGGGTAGATGGTCAAGTAACCAACTCCACTTGGGCTCCTCCTTTGTGGATTCCCTATTCTATGATGTTTGCTGGCATGGCATTACTCACATTTCAACTATTTCTACAAATTTTCATCAGAAAAACGATCACTACTGATGTTGTGAGTGGGGGTCACTAATATGTCTATTCTTACCATTGGTCTTTTATTTGCTTTTGTAACCCTTGTGATTATGTTTTCAGGGATTTCAATTGCTTTTGCTTTAGGTATTGTTGCAATTATTTTTATGTATTTCTTCATGCCTGCTTCATCATTAGATACGGTTGCGCAGAACGTGTATGAGGAAATGTCCAGCATTACTTTGATGTCCATACCATTGTTTATCTTGAAAGGCGCCGCTATTGGCCGTTCACGCGCGGGCAAGGATTTGTATGATGCTCTTCATGTATGGATGGGTAAGATACCTGGCGGCTTAGGAGTTGCGAACGTATTTGCTTGTGCGCTGTTTGCTGCTATGGCCGGATCTAGCCCTGCAACTTGTTCTGCGATTGGTAGCGCAGGAATTCCTGAGATGCGTAAGCGCGGCTACTCTCCAGGTTTTGCAGCAGGCATTATTGCTGCTGGTGGCACCTTGGGAATTTTATTGCCACCTTCAATCACCATGATCTTATATTCTGTGGCAGCAGAGCAATCATTGGGGCGCTTATTCTTGGCGGCCATTGGCCCTGGCGTCATGCTGGTCATATTCTTTTCCGCATACACCGTCTATCGCTTCCGTAAAGAGTACACCAGCGCTTACGAAGCTTATGCTGTCACTAAGGTTTCTACGCCCATATTGGAGCGTCAAACCTACACCATTCAGCAAAAAATGAGCTCATTGCCTAGAGTGCTGCCTTTCTTAGTTTTATTGATTGGTGTAATGGTAGCCTTGTACGGAGGATATGCAACGCCTGCTGAAACAGCGGGCTTGGGCGCAGTCTTTGCATTTTTATTAATTGCAGTGATTTATAAGATGTGGCGTTTTAAGGATTTATATCCCTTGTTAGATGTCACGATCCGCGAATCCGCGATGTTGATGTTCATCATTGGGATGTCCCTCTTATTTGCAAATGTGATGAGTTACTTGCATTTAAGTCAGTCTGCTGCACAGGCAATTGTTGATCTAAATACTTCTAGATGGGTGTTATTGGGGGCCATTCTACTGATGGTGATCGTTCTAGGATTCTTCTTGCCACCCGTCTCAATTATTTTGATGACTTCGCCAATTTTCTTGCCACCTCTGCGTGCCGCTGGCTTTGATTTAATCTGGTTTGGCGTGGTGATGACTATTGTGATGGAAACGGGCTTAATTCATCCACCAGTTGGTCTGAATATTTTCGTTATTAAGAATATTGCCCCTGATATCACCTTGCGTGAAATCATCTACGGCGTGATGCCATTTGTATTCATCATGCTTTTTTCTGTTGTATTGCTTTGCGTATTCCCAGAAATCGCCACTGGATTATCTAATTGGGTAATGGGTGCGCCTCTAGTTTAAGAAATCAAGGAATATTTTCATGAATTTGTATTCAGTATTGGAAAAAGGTTTTCCAAAGGATAAAAAAGCGTGCGCTCTCGAGACGCACGACGGTCTTTATTACTCTTGGGATGACCTTGAGTCAGCAACCGCCAAGCTTGCCAATTTACTTGCTAGCCTGAAGCTTCCAAAAGGAGCCAGGGTTGCAGTGCAGGTTGAGAAGTCTCCTGAAGCACTTTTTCTTTATCTAGCAACGATTCGTGCGGGCTATGTGTATTTGCCGCTGAATACCGCTTATCAGTCAGCTGAAATCCAGTACTTCCTAGAGAATGCTGAGCCCGCAGTGGTTGTGTGCAGCAGCAAGAATCTCTCTTGGGTTTCTAAGGTGGCTTCCAAGGCTGGCACTAAGCATGTATTTACGCTGGATGAGAATCGTACGGGTACCTTATTAGAGCGTGCACGAAATCTGAGCGACAAATTCAAGACTATTCCAGCAAAAGATGATGATCTTGCAGCGATTCTGTATACCTCTGGTACAACAGGACGCAGTAAAGGCGCAATGCTTACTCATAAGAATCTTGGCAGCAATGCACAAGTGTTGCAAAAGTTCTGGGGCTGGAAAAAAGGCGATGTATTGCTACATGCTTTACCTATCTTCCACGTTCATGGATTGTTTGTGGCGGCGCATGGCGCATTGATTAATGGCAGCAAGATGATTTGGTTGCCACGTTTAGATACGGCACAGCTGATTAAGCAAATGCCACAGTCCACAGTGATGATGGGTGTACCTACATTCTATGTACGTCTATTGGCTGACAAAGGATTTACTAAAAAAGTAGCAAGCAATATGCGCCTATTTGTTTCCGGCTCAGCTCCTTTGCTGACAGAAACATTTAATACCTTCAAAGAAGTGATTGGCCAGCCTATTCTTGAGCGTTATGGCATGAGTGAGACGGTGATGTTGGTTTCCAATCCTTACAAAGGCAAGCGCGTAGGTGGTTCGGTTGGTCTGCCATTGCCTGGCGTTAAGGTGCGTGTAGTTGATGAAGATAATAAGCCATGCAAAGTAAACGAGATCGGCAGTATTCAAGTGAAGGGTCCGAATATATTTGCTGGCTACTGGCGTATGCCTGAGAAGACTGCTGAAGAATTTACCAAAGACGGCTGGTTTAAAACTGGCGACGTCGGTCGTTGGGGTGGCGATGCCAATGGTGGTAAAGCTCCAAATGATTACTTGTGCATTGTTGGCCGCAGCAAGGATTTGATTATTTCTGGTGGCTACAACGTTTACCCGAAAGAAATCGAAAGTTTCATTGATGACATGACTGGTGTTGATGAAAGTGCTGTGATTGGTATTCCGCACCCTGATTTTGGTGAGGCAGTGATGGCAGTAGTAGTGCCTAAGGCCGGAGCAAAACTCAATGCAGAAGCAATGATTGCTACTTTGAAAACACAAATTGCAAACTTTAAGATTCCAAAGCGCGTAGAGATTGTTGCTGATTTACCTCGTAATGCTATGGGTAAGGTGCAAAAGAATATTTTGCGTCAGCAGTACACGGCGTAATTAGAAGCCGAATGCCTTGCGGCTTTCATTAAACATGAAGGCTGCAAGGAAAAAAAGCATGATGCCAAAAACTCGTTTGAGCTGAGCAATATCGAGTTTTCTGGCCATCTTTGCACCCAAGGGTGCAGTAAAGATACTGACCGTCACAATGCACGCAACCGCCGGTAAATAAACAAAGCCCAGAGAGCCTGCCGGAAGATTAGGATTGCCCCAGCTTCCATACATATAGCCAATAGTTGCTGCTGCTGCAATTGGAAAACCCAAGCCAGATGAAGTAGCCATCGCTGTATGCGGTTTGACATTGCACCAAAGCATAAATGGCACAGTAATAAATGCCCCGCCTGCGCCTACTAAGCTTGCAAGAGCTCCAGCAAAGGTACCAAAAGAAAATAAACCAAGCGTCCCAGGCAAATCTCTACCTGCTTTAGGCTTCTTATTGAGCAGCATTTGGATTGAGGTGTAAACAATAAAGACGGCAAAGAAGAGTGAGAGCCATGAGGTCTTGAGTGCTTCGAATAATTCACTGCCACCAACCAATCCACCAAAAATCATTCCGGGACTTAAATAAGAAACTAATTTCCAATCAATCGAGCCATGTTTGTGATGCGCCCAAATTGCGGAGGTGGTTGTAAACAGTATGGTGGCCATGCCTGTTGCAATGGCCATGTGCACAATCACTTCTTGGCTAAATCCTAGATGATTAAAAACCAAGATCATGAAGGGCACCAGGATCATACCGCCACCAATACCCAGCAGTCCAGCCAGGTAGCCAGAGATGGCACCACACAACATCAACATCAAGATGTCGCTTAGTAACATGAATTCCCCGCCTTAGCCGCTAGGCCGTCATCCTGAACCCTAAGGTTCAAGGTGGAACGGCTACTCTGTTTCGGGTGCATTAAGAGGCTCAGGGAGTAACCAAGTCTAAGTTGGCACTGTGAGCTTGCAAAACGCTCGCGCCCACAAGGTAAAGATCGTTCCGGATGCTTGCGCATCGGTTCAAGGAACTATTGGCCTTGGCGAACCAGGCAGGGAAAGGGTTTGCATCAAAGCATCTACCTGGTCTTCAAGTGCACGAATCTCACCCTGTAGGCGAGTAACTTCATCTGTGCTGACATTGGAAGAACTGCTTTGCTGTGATGGATTTTTTTGTAAGGTAATAAGATCGCCAGCAATTTTGAGTGCGGCCATCATGCTCGCTCTTTCAATACTGCGGTTACCACCATTAATAGCCAGTTGAATTTGTTCATCTACCAAGACGCACGCTGCACGGAGTAATGGCTCATGCTCGGCACTAGTTGCCAGAGTAATTTTCTGACCGGCAAGACTTACCTCAATGCGTTGTTGGCTCATTGTCATCCTCAGGGTTATTTGGTGGGATAGCTTCGCCAAGTAGATTGAGTTGGCGACCGTCGCTTTGTTCTGGCAGGCGACTCAAGATGCGTTGAACACGCTTTTGTGCCTCATCAATCTTACCCTCAAGCTGCACTCGATTTTGATTAATGCTTTGCACAGCTTCAGCAATAACCTGAATTTTTCCAGCCACTCGATTGATGGATGCGCATAGCGCATCCATACCTAAGGCTAGGTCGCCAGTGGAAAGAGGGGGGGTCTCGCTCATACTGGCATTGTATCCTCTGGCTTGACTCGGATGTGGGGTTGATGGTTTAGGCCCTAAAAGATCGGCTAAACCAGGCTGGCTGGCAGGAAATTTCTTAGTTAAGGCTATATTTGAGGGTTAGGAAAACTGACCTAGGTTCACTGGGATAGTAAAAGTGATTGCCACTAAATGAGCTTACTCCACCGTAGCTTGAGTACTGCGCATTCCCTACGTTTTTGACTGTGAGTCTAGCCTCGACCGCTTGAAATTTATAAGAGGTAAAAATATCTCCCACAACGTAAGCCGGCATGACGGGGGCCTCGCTGTAATTATTTGGTCCAGCATCGTAATGTTGGTTGCTGATATAGTTAACAACTCCGCCAACTGTCCAGCCGCTGGTGATTAAATAATTTGCTCTTGCATTGAGTAGGGTATCTGGCACGATGGGTATTGCGTTTCCTGCATAGGGGCCATTTGCGTAATATGACTTCTGATATTTACCACCTAACCCGATATTGAATGACTGAGTAATGTTGGAGGCAACATCAAACAAAATACCGCCTCGATTGGTCTGGTATATAGAGTTGTAGTTATAACCTGTACTCGGGTTATAACTAATCTCATTTTGAGTCATGGATTTAAAGATTGAGGAGGTAATTCTTGAATTCCAGATTGACCAGTTGCCACCTATTTCGTAGGTTTGTGTAGTTTGCGGTTGCAGGATGCCGTTGAAGACTGTGGTTCCAACCCCATTGGCATCATATGCAAACCCCCAATATTCATCGATGTTTGGAAATCTAAAGGATTGGTTCCACTTTGCATATATTCGTTGCCCAGGTAGGTAATTAGCATTCAATGCAATGTCTCCTGCATTGGCGGCATATTGTTGAGTATTGCTAGCGGTGCCATTAGCTGCGGTGATGGAGGTATTGGTAGTTGATGCTTGTTGTACTTGACGTCGAAATCCTCCGCTGGCCTCAACAATTTTCCCAAGTGGAACTTTTTGCATTGCATAAAGAGAATTATTAATTTGAGTTGCGTTTTGAGAGTTGTGGGTTAGGTTGTTGTAATACGATCCGAAAGGGTTATTGTTAACGTCATTCTGATTGGTGAGAATGATTCCTTGTGAGAGTGGGCTATAGCTATCGCTACCAGCTTGATTTGCTTTTGAAAAGTCGTATCCAAATATGGTGGTTCCGACTCCATCAAAGTTTGCTTTGAGCCTGGGAGAGACAGATAGTTGCCAGCCTTGCAATTTTGAATTCATTGCACTTCCTGCATAGCCATAGTTAGGGCTATTGAAATCTAAAGAGGTGAAGTAATCAGCTTGAGGTGTATAAAAGAACGAGGTCTTATTGTTATAGGATGTATCAAGTTCAACCACATAGGCTTCGCTCAAAGTTTTGGTTAGACCTTGTCGGAATCCAGAATTATTGGTAGTAGCATTATTACCAGCATTTTGTGGGTTCACTGACAATGGATTTCCAGACCCAACGAGACCCACTACAGGGCTGGCAATCTGCGAGTTTGTATAACCATAGTATGCATCAACATAAATGCGATCACTGCCGCCTAAATCTTGAGAAATTTTGGCATCTACTGAATAAGCATTTGCTGCAGTATTGGGTCTCCAACCATTGGTGTTGGAAGTATTTGCGCTGATTTGATAGGTTGTTTTGTCAGCCGTGTTTTTAAAAATGGCATTGTTAATTAAGGTTCCCCAGGTACCATATGTGGAGGATGCTTGATTGATATTTTTCTTGCCGCCATTGGTAATGATATTGATGACGCCACCAACAGCCCCGTTGCCGTATTGAACGCTGGCCCCACCCTGCAGTATTTCAATGCGCTCAATTGAATCTATTGGAATAGATTCCCAGTCTACACTTCCAGAATCAATAGGGTTTATTCGAATACCATCAACGAGAATCACGGTTGTGCTATTGCCAGTTGGTCCGTAGCCACCCATATCAACGGACGCATCTAAATTTAGCGCACTAGAATTTAATCCAGTAACTCGAAGGCCGCCAATTTGGGATAAGACCTGAGGGATGGTATTGGAGCTGGAATTTTCAATTTCATCTCGCGTGACCACTTTGACGTTAGCTGGAACCTCATTTAGGTTTTCCTCAAAGCGTGAGCCTGTCACAATTACCGTCGACGGATTGCTTTGCGCGAATGCATAGGGTGTGAGGTTAAGGCTTATAAGGGAGCCGCAAAGTAGAGCAATTTTTTTCTTACTAAACTGCTGTTTCATGAAAAGCTTTCTGTTACAGATTGCCTAGCTAACTTCCCCGTTAACTGGGTCGAACAGAATTTCCCGTGCAGGAGTTCAGGCGTCAATGTGGCTTCGGATCGCGGGATCATAAGCATTCATCGGCGCGCGAAGATCCCCGTCCGCAAAATTCCACCTGTCTTGGCCGGTATCCGGGCTAGTAAATATCAGAATCTGGCCTTCCCATGCGATTGACGCGCACAGTGGCTTTGTTAGATTCCTGACGCCCCAAATAAACCAAAAAGGGCGCATTTACCTACCGTTGCGGGGGCAGCACACGTTTAGTGTTTCCCGTTTAACTTTATTGCACTGCAATAAAGCACCACGACTCCGCCATTCTAGCGGATTTGAAGTGCGCCAAGTGGGGGTTCAAGGCTTTGAGGGGTAAAAAAGCCTACAATAGAGGGTCTTGGAGCAAGGATTCATGACCGTATTAGATAAGCATCCCGAAAAAAACCTGATTCGCCTACAGTTGAGTCAAAACTCGGTCTTAAAAAGCTTGGATCCCTCGGCAATGGCTGATTTAGAGCGCCATTTAGAAATTGCAGACCTCAAAAAATCAGAAATCTTGCTGCATCAAGGTGATCACCAGATGGAGCAGTACTTCGTTTTGGATGGCATTCTGAAACGGATTGTTTCGAGCGCGGATGCCAAAGAGATGATTTTGCGTTTTGCTATCGAAAAAGATATTGAAACCAGCTATGCCGCATGGCGCTTAAAAACCGCTGCCCCATACAGTATTGCGTGTGTCACTAAGGCGCGTGTAGCTCGGATGCCCATGAAGAAGTGGGCTGAATTCCTGGAGGAGCACAAACCTCTCAAAGAGAGCTTTGAGTTTGAGGTGATGCGCCTGATGAGTGAAATCATGGCACACACCATTACCTTGCATATGCTCGATGCTCCAGGCCGGGTAGAGCGTTTCTTGCGTAAATATGAGGATTTATTCGAGCTTCTTCCAAAGAAGGAGTTAGCGGCTTACCTCAATCTCTCTCCTGAGACCCTAAGTCGCCTTAAAACGAAGCATAAAGAGCTCTTTGTTTAAGGGGCAAAACCGCCCGTAATTACAGGATTTAGGGGGAAATTGACCGAAGTCAATGATGAACCTCTTCCCCAAGCCTAATATTCATCTCAGCCTAAGCGGGACACAAAACCCGTTATGCGATTTATAACTACATTGGAGACGTTAGCGAAAGCTAAATTGCATTGGCTCTAGAAGAGCAAACCCGCAATTTCTATATAAATTTCTATGACAACTGATAATCAAAACACACAATTAACCGATGGCTTTCACCTCGTCATTGACGCCCTGAAAGCAAACGACCTCGATACTATTTTCGGTCTCGTTGGTATTCCAATTACTGACTTATGCCGTTTAGCGCAAGCAGAAGGTTTGCGTTTTATCGGCTTCCGTCATGAACAACACGCAGGTAATGCTGCTGCTATTGCTGGTTATATGACGCAAAAGCCGGGTATCTGTATGACTGTTTCTGCTCCTGGTTTCTTGAACGGTTTGACAGCACTTGCTAATGCAACTGTGAACTGCTTCCCAATGATTTTGATCTCTGGTTCAAGCGAACGTGAAATCGTTGACTTGCAACAGGGCGACTACGAAGAGATGGATCAGCTCAACGCAGCGAAGCCATATTGCAAAGCTGCATATCGTATTAATCACATTGAAGATATCGGCATTGGTTTTGCTCGCGCAATCCGTGCTGCTGTTTCTGGTCGTCCAGGTGGCGTTTATTTAGACTTGCCAGCTCAGTTGCTTGCACAAACTATGCCTGCTGATGAAGCAAAGAAATCCATTTTCAAAGTAATTGATCCAGTTCCACGTCAAATCCCAGCAGCTGATGCAGTTGCTCGTGCATTAAATGTGTTGAAGGGCGCTAAGCGTCCATTGATTCTCTTGGGTAAGGGCGCTGCTTATGCTCAAGCCGATAAAGAGATTCGTGACTTAGTTGAAAAATCAGGTATCCCTTACTTGCCGATGTCGATGGCTAAAGGTTTGTTGCCAGACAATCACCCACAATCTGCTTCTGCGGCGCGTTCATTTGTATTGGCTGAAGCTGATGCAGTGTTATTGGTTGGCGCACGTTTGAACTGGTTGCTGGCACACGGTAAAGGTAAAACTTGGGGCAAAGAGCCTAAGAAATTTATCCAAATTGATATTCAAGCAAACGAAGTGGATAGCAACGTTCAAATTGCTGCTCCATTGATTGGTGATATCGGTTCATGCGTTGGTGAACTCTTGAAGGGCATCTCTGCTGTTCCTAAGCCAAGTGCTGAGTGGATTGCTGCGATCACTGAGAAGAAGGATAAGAACTTAGCCAAGATGGCAGAGACATTGGCTAAAGAAGCAAATCCAATGAACTTCCATGGCGCATTACGTGTGATTCGTGATGTGATCAAGAAGAACCCAGATGTGAACTTGGTAAACGAAGGTGCAAATACACTCGACTATTGCCGTGCAATCGTTGATATGTACAAGCCACGTAAGCGTTTTGACTCTGGTACTTGGGGCATTATGGGTATCGGTATGGGTTATGCAATTGGCGCGGCCGTTACTAGCGGCTCGCCAACAGTTGCAGTTGAAGGCGATAGCGCATTTGGCTTTAGCGGTATGGAATTGGAAACAGTTTGCCGTTACAACTTGCCAATCACGACTGTTGTATTCAACAACAACGGCGTATACCGCGGTACTGACGTTAACCCAACAGGCGGCGCTGATGTTGCACCAACTGTGTTCGTTAAAGATGCTCGTTACGACAAAATGATTGAAGCATTTGGTGGTGTTGGTTACTACGTAACTACCCCAGCAGAATTAGAAGCAGCGTTAACAGAAGCGATTGCTGCCGGTAAACCAGCCCTCATCAATGCTGTTATTGATGAAACTGCAGGTACTGAGAGTGGACGTTTAACGAACTTAAACCCATCCACCGCAGCTGCTAAGAAATAAGATATTAAAAACGGTAATAAAAAGTTAATATTTTTGAGCTAAATTTGAAGTAAACAAGAAAGACTTAAGGAGAAACACACATGACTAAACCATTAGACGGTATTCGCATTATTGACTTCACACACGTACAGGCAGGCCCTGCATGTACTCAGTTGTTGGCTTGGTACGGCGCTGACGTAATCAAGGTTGAGCGTCCAGGTTCTGGCGACGTAACTCGTAGCCAATTGCGCGACATTCCAGGCGCAGATGCTTTGTACTTCACAATGTTGAACGGTAACAAGCGTTCATTGACTTTGGATACTAAGACTCAAGAAGGTAAAGAAGTTTTAGAGAAGATGATCAAAACTTCTGACGTCATGGTTGAGAACTTTGGTCCGGGCGCTTTGGATCGTATGGGATTCTCTTGGAAGCGTATCCAAGAATTGAACCCAAAAATGATCATGGCTTCTGTTAAAGGCTTTAGTGATGGCCACTCATACGAAGACTTAAAAGTGTATGAGAACGTTGCTCAGTGCGCTGGCGGTGCTGCTTCTACAACTGGCTTCTGGGATGGTCCTCCTACAGTTTCTGCTGCTGCTTTGGGTGACTCAAATACTGGTATGCACTTGGCAATCGGTATCTTGACAGCTTTGATGCAACGTCAAAAAACTGGCAAAGGTCAAAAAGTTTCTTGCTCAATGCAAGACGCTGTATTGAACTTGTGCCGCGTGAAGTTGCGCGACCAACAACGTTTGGACAAAATTGGTTACTTGGAAGAGTACCCACAGTACCCACACGGTTCATTTACTGACGTAGTTCCACGTGGCGGTAACGCTGGTGGTGGCGGTCAGCCAGGTTGGGTGTTGAAGTGTAAGGGTTGGGAAACAGATCCAAACGCATACATCTACTTCACTATTCAAGGTCACGCTTGGGAGCCAATTACTCGTGCGATTGGTAAGCCAGAGTGGGCAACTGATCCAGCGTACATGACTGCTGAAGCGCGTCAAGACAAGATTTTTGACATCTTCGCAACTATTGAAGACTGGCTCAAAGACAAGACTAAATACGAAGCTGTAGACATTCTCCGCAAGTTTGATATTCCATGTGCCCCAGTTCTCTCCATGAAAGAATTGGCTAACTCACCTGACTTGCGTAAGAGCGGTTCTATTGTTGAAGTGGACCACAAAGTACGTGGTAAGTATTTGACTATCGGTAGCCCAATCAAGTTCTCTGATTTGGAAATCGAAGTTGGTCCATCACCAGTATTGGGTGAGCACACTGACGAAGTATTGGCTGACCTTGGCTATAGCGCTGATGACATCGCTAAGTTGCACACAGCTAAAGCAGTTTAATAACAAGTAACATTGGCATTAATTTGAAGGCGCTCCTAGTGAGCGCCTTTTTTATTTCTTAAAAACTCTATAGACTGATCACATGAACACCAATATTGATTTACACCAGTTAGTAGAGTGCGTAGGCGATGCGATTGTGGTTGCCGATGCTGATGAAAAGATCGTGCTGTGGAATCCTGCGGCCACACGTATCTTTGGATACTCAGAGCAAGAAGCCCTTGGAAATACTTTAGATCTCATTGTTCCTGAGCGTCAGCGCCAGAAACACAATGAGGGATATAGCCATTCTATGAAGACTGGTACAACCCGCTATGGCGCTTCGCTATTAAAAGTTCCAGCCAAACATAAGGATGGTAGAACCCTTTCGATCGCTTTTACTGTAGGCATGCTCTTTGACGCCTCGGGGAAGGCTAACGGAGTGGTTGCCGTCATTCGGGATGAGTCAGAGCGTTTTGCCGAAGAAAGGGCCCTTAAAAAGCGCCTTTCTGATCTTGAAAATCCCCAGACTTAGCCGTACATAGACCCTAACAAGAGTAAATGCAGGTTTAGACGGAATCCATGCCCAAAAAACGGGCACGCCTCAATTTCTCCCATTTCCCACTGGTAAAATTGCTTTAATTCAATATTCATTCTTATTAGGACTTAAATCATGGCAAAAGCACTAGAAGGGGTCAAAATCCTCGACTTTACGCACGTTCAATCAGGCCCAACCTGCACTCAGTTGCTGGCTTGGTTTGGTGCAGACGTCATCAAAGTAGAAAAATCCGGTGAAGGCGATGCAACACGCGGTCAATTGCGTGACATTCCTGATGCAGATAGTTTGTATTTCACGATGCTGAACCATAACAAGCGCTCCATTACCGTGAATACCAAAACCCAAAAGGGTAAAGAAATTCTAGAGCGCCTCATTAAAGAGTGCGACGTACTGGTTGAGAACTTTGCACCAGGCGCACTCGACCGCATGGGATTTTCTTGGGAGCGCATTCAGGAACTCAATCCGATGATGATCATGGCTTCCGTAAAAGGCTTTGGCCCTGGTCCATACGAAGATTGCAAGGTGTATGAGAACGTAGCGCAGTGCGCTGGTGGTTCTGCATCAACTACTGGTTTTGATGACGGTCCTCCAATGGTAACCGGTGCACAAATTGGTGATAGCGGAACAGGCTTGCATTTAGCGCTCGGTATTGTTACAGCTCTATACCAACGCACTCACTCTGGGCGTGGTCAGAAAGTATTAGCGGCGATGCAAGATGCCGTATTGAATTTGTGCCGCGTGAAGTTGCGTGATCAACAACGTTTAGAGCGCGTTGGTCTGATGCAAGAATATCCACAGTTCCCGAATGGTGAGTTTGGTGACGCCGTACCCCGCGCCGGCAATGCTTCTGGTGGCGGTCAGCCTGGTTGGATCGTTAAGTGTAAGGGCTGGGAAACAGATCCAAATGCCTATATGTATGTGATCGTACAAGCCCCAGTTTGGGAAGCTGTTTGTAAAGTAATCGGTCGTGAAGATTGGATTACCGATGTGCGTTTTGCATCGCCAATGGCACGCTTGCCGCACTTGATGGAAATCTTCGGTGAGATCGAAAAGTGGACTATGACGATGACGAAGTTTGAAGTCATGGATGTTCTTAATAAATATGACATCCCATGCGGTCCAATTCTGTCCATGAAAGAGATTGCTGAAGAGCCTGCATTACGCGCGACTGGGACAGTGGTTGAGGTGGATCATCCAATTCGTGGCAAGTACCTTACTGTTGGCAACCCAATTAAGTTGTCCGATAGTCCAACTGACGTAGAGCGTTCACCCTTACTTGGAGAGCATACTGATGAGATTCTCAGTGAGCTCGGTTACTCAACCGATGAATTGATCGCATTACGTCACGAGAAGGTGATCTAAGATGCGTGTTGCTTTGATTGGGAGTGCGGATTTTGGTAAGGCGGCGTTAGAAGCCTTTTTAGATCACGGCGACGAAGTGGTTGCTGTTTTCTGCCCACCCGATAATCCCAAATCAAGCAAACCCGAAGTCTTAAAAGAAGCTGCGTTAGCAAGGGGCTTAACCCCCTTGCAGTTTGCTTCACTGAAGGGTCCAGAGGCTGCCCAAGCCATGATTGACGCCAATGCCGATATCTGTGTAATGGCTTATGTGCTTCAGTTTGTGCCGCAAGAGCTTTGTAAGATTCCAAAGCATGGCACCATCCAATATCACCCATCCTTGCTACCTAAATATCGCGGTCCAAGCGCTATCAATTGGGCAATCGCATTAGGTGAAGAGAAAACAGGTTTAACTATCTTCCGCCCATCCGATGGCTTGGATGAAGGTGAAGTCATTTTGCAAAAAGAAGTAGCCATTGGACCCAATGACACCTTAGGCAAGATCTACTTTGATCATTTATTCCCGATCGGTGTACAAGCCCTCCTAGAGGCTGCTGATCTTGTAGTTGCAGGTAAGCATCAAGAAGTTGTTCAAGATGAATCACAGGCCAACTATGAAGGCTGGTTTGATGTGAATGCTGCACAGATTCATTGGGCGACTCATATTAGTCAAATCTATAACCTGATTCGCGCATGTAATCCAGCGCCAGGTGCTTGGACAAGGTTTGGCGAGCAAAAAGTGCAGATCTTCGATTGCCACAAACACGTAGCTGCTACATTTGGTGCCGTTAAAGGTAAGCCTGGTGAAGTAACCCAAATCACGCTAGATTCTTTCTTCGTAACCTGCCACGGTGGACAGATTGAAGTCCTGAAGGCTAAAGGTGCTGCGGGCAAAGTCACTGGTGCTGAATTGGCTAAAGAGCTGAATCTAGAAGTAGGGCGGTTCTTTATTCTTTAGATCGGTTGGCAAACAACCCAATGACGGCATGAATTGTGATGTTCTGCAATTCCTGCCAAAGAATCATCATTTGCAAACAGCCTTTCTGCCAATATCTTTTGATGAAATACTTTTCATTGTGCCGCTTCTGATCTTGGTGCATTATTGGTCAGATTTACGGAATGTTTTTAAGCTTAATTGCCCCGATTTTTACTACAAGGATTTTGTCTATGAAACGCCGATTTTTGCTATTACTGATTTGTGCCCTAAGCCTAGGAATGGTTGCCTGCTCTAAGGGGACGAATTCAAGTGAAATTAAGGTAGCCGTATCGCCTGCGTCACCACCAATGCTATTTGATCAAAATGGTCAGATTGTTGGCGTCGATATGGATATTTTCCAGGGCTATTGCAAATCCCGTGGCTGCACTTTAAAAGTAACTCCTTATGATTGGCAGGGAATGCTTGGTGCTGTTTCAAGCGGTCAAGCCGATGTTGCCTTTTCTGGCATCTCAATCACGGATAAGCGCAAAGAGGCGATGGATTTTTCTCAGCCTTATTACGATAACTCTTGGCATCTCGTAAGTCTTAAAAGTAAGAACATTAAGATTACGGACTTAAATCAACTCAAGAAATATTCGATTGGCTACCCGCGTGGTATGGCCTATGATGACTTAATCAGAAATGAGCTGGAACCTAAGGGTTACTACTCTTTGAGTAAGGTAAAGCTTTATCCCTCATATGCTGAGGTGGTAACTGATCTGCAGAATGGCAATATTGATTTAGCATTTATTGAAGAGCCCGTGTTCTTAAATTACGAAAACAAGCTAAAGCTTCCATTGGAAAGTGCCTATGTATTCAAGGGTTACGATAAGTTGGGATTTGCTTTTGCCAAGGGCTCCAAGTTACGTGATGACTTTGATAAGTACTTAACGGAGTTAGGGCCAGAAAAAATTCAAGCGATCTTAGATAAGTGGATGAAGTAATCCTCTAGTAAAAGTTCGTCATGAGTCTTTTAGGTATTCTGCTAGAACTCTGTAAGGGTGTTGTCTACACCGTTATCGTGACATTGGTTTGTAGTATGACCGGCCTTGTTGTCGGTCTACTCCTTTCTAGCCTACATAGACTCTCTATCAGAAGCGTTTCTTTTCTAATTGATATCTATACCTACATCTTTCGTGGTGTTCCAGTACTCGTTCTCCTATTCATGGTGTACTTTGGTCTTCCTGGGATAGGTATTAAGCCGCCACCCTTAATGGCGATGGCGCTTAGTCTGGGTTTGGTAGGCGGCGCCTACTTAACGGAAGTCTTTCGTGGGGCATTTAATTCTGTCGATCCAGCTGAAATAGTTGCTGCACGGGCAATGGGCATGAGTCGTATCCAGGTGCTTCGATATATTGAAATTCCACAGATGCTCCGTTTCTCCATTCCCGGCATGGTCAATGAATTTACTTCCGTGCTGAAATATTCTCCTTTTGCTTATACCGTAGGTATTCCAGAAATCACTAAGGAAGCCATGACATTAACAGCTAACACCCTAAAGGGAATTGATGTTTATCTGATGGTTGGAGTTCTTTATTTTGTGATTTATCGGATCTTATTATTCGGCGTTCAGTTGATTCAAAAACATTATGAGATTCCAGGCATGAAAGAAGTTGCTGTATGACGGTGATTTCCATTCGAGACCTCACTAAGGAATTTGAGGGTCATTTAGTTCTCTCTGGGATTAACCTAGACTTGCAGCAAGGTGAGGTGAAGGTCCTGATGGGCTCTTCTGGAAGCGGAAAATCAACCCTCTTGAGGTGCTTAAATCGCTTAGTAGAGCCTACCTCCGGATCAATTCAGTTCAAGGGTAATGAGATCTTGGGCCCGAATGTAGATGTGCGGCAATTACGCGAGCAAATTGGCTTTGTGTTTCAGCAATTTGCTTTGTATAGCCATCTCACTGCCTTAGAAAATGTCACATTAGCATTGCGTAAATTAGAGGGTATGGGGCTTAAAGAAGCCAATGAGAAGGCTTTACATGAGTTGTCTCGATTTGAGATGACGCCCCATCAAAGTAAGTACCCATCTCAATTATCCGGTGGACAGAAGCAGCGCGTTGCTATTGCACGAGCTTTAGCGATGGACCCAGCCGTATTGCTGTTGGATGAGCCAACCTCAGCACTCGATCCCATCATGTCTCGCGATGTTGGAGATCTCATAAATCGCCTGCATCGCAATGGAATCACCATGATTTGTGTAACTCATGACTTGGGTTTGGCAAGCGCCATTTCAGATCGGGTGCTATTTTTGGATAGGGGTGTTATTCGTGCAGATGAGCGTATTGATGTTCTTGCGAATAATCATTCCGACCCAGAGCTACGAGCTTTTTTTGGTAAGAGAGAGTAGTCATGGCAGGATCTTGGAGCGGTTTTGAGCGTGACCTTCTTGAGCAGATGCCGCTCATATTGGCTGGACTTTCTAATACCCTCCAATTAGCAGTTGTTATTAGTGTTACGGGATTTTTATTAGGTGTTTTTGTCTTCTATCTGACGCTCAGTAAAAATGTCCTTATCCGCAATGCCATTAATAGCTACATTTCCTTTTTTATTGGCATGCCCTTAATCGTGCTTTTGTTCTTAATGTATTACGGACTCCCTCAATGGGGGTCCGACTCAATCCATTTACAGTGGCAGTGATCGGATTTACCTTAAATGTGGCTGCTTACAATGCTGCATATCTAACAACGGCATTTAATGGCCTAGATAAGACCCAGTTGGAAGCTGCTAGAGCACAAGGCTTTGAGCCGTCACAGGTATTTCGTTTAATTACTCTGCCGCAAGTGTTGCGTACTTCAGTGCCAGCACTAACCAACCAGGTAATAGGCAACCTTAAAGACAGCTCGATTACGTTTTTGATTCAGTACACCGAGTTTTTTGCTCGAATGCAGGAGTTAGCCTCCACTAATTTTCAGTTTTTCAAAGCCTACTTACTCACCGCTTTAGTATATTTACTCTTAGTTTCCATTATTGTCTTGGTTGCCAGAATGATTGAGCGACGGGTGCTAATACCGATTAACTGAATTCAGCTAAATTTGTTTCACCAGAAATTGGATTTGTATGGAAAGTCATCATAAATTAGAGCGCGGTTTAGGTCAGCGACAAATCGAAATGATCGCTATCGGTGGCTGTATTGGCACCGGCTTATTTATGGGCTCTGGAAAGACCATATCGATTGCTGGCCCCAGCATCATTTTGATTTATGCCATCATTGGCTGCATCTTATATTTTGTGATGCGAGCTATGGGAGAGTTGCTCCTATCGAACCTCAATTACAAATCCTTTGTTGATTTTTCTGAAGACTTACTGGGGCCGTCAGCAGGATTTTTTATGGGCTGGACGTATTGGTTTGCTTGGATCGTTGCTGCGATTGCTGAGATTATTGCGATTACTGGCTATATTGCTTTCTGGTGGCCCAACTTACCCCCTTGGATATCCGCTCTTTCCATTGTGCTTTTATTGCTGACTCTGAATATTCTTAGTGTTAAGGCATTTGGGGAGCTAGAGTTTTGGTTAGCCATTATCAAAGTGGTCGCCATTATTAGTCTGATTGCTCTCGGGATTTATTTATGTATTACCGGCTTTGTTTCTCCGAGTGGCGTTACCGCTCATATCAGTAATCTATGGTCTTACGGAGGACTATTTCCCAATGGGGTCTCGGGCTTACTGGGAGGTCTGCAGACCGCAATCTTCGCATTTGCTGGTATGGAAATCATTGGCACCATGATGGCAGAAACAAAGGATCCAGAGCGAATGCTGCCGGATGCGATTCATAAAATTCCCTTCCGCATCATGATTTTCTATATTGGCACTGTCATGGTTTTAATGATGGTGACTCCTTGGGTGGATATCTCTCCTGACGAAAGTCCTTTTGTGGGTATGTTTTCGCTGGTGGGAATGGTAAGTGCCGCATCCTTGATCAACGGAGTGGTGATTAGTTCGGCTACTTCATCGAGCAATAGCGGCATCTACGCCACATCGCGCATGGTATATGGCCTGGCAAAGAATCATCATGCGCCATCCATCTTTGGAAAGTTATCTTCCCATAAGATTCCTACTGGAGGCATCTTTTTTGGAACGGGGCTTGTGCTATCGGCATCCCTCATACTGACAACCACACAGTCCATGATGAGCGCATTTGAATTGGTTGGTAGCGTAACAGCTATTCTCTTTATTTATATTTGGTCGATGATTTTGTTTGCCTATCTTGCGTATCGCAAGCGTTTACCCCAAGTTCATGATGAGTCGAAGTTTAAGACTCCTCTGGGTAAAACGATGGTTTATGTTGCATTTATATTTTTTGCTATTGTCATCTACGCTCTAGGCCTCAATGAGAACACACGCATTGCGCTGTACTTCTTGCCATTATGGTTTGTGCTGCTTGGTTTCTTCTACTGGTTTAAGACTCGTAGAAGCCTGAATCAGAAAGCGTTGATAGCAGCCTTTAAGAAAAAAGTCATCGAGCAAAATGCTGCTGCAAAAATATATAGAGCTCGATAGAGACATATGCAAACAGTGAATGCCTTAGTTGAGACTCTCAAGCTTCTGCGGCACCCTGAGGGTGGCTTTTATCGAGAAATGTATCGATCGCCAACCCTTGTTAGTGCTGATGGCGCGGGACATAAGAGCGCCTATACCAGTATTTATTATCTTCTGGCGGGTGAAGACTTTTCATCATGGCATCGCATTAAATCGGATGAGACTTGGTACTTTCATAGCGGCTGCGATGTCATCATCCACTTTTTTGATGAAAACAAAGAACTTCAAACCATTCAACTGGGGCTAGATTCGAAATGCTTGCAGGCCACTATTCCGGCCAATACTTGGTTTGCTGCCAAACCTATACATCAAGACTCGTTTTGCTTAGTTAGCTGTGCTGTAGCACCCGGATTTGAATTTGCAGATTTTGAAATTGGTCAGCGTGACAGCTTGTTAAGAGGGTTTGGTCACTCTGCACATAACATCAAAGCTATTGAGATCCTTACAAGGGCTTGATCAATATCTCGACCGACCCCAAGACTTAGATTTCGAGGTTATCAATCAAACGCGTTTTACCCAGCTTAGCTGCTGTCAGAATGACGAGGGGCTCATCAGCTTGCAGTTGCTCATTGCTTGCAGGTGCTAAGTCGCTTTGTTGACGAATGGCGATATAGTCCGGTTGCCAACCGCGTTTAGCTAAAGAGGCAACCGCTGTTTTTTCAATCTCAGAGATGGATTGACTGTTGCGATTGTTGAGTTGCAGCACGCGTTCACGAACTTCTTTTAAAGCTTTCATGAGTTCTGGAGCCTCTGCGCGCTCTTCAACTGAGAGGTAGCCATTGCGAGAGGAGAGGGCAAGGCCATCTTCTGCACGAATGGTTTCACCAGGAATAATGTCGACTGGTAGGGCAAACTGCTTAGCCATCTGACGAATGATCATCAGTTGTTGATAATCTTTTTTACCAAATATGGCAACCTTGGGCTGCACGCAAGAAAAGAGCTTTAATACAACAGTACAAACCCCCTTGAAGAAGCCTGGACGGAACTCGCCCTCAAGGATGTCGCCCAACTGCTGCGGTGGATCGACTCGATATTCTTGTGGCTGCGGATAAAGATCGCGCTCGGTAGGCGCAAATAAGATGTACACACCTTCTTTTTCAAGCTTATCAATATCCGCCTGCATAGTACGGGGGTAGCTATCGAAATCTTCGTTAGGACCAAACTGCAGGCGGTTCACAAAGATACTGGCTACTACAGGGTCACCATGTTGTCTTGCTAGGCGCATCAGCGAGAGGTGGCCTTCGTGAAGGTTACCCATCGTTGGAACAAACGAGGCACGGTTTTGACCTCTTAGATGGTCACGTAACTCTTGAATGTCACTGATGATTTTCATGCAACAGGTGTGTAGGCGAGACGCACATAAATTGGGGCATACGGCTCAGCTTGAGTAATTTCTACCAAAGCTTCACGTGAGAGTTCAAGCATTGCAATAAAGTTGACGATGACCACAGGAACACCTTTACCAGACTTGATAGCGTCTTCAAACAATTCACCAAACTCTACAAATTTAGTGCTTTGTAGGCGGCGCAAAATGCGCGTCATAAAGTCACGAACGGATAATTCTTCACGAGTAATCGTATGATGCTGAGTGAGTTTGGCGCGATGTAAAACGTCACGCCAAGCCATTTGCAAGTCTTCTACATTGACATCTGGCCACGCAATGGCGACGGTGGTATCCACGTAACCGTGTGCTACTTGGAAATCACGCCCTTGCTGTGGAATCTGATCGAGCTCTTGCGCTGCTAACTTCATACGCTCGTACTCTAAGAGGCGACGCACTAATTCTGCGCGCGGATCTTCTACTTCTTCTTCGCTATCTGCCTTCTTCATTGGCAGGAGCATGCGGGACTTAATTTCAATCAACATGGCGGCCATGAGTAGATACTCGGCAGCCAGTTCAAGGTTGTGATGGCGGATTTGATCAACATAGCTCAGGTACTGCTGAGTAACCTGTGCCATCGGAATATCGAGAACATTGAAGTTCTGTTTGCGAATCAAGTACAGCAATAGATCTAATGGACCTTCAAATGCCTCTAGAAAAACCTCTAAAGCATCTGGTGGAATATAAAGATCGGTAGGGAGCTTGAAAAGCGGTTCGCCATAGAGCTTGGCGAAAGCAGCCGACATTCCATCGGTAACTGATGGAGTGCTATCTAGTAAATCCGACATCGGCTGTGCGCTAGGCTCAGTCATTCGAATACACGTAGGCGCGTTGCTTGAGTTTTGCAGCTTTTGCGCGGCGCTGGTCTTCAACGCTTAATGGCTCTTTATCCCAAAGCAGGGCGCGACCAGCTTGCTGTTCGGCTTCGAGGTTTGGATGCTCTGTTTTGAGTTCAGTTAAGAACTGGGTGATTTCAGATTGATATCTTGCCATGGCATTTCCTAAAATACTCAATAAATTCAATAACTTATGAAATTAATCCGAAAAGTTATCTAAGGACTACAACCGCCATTATAGGTGCTTTTTAGGGGGCTTTTTACAAGTTTGCAGCCAGCAAAGCCTCAATTTGAGGGGCTTCAACCCGGGTCATGAGGTGCTTATAGGGCTTGATAGGGTTCTTACTGGAAAGCGGGGTATTAATGTCTGACCAGGAAAGGGGTGGCAAGGAGAAGAATTCTTCAACTCCAGCTGCTACATGAGGAATCACTGGCTTAAGGTACAGACTCATCATCCGGAATGCCTCCAGGGTAATACTGCAAACTCGCTGTAAATCTGCTTCACGTTCTGGATCTTTAGCGATTTCCCACGGCTTGTTCTCATCTACAAAGCCGTTAACTTTGTCAGCCAACTCCATCACGGTACGCAATGCTTTTGCATATTCGCGTCCCTCATAGAGTTCAGCAATTTTTTCGCTAGCACCAGCAATCTCTTTGAGTAGTGGATTACTCATCGCTTCATCAGAAACTACGCCATCAAATCGCTTCACTAAGAAGCCTGCGCTACGACTTGCAATGTTGATGTACTTACCGAGTAAGTCACTATTCACTCGTGCAACAAAGTCTTGAAGATTTAAATCTAAATCTTCCATGCTGTCATTGAGCTTAGTTGCGAAGTAGTAGCGGAACCACTCAGGATTAAAGCCGCACTCAATCACGCTATTGGCAGATATTAAAGTGCCGCGTGACTTACTCATCTTCTCGCCATCAACCGTTAAGAAGCCATGAGCAAATACATTGGTTGGCGTGCGATAACCGGCAAACTTCAAAGTAGCAGGCCAGAATAAGGTGTGGAAATACAGAATATCTTTGCCGATGAAATGGTATTGCTCGGTAGTAGTATCTGGCTTAACCCACTCATCAAAATTAAGGCCTTTAGCTTGGCAGTAATTGAGGAAGCTAGCATAATAGCCAATCGGGGCATCAAGCCACACATAAAAGTACTTACCTGGTGCATCCGGGATCTCAAACCCGAAATACGGGGCATCGCGGGAGATATCCCAGTCGCCCAGCTTGCTTTCGCCAGGCTGGCCAACCCATTCTTTCATCTTATTGCGAGCTTCTGGCTGCAGCGGTGTTTTAACTTGCGTCCAGTCGCGTAAAAACTCTTCGCAACGTGGATCAGACAACTTAAAGAAGTAGTGATCCGAAATCTTTTTAATAGGTGTTGCACCGCTTACTACTGAGAAAGGATTCTTCAGGTCTGTAGGTGAGTACGTTGCACCACACTTTTCGCAGTTATCGCCGTATTGATCTTTGGCGCCGCACTTAGGACATTCACCTTTGATGAAACGATCCGGTAAGAACATTTCTTTAACAGGATCGTAAGCTTGCTCAATCGCACGCTTTTCAATCAAGCCAGCATCACGCAGCTTGAGATAAATACTTTGCGCTAACTTCTCATTCTCGGGACTATCTGTAGTGTAGTAGTTATCAAATGAGATGAGGAAGTTATCAAAATCGCGCTTATGTTCTTTCCAAACATTAGCAATCAGTTCTTTAGGGGTAATGCCCTCTTTTTCAGCGCGCAACATGATGGGGGTGCCATGTGTGTCATCAGCGCCAACATAGTGAACCTCATGACCACGCATTCTTTGAAAGCGCACCCAAATATCAGTCTGAACGTATTCCACCAAATGACCGATATGGATCTGACCATTGGCATACGGCAGGGCGGAGGTAACAAGAAGGCGGCGTTGAGAACTGCTCATGTAATACAGACTTAAATAAGAAGGTAAGGGGGGTTATTTGGGGTACAGCACTCAATTATGCTGGCTAATGCACTGATTTTAGTCTGCGGTTAAAGTAAGACTCCTCGGAGTGTTCCTAAACCCCGATAAAATTGAGTTCAGCCCGACCTTAGAGAGTATTTTATGGCAGCAAAACCAACCATTCAGATGTCTTGTGCTTCCGTGCCCTTGGTGCACGAGGTCGAGGTCTTGGATGAGCTGGGACGCCTTAAAACTACCCATATTCCTGGGGAGCGCCCTTTAACCATATATTTGGATAAGCGTGAAGTGGTGACGCTGATGACTTTGGGGAGTGCCCCAGAAGCATTGGTCTTAGGTTACCTGCGTAATCAGCGCCTTGTGGAGTCTTCTGATGACATTGAAAGTATTCAGGTTGATTGGGAGACCGATTCAGCCGCTGTTAAAACCCGGCGGAGTACGGTAGATATTGATGCCCTGACGAGCAAGCGGGTAGTAACGACAGGTTGCGGTCAGGGAACCATGTTTGGTGGTTTGATTGAGGAGATGGATACGATTCAGCTTCCCGAAGGTCCGGCGCTATCCCAGGAGGCAATAGTTGCCTTGATTGACTCCATTCGGATTCACGACTCGATTTATAAGAAGTCCGGCTCGGTTCATGCCTGTGCAGTTTTTGAGCGAGACGGCAATGAAGGTGTACGCCTCCTCCACTTCATTGAGGATGTGGGTCGGCATAATGCGGTTGACTCGATTTCTGGTTTGATGTGGTTGGCCAATAAACCTGGCAAGGATTTGATTTTCTTTACTACTGGGCGCCTGACCTCGGAGATGGTGATCAAGGGGGCTCAGATGGGTATTCCTTTCCTCCTGACCCGCTCGGGCGTGACCTTGATGGGTCTGGAGCTGGCGCGTAAAACCAATCTCACCATCCTCTCTCGCTGCTCTGGCAAACACTTTGAGATCTATAACGCCCCGGAGAGGGTCGTTTTTAGCCAAAAACCCCTATAAATTCGTCGGTAGGTGAGGGCGAAGGTTTTACAATTCGGTCATGACTATTAAATCAGACCACTGGATCCGCCGCATGGGCGAGCAAGGCATGATCAGCCCATTTGAGCCTGGACAAGTTCGCCAAGACGCCGCCGGCAACAAAATTGTTAGTTATGGCACTTCAAGTTATGGCTATGACATTCGTTGTGCAGACGAATTCAAAATCTTTACGAATATCAATAGCACCATTGTTGATCCGAAGAATTTCGATGAACAATCCTTCGTCGACTTCAAGGGTGATGTTTGCATCATTCCACCAAATTCTTTTGCATTGGCAAGAACGGTTGAGTACTTCAGGATTCCGCGCAGCGTATTAACCGTTTGCGTTGGTAAGAGTACTTATGCTCGCTGCGGCATTATTGTGAACGTCACTCCATTTGAACCTGAGTGGGAAGGCTATGTCACTTTAGAGTTTTCAAACACCACACCATTGCCTGCCAAAATTTATGCGGGTGAAGGTTGTGCACAAGTACTCTTCTTTGAGAGTGACGAAGTCTGTGGCACATCATATAAAGATCGCGGTGGTAAGTATCAAGGTCAGCGGGGCGTTACCCTGCCTAAGACCTAAGCCATTACGGCAGTGCGTAAATTTCTATTTAATCGCCGTCCATCGCGGATTAATCTAGAAGAATATCGCGCTTCGCTCTCGCGCTCAGAAATGGCGCGACCAGAGAATAATTTCTACCATTGGCTGCTAGGTACTACCTGGACTAGCTTTATGTTACTAGTTGTCTTTGTATATCTCGGCACAAACCTTTTATTTGCTTTTGCATATATCGCATGTGGGGATGGCGCGATTACTAATTCACGATCAGACTCTCTGTTAGACGTCTTTTTCTTTAGTGTGCAAACCATGGCAACTATCGGCTATGGCCGAATGACTCCGGTTGGTAGTTGGCCTAATGCGATTGTGACGTTTGAAGCATTTTTTGGGATTGTGTACTCCGCATTAACTACGGGCCTGGCCTTTGCGCGCTTTACCAGGCCTACTGCAGGTATACGTTTCTCTAAAGTAGCCGTGGTTGGTAATCATGACGGCATCAAGACATTGAAGTTCCGAGTAGCCAATGATCGCAGCTCCCATATTGTGGAGGCGCAGTTACGCTTATGGCTCATTGCAGAAAGTATGACAACCGAGGGTGAGCGCTATCGTCGATCCGTTGAATTGCAGCTCCATCGCTCCGAGAGTCCAGTCTTTTCCTTGACCTGGACGGCGATGCATAGCGTAGATGAGGCAAGTCCACTAAAAGATTTCTTGGGTAAAGCGGAATTAAATGGCCATTGGCACCTTTTGATTACCTTTACGGGGTATCACGAGAGCTTAGCCAATCAAGTCTATGCCCGCCATGTTTACTTACCAAGAGATGTGCAGCAAAATGCGACTTTTGTCGATATAGTCACGGTTTCGCCAGACGGCGGCCGGATAATAGATTTAGCCAACTTTGAGAAGTGGGTTCCGAATGTCTCGGATAAATTAGCAGGGGAGTTTTTATGAAATTTCGTTTTCCAATCATCATTATTGATGAAGACTTCCGCTCCGAAAATATTTCGGGCTCGGGAATTCGTGACCTCGCTGAGGCGATTGAGAATGAAGGCATGGAAGTTATTGGTTTAACTAGCTATGGTGACCTAACTTCATTTGCTCAGCAAGCTTCTCGTGCATCATCATTCATCGTCTCTATTGATGATGAGGAGTTTGATGCTGACTCTGAAGATAATGATCTTCCAGCATTAAATAACTTGCGCGCTTTTATTACTGAAGTGCGTAAACGTAATGAAGATATCCCTATCTTCTTGTATGGCGAGACACGTACCTCACGTCATATGCCCAATGACATCTTGCGCGAGTTGCACGGTTTCATTCATATGAATGAAGACACTCCAGAATTCGTGGCACGTCATATTATTCGTGAAGCCAAGGTGTATTTGGATTCTCTGGCTCCTCCATTTTTCCGTGCGTTAACTAACTATGCCTCTGAAGGGTCTTATTCTTGGCATTGCCCAGGTCACTCTGGTGGTGTTGCTTTCTTAAAGAGCCCGGTAGGACGAATGTTCCATCAGTTCTTTGGTGAGAATATGTTGCGCGCTGACGTCTGTAACGCCGTGGAAGAGCTGGGTCAACTTCTGGACCATACGGGCCCAGTGCTGCAGAGCGAGCGCAATGCGGCACGCATCTTCAATGCCGATCATTTGTTCTTCGTTACCAATGGCACATCGACATCAAACAAGATTGTTTGGCACTCTACGGTTGCTCCTGGCGACGTGGTCCTAGTTGACCGTAATTGTCATAAGTCTGTGATTCATTCCATCACCATGATGGGCGCGATTCCTATCTTCTTGATGCCTACTCGTAATCACTTGGGCATTATTGGCCCAATCCCGAAAGAAGAGTTTGAGTGGAAAAACATCAAGAAGAAAATTGATGCAAATCCGTTCATCAAGGACAAGAATGTCGTGCCACGTGTTATGACGCTCACACAAAGTACTTATGACGGCATTGTTTATAACGTTGAGATGATTAAAGAGATGCTGGACGGCAAGGTAGACTCCTTGCATTTCGATGAGGCATGGTTGCCGCATGCCGCCTTCCATCCTTTCTATAAAGACATGCATGCCATTGGTTCGGATCGTAAGCGTACAAAGAAGAGTTTGATGTTCGCAACCCAGTCCACCCACAAGTTACTGGCTGGTTTATCCCAGGCATCACAGGTGTTGGTACAGGATGCTGAAGATACTAAGTTGGATCGTGATTGCTTCAATGAAGCCTACTTAATGCATACCTCTACCAGTCCTCAGTACGCCATCATTGCTTCATGCGACGTTTCTGCGGCCATGATGGAGTCTCCTGGCGGCACGACGCTAGTTGAAGAGTCTATTGCTGAAGCAATGGACTTCCGCCGCGCGATGCGCGAGGTGGATGATAAGTTTGGCGCTGACTGGTGGTTCAAGGTCTGGGGCCCGGATCACTTAGCGGAGGAGGGGATTGGCGAGCGCTCTGATTGGATCTTGGAGCCATCTGCTGCTTGGCATGACTTTGGCAAATTAGCCAAAGACTTCAACATGCTTGATCCTATTAAGGCTACAGTGGTTACGCCTGGTTTGGATATCGAAGGTAACTTTGGCTCTATGGGCATTCCTGCAAGTATTGTGACTAAGTATCTTGCTGAGCATGGCGTAATCGTAGAGAAGTGCGGTCTCTACTCCTTCTTCATCATGTTCACGATCGGCATTACTAAAGGCCGTTGGAACACGCTTGTAACCGAGCTACAGCAATTCAAGGATCACTTTGATAAAAATGCACCCTTGTGGAAGGTATTGCCTGAGTTTGTCACCAAACACCCACGCTACGAGCGCGTTGGCTTAAAAGATATTTGCCAGCAAATTCATGAGTTCTATAAGGGTCGTGATGTGGCACGCATGACTACTGAGATGTATACCTCAGATATGGTTCCTGCCATGATGCCTTCAGAGGCATGGGCAAAGATGGCACACAAAGAAGTAGATCGTGTGCCGCTGGATCAATTGGAGGGGCGTGTAACTGCCATGTTGGTTACTCCTTATCCTCCGGGCATTCCGCTTCTGATTCCGGGGGAGCGCTTTAACAAACGCATCATTGACTACCTCTACTTCGCTAGAGACTTCAATGAGAAGTTCCCTGGATTTGAGACGGATATCCATGGACTCGTTAAAGCTAGCATCGATGGTAAGAGCGAGTACTACGTGGATTGCGTAAGGCAAGAGCGCGACATTACTCTGTAATCAACTCATATTTTGTATTAAAACGCCTCGTACTTGCGGGGCGTTTTATTTTGCCGGCTTATCCAGCTGAAACGTCACCGGAGCATCCTCATCTACCTTGGTTGTGGATGTATCAGGCTTGCTTTCTTCCCCGGTGAAATTAAAGTCTTGGCTTTGAACTACAGCAGCAGGCTTATCTAGGAGAGTTGTAACTAAGGCCGGGAATACCATCACCAGCACAACCATTACTAACTGTAGACCTACCCAAGGCAGGGCACCCCAATAGATATCACTACTCTTCACTTCTTTCGGTGCTACACCTCTGAGGTAGAAAAGGGTAAAACCAAACGGCGGATGCATAAAAGAAGTCTGCATATTCACACAGAGCATGACCCCAAACCACACTAGTGCTGCACTGGCTGCTGCTTGAGGATTGCCATTCATGGAATCGAGCAATACCGGTGAAAGTAATTTCACTGCTACTGGTGCCAACATCGGCACCACGATGAAGGCGATTTCAAAGAAGTCTAAGAAGAAAGCTAGGAAGAAAACAAATAAATTAACTACGATCAGAAAGCCAATCCAACCACCAGGAAGATTGGAGAAAAGCTCTTCTACCCAGAAGCCACCATCTATTCCTTGAAAGACGACAGAGAAGCAAGTAGATCCAATTAGAATAAAAACCACCATGGCAGTAATACGCATGGTGTTTTGATAAGCCTCTTGTACCAATCCTTTGAGATTAGGAATGCTTGCACGGCGTAGCCAAGCGAGAAGAAGTGCACCCATTGCACCCATAGCACCCGATTCTGTAGGGGTGGCAATACCAGTCATGATGGTGCCCAGAACCAGGAAGATCAGGACCGCTGATGGGATGATTCCTAGGAGGCATTTTTTCCAAAGGGCCCAGCCTTTAAGTGTGAGATCGCTTTCAGGTACAGGCGGCAGATAGTCGGGGCGAACACGACTCAGGAAGAATGTATATAGAGCAAAGAGGGCGATCTGCAAAAGCGATGGACCCCATGCGCCGAGATACATGCTGCCCACATCTGCACTGCCGCTTTGTGTTTTAAGTTGGTCCGCCAACACAATCAATACCAATGATGGGGGCACCAGCTGCGTAATCGTTCCAGAGGCCGCTAAAACGCCTGTAGCGTAGCGCATGTTGTAGCCGTAACGCATCATCACCGGCAAAGAAATCATTGCCATAGCGATCACCTGAGCAGCGACAGTGCCAGTGATGGCACCCAAGATAAAGCCAACGATGATGATGGAGTAACCAAGGCCGCCACGAACGCGCCCAAACAGTTGGCCCATCGAGTCGAGCATTTCTTCTGCGAGGCCGCAGCGCTCTAAAATAGCGCCCATGAAAGTGAAGAAGGGAATGGCTAGCAGTAGATCATTGGCGAGCACGCTACCAAAGATGCGTTGCGGAATAGCTTGCAAAAATGGGAGGCCAAAGAAGCCTTCGCCAATCGCAATGGCTGAGAAAAATAATCCCGCAGCCATTAAAGAGAATGCAACCGGGAAGCCGATTAACATAAAGACAATCAGCCCACCAAACATCAAGGGTGGCATCCACTCTAATGGAATCATTGCATCGGCTTTTCGTAATGGAGATCTTCGGCGGGGAGGGTTGTTTTACCCTGTAACGCGCTGATACGCTTAATGATTTCTGACACACCTTGCAGGCTCAGCATCAAAAACCCAAAGGGTACTACAAACTTAATGGGGTAACGTGCTAAGCCACCAGAGTTCAGTGAATGCTCCGTTACCAGCCATGATGGGTAAAAGAGTGTTGTCCAGGAGAGCCAAGCAAATAAGAGGCAGGCTGGCATTAAAAAGAATGCCAAGCCAAAAAGATCAACCCACAAGCGCCCGCGATCAGAAAGTTGTGAGTAAATTAAATCTACCCTGACATGTTCATTGCGTTTAAGTGTGTAAGACGTGCCGAGCATAACTGCAGCAGCGAAGAGATACCATTGAAGTTCTAATGGCCAGTTGTTGCTGACATCGAATCCATAGCGCAGCAGGGCATTGAGTGCTGACACGACACAAGACAGCAAAATCATGATACTGGCTGCCTTGCCCAGAAGCTGGTTTACGTAGTCAATCCCCGCAGAGAGTTTGGACCAAAACCCCATGCACTTTAAAGGTCTGCGCGACCCCGTTTAATAGCAGCGAGAACCTGCTCCGGGGCGGTACCACCAGCATGTTGGCGTGATTGCACTGAGCCATCAACGGTGAGTAATGCAAACACATCATCGCTAATCAGTTCAGGGCGGTTATCTAAACCACATGCAAAACGCAACTCAGAAAGACTGAGGTCGGTAAGCATACAGTTTCTGCCAACACAGGCCTTAACGGCATGGGCCACTGCTTCATGGGCATCGCGGAAAGCCAAACCTTTTTTAACCAAATAGTCAGCCAAGTCGGTTGCTGTTGCAAAACCTTCTTCAGCAGCCTTCTTCATTACTTCTGCTTTCACTTCAATATGCGGAACCATGTCAGCAAAAATACGCAAGGTATCTTGCACAGTATCTACTGCATCAAACAGAGGTTCTTTATCTTCTTGGTTATCTTTGTTGTAGGCCAGTGGTTGACCCTTCATAAGGGTCAACAAAGAAATCAGATCGCCATATACACGGCCAGTCTTACCACGGGCTAATTCTGGAACATCCGGATTTTTCTTTTGCGGCATGATCGAGCTGCCAGTGCAGAAGCGATCTGGTAGATCGATGAAACCAAAGCGTGGGCTCAGCCATAAGATCAACTCTTCAGACAGGCGCGATACGTGCATCATCAAAATTGATGAGAAGGCGCAGAACTCAATCGCAAAGTCACGATCAGAGACAGCGTCTAATGAGTTATTGCAGATACCATCAAAGCCTAAGGTCTTAGCCACTTGTTCACGATCGATCGGATAGGTGGTGCCAGCTAATGCTGCTGCACCTAAAGGCAGGCGATTGAAACGAGCACGCAAATCTACTAAGCGACTGGCATCACGACTAAACATTTCATAGTAGGCCATCAAGTGATGACCAAAAGTAATCGGTTGCGCAACTTGCAAATGCGTATGACCTGGCATGATCGTGGAAGCATGCTTTTCAGCTAAATCCAATAGTGCAAGACGGAGAGATTTAAGGGTGACAGCAATATCATCAACATTGCTACGCAACCATAGGCGCAAGTCAGTCGCTACTTGGTCATTACGTGAACGACCGGTATGCAAACGCTTGCCAGCATCGCCTACCAATGCTGTTAAGCGCGCTTCGATGTTCAGGTGCACATCTTCTAGTGCTAATTGCCAATTAAACTGCCCTGATTCGATTTCACTCTTAATTTGAGCCATGCCCCTTTGAATATCGGCCAAATCTTGGCTGCTAATAATCTTTTGGGTAGCCAGCATTTCAGCATGGGCTAAGGAGCCGGCAATATCAACCATTGCAAAGCGTTGATCAAAGCCAATAGAGGCGGTATAACGCTGAACGAGTTCGTCGACAGGTTCTGCAAAACGGGCCGACCAAGCTTGGGCTTTGTTGGCTAAGGAATTATTTGATGAGCTCATAAACACAGTATATTGGTGTAGGTCTTTAATTATTTTAAATGTTATGTCCCCAACCCTGAATTCCTCCCCATCTGACGCTCCAAAGCGCCTCGTAATTGCCTCCCGCGAAAGTCGCCTGGCCATGTGGCAGGCTGAGCATGTCCGGGATTGCCTTAAAAAGCTCTATCCAGACTGCGATGTCCAGATTTTGGGGATGACCACCCGTGGGGATCAGATTTTGGACCGAGCCCTCTCTAAAGTGGGTGGTAAGGGCCTTTTTGTAAAAGAGCTGGAAACAGCACTTGAGGTTGGACGAGCCGATTTAGCGGTGCATTCTTTAAAAGATGTCCCAATGGTGATGCCCGAGGGATTCGACCTTTCTTGTGTCATGGCCAGGGAAGATGCGCGCGATGCCTTTGTTTCCAATGACTATGCAATCTTTGAGGATTTACCACACGGTGCGATTGTGGGTACCTCAAGCCTCAGACGTGAATCAGTGCTGCGCGCAAAATTTCCGCATTTGGTCATACAGCCATTACGCGGTAACTTAGATACCCGTATGAGCAAGTTAGATCGCGGTGAATATCAGGCCATTATTTTGGCGGCTGCAGGCTTAAAGCGTTTAGGTTTGGAGTCCCGCATCCGTGCATTTTTGCCATACGATCCTTACACACCTGCTGCAGGTCAGGGCGCCTTAGGTATCGAAACTTTAAGCAAGCATCCCAATATCAAACAGTGGCTTGCTCCACTAAATGATTTACCAACTTTATTGGCTGTTTCTGCTGAACGTATGGTGTCTCGTCAACTCGGCGGCTCATGTGAGGTACCGTTAGCTGCCCATGCCATATGGGATCAGAACCAAATGAATATTCGCTCTTTTGTAGCGAGTGTTGATGGCAAGGCTATTTGCTTAGCCAATGGCAGCGCTCAGGTGACATCAGTTGAAGACGCAGAGGCGCTAGGACTAGCAGTGGCAAAGGACTTGCTGGCGCAGGGCGCAGCCGACTTAATTCCTAAAATTTCTAAGTAATACATAGAAAATAGAGAAAAAGTAGCTATTGAGCATGAGTACTAAAACGATCATTGTCACGAGACCTAGTGGTCAGGCTCGTCAATTGATTGAAGTGCTCACCAAAGCAATCGAGGCAAGTGGAGTAGGAAAGCGTAGTCTTCCAGAAATACTCTCTCTGCCTTTGCTAACGATTGTTCCAAAGTCGGATGGGCATTTAGCTGACCATATCGCTAGCACCCTGAGCGACGCAGATCTTGCCATCTTTGTAAGTCCTAATGCCATCGAGAGTGTGATGCGTTTATTGGAGCGAGATTGGCAAGATTTTTCTAAGAAGATTATTCCGATTGGTGTGATGGGTGGCAGCAGTCATCTTGCCCTGAGAAATCATGGCGTCGGATCGGAAGACAATCCCACTCCCATCATCATTCCAGGAAATAACGAAAACTGGGACTCTGAAGGTTTGTGGAAAGAGCTTCAATCCCTGAAATGGAATTGGCAGGGTAAAAAAGTAGTGATCTTTAAAGGTGAGGGTGGCCGTGATTGGCTGGCAGATACGCTAAAAAAGGCAGGCGCCACTGTGGAGGCTATTTCAACCTACACGCGCGTACCTTTGGATATTGATAACCCTGCTTGGCAACTGGTGCGAGAAATGGATTTGAGTAAATCACTTTGGTTGCTCACTTCCTCTGAGGCTGTTCGCTATCTTGGCGAAGTCATGAAAGACCAATTTACGCAAAGCCTCAATGTCGCCAGTGCACTATGCCCACATCATAATATTGCGGATGCGGCGGAAATGATTGGGTTTGGTGAAGTCTTTACAAGTGAGCCGGGTGATGAGGCTTTGATCAAGTCAACTTTAGCTTGGCTGACAATCTAAAAGTAAAGGCGAATAATCAACGCTTTGCAGTCTGTAACAAGGCAGGCAAAAAAATCTCATTTACCAAAATAGGATGACCTTTTAAGCGATAGAGGGTACGTCGTGCCCATAATGGCGAGCTCAAGCCGGCAGAGTACTTAGAGCACTTTTTCCATAATTCACTCCTTTTATCAAGGCGCGCAATATCGCGCGGCGGCTTTGCCTTAGATTGTTTACGAGTTTTACTAAATAAGACCGCACCCAATGGCTTAGTGCCTAATCGCAAGACCTGATGATTACTGCCGCTGGAGCTGAGTGTTGGAATGACGCTGTGTGCCATAACCAAGGCAATGCCATTTGAGCAGAGTAGTACTTCACGTACTCTGCAGCGTCTGAGCTTGAAATGAAAATAGCGACTTTCGTCGCTATTGAGTGATTGAGGGCAATCACGCAAAACCTGAATTTCTAGCTTTTGCCCAATTGCATTCTCAATTTTTTGGGTGAGAGACCCGGTATCGCTTAGCCAAGGTTGCCACTCGCGTGGCGCCCGATAGATTTCACCGGAACCGACTCGATTCCATGCAGAACGGAGACGATTGCGGTGAATCATTTTTAGCTACCGCTAAAGCTGCGACGTTGACCGCCGGCCTTTGGTTTAGCAAAACGTGGTCCGCCTGCTGGACGTGAGTCACCAGAGCGTGCCGGACGTGAGTCAGCCGAACGCGCAGGACGTGAATCAGCAGAGCGTGCTGGGCGTGAATCGTCTGAGCGACCACCAGCATTGCCGCCGCCTGAACCGCCACCACCAAAGCGAGATTCTGAACGAGCGCCTGAGCCGTAACGACCGCCACCACCTCCAGAGCGATTGCCACCACCAAAGCCACCACCAGAGCGACCACCGCCACCACCAGAACGACCGCCACCAGAACGGCCACCGCCGCCACCAAAGCTTGGCTTGGCTTGTGGCTCAAGACCGGCGATGACTGAAGCAACGATATCTTGCTGTGTGAAGCGTTCGATATTGCGGATCTTCGCGCGATCACGATGTTCAACCAAAGTGATAGCAACACCATTGCGACCTGCACGACCTGTACGACCGATGCGATGCGTATAGTCTTCTGGTTTCATTGGCAGGCCAAAGTTAATCACGTGACTAATACGTGGCACATCGATACCACGAGCCGCTACGTCAGTCGCAACCAAAATCTTGGTGTGACCTTTACGTAAAGACTCGAGACGGCGCATACGCACAGCTTGAGGCATTGCGCCGTGTAGGGCAGTTGCTTCATAGCCATTGGCACGCAATGTGTCAGCAATTTTTTCGCTCTCAATCTGAGTACTTGCAAACACAACCGCTTGATCCAAATCGGCATCAGCCAAAATGTGCTCGAGCAATTTATGCTTGTGTGACATGCTGTCAGCCCAATGTAATTTCTGTTCAATGTTGGCGTGCTTTTCACCTGCGTGAGCAAGTTCAATACGCTTAGCATCTGTAGTCAACTCGTTTGCTAAAGACATGATCTTTGGCGCAAAAGTTGCAGAGAACATCAAAGTTTGGTTACGGCCTGCGCAACGCTTATCAATTGCCTCGAGGTCGTCAGCAAATCCCATGTCAAGCATGCGGTCTGCTTCATCGATAACGAGTTGCTTAACATCGTCTAAGCGAATTGCTTTACTATCGCACAAGTCGAGCAAACGACCTGGAGTTGCAACAACTAACAATGCACCTTTTAATGCCTGGATCTGCTTGCCGTATGGCATGCCACCCATCACAGTTGCGATACGGATACCTTTCATGCCACGAACTAAGTTCACTGCATCAGCAGATACCTGTTGAGCCAATTCACGAGTAGGGCAGAGCACTAACACTTTAGGTTGTGCGCGACCTGGTACCGGTGAGTTGTTCGGGTTGTCTTCGATGAGTTGATTAATCAAAGGCAATAAAAAGGCTGCGGTTTTACCGCTACCGGTTTGGCTGCTGACCAATAAGTCACCACCAGCTAAAGCCGCAGGAATAACCTGAGCTTGCACGGAAGTGGCTTGGGTATAACCCAGTTCAGCAACGTTTTTAAGGAGTGAAGCCGCTAGGGCAAAATTCTGGAACTCAGTTCCAGTGCTCTTTGAGTCTTTCGACTCATGATTAGTTTCTTTAGAAAAAGTCATGCTATTACACATCCCCTTTAAAGGATGTCTCCGTATGTTGCACCCATGGTTTTTATAGGGTGCGATGGTCAAAGGCATCGACCATCAGACAAGCGGCAGCGTTGTTGTGTTTATGACTTCTAAACTAATCGCTGAAATAGAGCTGGGGGGCGATGAATCAAATTGCTTTAAAAAGCCTCCTATTATGGCATTTTCAGCACTCGATTACAAGGGTTTTCCCGACTTAATTAGCAAATGGAGAGATAAAGCCCTCATCTAATGAGCTTAGTCATTCAAGTATTACTTGTTTGATTCTTTATTTGAGGTAACGCAAAAGCCACTCAGTCACTTTTCCATATGGAGGACGCGCTGTTTTAGTTCCCTTGAAAAGGTTTAAACCAAAAAAGCCGCGTACTTCCAGAATCGACTTTTGATGGCTGAAGGCATCAAAGCCTGCTTTGCCGTGGTAACTCCCCATACCACTCGCTCCCACTCCACCAAAAGGAAGGTCTTCAATGGTGATGTGTAGGAGTGTGTCATTAATAGTGACGCCACCAGAACACGTTTCATGTAAAACGCGCTTCATATTCTTTTTGTCTTTGCCAAACCAATATAGAGCCAAGGGATTGGGTTTGTTGTTTACATAAGCAATCGCTGCCGAGGTATCTGCAACAGTCACGATCGGCAGTATGGGCCCAAAGATTTCTTCATGAAGAATGCGGGCTTCTGGCGGAACATTGATCAATGCGATAGGTTCAAACGGTCTTGCACCAGCACCAGGGTTATTGAGTAAAGAAATCACTTTTGCACCACGGTCAAGCGCATCGCTGACTAGGTGTTGCCAGTATTCCAATTGGCGCCCATCAATCGGGCCTGTTAGTTCTTCTGGTTTGCTAAATTGAACTTGAGCTGCAGTTTGTAATTCTTGAATAAATTCTGCTTGAATGCCTTGCTCTAGCAAAACATAGTCTGGGGCAATACAAGTTTGACCGCCGTTCAGTAATTTGCCGTAAGCAATGGATGCAGCAGCATCTTTGAGTTTGGCGCTCTTATCAATGATAACGGGCGTTGTACCGCCAAGCTCCAGAGTGACTGGTGTCAGATTTTCTGCGGCAGCACGCATCACTTTTTTGCCAATAGCTCCCGAGCCAGTGAAGAAAAGATGATTAAAAGGCAGTGCTGCAAATTGCTCAGCTACTTCTGGGCCACCAGTAGTGACGCAGAACTCACTAGGGTGAAAATATTCTTGAATTAAGCTGGCAATAAATCCAGAGGTGCGTGAGCTTCGTTCAGAAGGCTTTAACCAAACACGGTTACCAGCAGCAAAAGCGGCGATTGCTGGAATGAGCGCTAATTGAACCGGATAGTTCCAGGGACTCAGAATGCCAACTATGCCAAGCGATTGACTTTCAACCCAGGCTTGTGAAGCGCCCATATGGGATGGAACTTCTCTTTGCTCTGGCTTCATCCACTCTTTGAGATGCTTGCGGGTGTACTTGCATGCCTGATAGATCATCTGGCATTCAGCAAGCCTTGTCTCCACTGGATGGCGTACTCCGAAGTCAGCCTCGAGCGCTTTACAGATTTTTTCTTCATTTGCCTCAATCATTTTTTCAATGCGGGCAATTCGATCCAGTCTCACTTCGAGAGTAGGGTTTGGTTCTGCAGCATAAGCTGCTTTCATTTCATCGAGCTGGATAGTGAAGCGATTCATAGTCTATTAATAGTTGGCAGGTATTGGAATAAGGCATTAGGATAAAGCCATGGAAACAAATTTAGATAAAAAAGAACCCCTTTTAGAGCGTGCAACCTTGGGTGGGGGCTGTTTTTGGTGTTTGGAAGCGGTTTACCAGCAAATTTCAGGAGTTCGGTCTGTGGTTTCTGGCTACGCCGGTGGCGCTAGACCCAATCCGACTTATGAGGCTGTTTGCACGGGTGTGTCAGGCCATGCCGAGATTGTCGATATCTTGTTTGATCCGCAAATCGTTTCATTTAGGGATTTATTGGAAATCCTTTTCGTGATTCATGACCCAACTACCTTGAACTATCAAGGCAACGATCATGGTACGCAATATCGTTCAGTCATTTTTACTCATAGCGAAGAACAGTCCCAGATTGCGCATGAAGTAGTGAAAGAACTTGAAGATTCAAAAATCTACGTCAACCCAGTGGTCACTCAGATCGATGCTGCGCCAACTATTTATCCTGCAGAAGACTATCACCAGAATTATTTTCAGCAGCATCCTAATCAAGGATATTGCATGGCAGTAGTTGCACCTAAGCTAGCTAAATTTAGAGCGAAATTTAAATCACTCATAGCGCCGCAGTATTCCTGAGGATTAAAGGTCTCTAGGGCGCTAGGCGATTCACTCGCCAGTTGGCACCTGCTAGTTTGTAGTGCATGCGGTCATGCAATCTAGATGGGCGACCTTGCCAGAATTCAATTTCATTGGGGCGCAGGCGGTAACCACCCCAATGTTCTGGACGTGGAGGGGTATTGCCAAACTCTGTCTTAAAACGTTTTTCCGCTTCTTCTAAGAATTCACGGTTTGGGATGGCGGCGCTCTGAGGCGAGGCCCAGGCACCAATTCTGGAAGCGGCTGGGCGAGAATGGAAGTACTCATCACTTTCAGCTGCGCTAACTCGCTCAACAACACCCTGAATACGTACCTGGCGCTCTAATTCATGCCAATGGAAGAGCAGGGCTGCCTGAGGACGGATAGCCAAGTCTTTGCCTTTTTGACTCTCATAGTTGGTAAAAAAGGTGAAGCCGTTTTGGTCTGCGCCTTTTAGTAAGACAATACGGGCTGATGGATTGCCGGCTTCGTTAGCTGTTGCCAAGGTCATCGAGTTGGGTTCAGGACACTCTGCTTTCACCGCTTGATCAAACCAAAGCTTGAAAAGCTGAAGCGGGTCTTGGGGAACCTCGGTCTCTGAGAGCTGACCAAAGGTATAGTTTTTGCGAAGTTGTGCAATGGGGTCCATTTATTCAGTATAAAGAGAAGCTATGGCAGAAGACAAGGTAGAAGGCAGCTTAGAAAATCGTCGTTTTGGCGGGGTCTCACGACTCTATGGGCCAGAACTGCGCGAGCGCTTTCTGAATGCAACGGTTGTTGTGGCTGGTCTAGGTGGAGTTGGGTCCTGGGCCGCAGAGGCCTTAGCCCGAACTGGTATTGGACACCTTGTCATTATTGATTTTGATCATATCTCCGAAAGCAATACCAATCGACAGCTGCACGCCATAGAAGGGCAGTTCGGTAAAGCAAAAGTCGAGGCGATGAAGGAGCGCATTCTGCAAATTAACCCAGAGATCAAGTTGACTGCTTACGATGAATTCTTGGAGCCAGAAAACTTAGATCGACTCATTCCAGCAAATGCATTGGTATTGGATGCGACTGATTCAGTACAAACCAAAATTGCTTTATCAGTGTGGGCCGTGAAAAATAATCGTGCTTTAGTCATGTGTGGCGCCGCTGGTGGCAAGTCAGACCCCACATCAGTACGCTGCGAAGATCTTTCTCGTACCGAACAAGATGCTTTATTGGCTAAGGTTCGCCAAGGGTTAAGACAGGATCATGGTTTCTCTAGAAATCTCAAGAAAAAAATGGGCATTCGCGCGATCTACTCGTATGAACCACGAGCGGGGGCTTCCAGCGGAGGCCTCGCCTGCACGGGTTATGGCTCTACCGTGATGGTAACGGCTGCTTGTGGGCTTGCAGCTGCAGCAGAAATTCTGAATCTCATCTCTGCGCAGTAAATTTTTCTCAAAAATTGCCGTAAATCCTTAAGGGGATTCCCTATAGGAAATTACTGATTCTTTTGCAATCAGAAATAATTTATTTCAAACTCTGCGTTGATTTCAAAGACATTTCAATATTTTCCTAAATAGATTTACTTAATTTATCACTTTAGTAATTTTCCTCCTCTAGTACTGATCACCAGTCCTCCCTAGACTTTGCTCCGTTGGCAAGTTGCCAATGACAAATCGAAAGGAGGTCTCCCTTGCAGACTGAACAATCTGGCTTAAAACGTCACCTCAAAGTACGGCATATTCGTTTGATGGCCTTAGGCTCAACGATCGGCGTTGGATTATTTCTGGGGTCAGCTAGCGCAATTCAAATAGCAGGTCCGTCTATTCTTCTGGGTTATTTGCTGGCAGGCATTGTTGCCTTCATTGTTCTGCGGACACTTGGTGAAATGGCGGTGCATGAACCTGTAGCCGGTTCTTTCGCAGCCTACGCCAATACGTATGTGGGTCCACTAGCGGGGTATATGGTGGGTTGGGGATATTGGACTTATTGGATTGTGGTTGGAATTGCTGAAGTTACAGCGGTTGGCATCTATATGGGCATTTGGTTTCCTGAGACCCCGCAGTGGATTTGGGCACTTTCTTCTATCGTGATGATGGGTTTAATCAACCTGATTGCAGTAAAGGTATTTGGAGAGTTTGAGTTTTGGTTTGCCCTTATTAAAGTAGTTGCGATTGTCGCGATGATTGCGCTTGGAGGTTCAGTCATCTTGTTTGGCTTTACGAATGATTGGCAGCCCATTGGCCTGAATAATTTATGGCAACACGGCGGCTTCTTTCCAAATGGTATCGGCGGAATGTTGTTGTCATTGCAAATGGTCTTGTTTGCTTATGTTGGTATAGAAATGATTGGTCTTTCTGCGGGCGAGGCAGAGAGCCCACAAAAAACCATTCCGATGGCCATTGATTCTTTAGCTTGGCGTATTCTCATTTTCTATATGGGTGCCATCTTGGTTATTTTGACTATCTTTCCCTGGAATCAAGTTGGGCAGCAAGGCAGTCCATTTGTAGTAATGTTTGAGAGGCTGGGTTTGCGAGAAGCAGCAGGCTTAATTAACTTTGTCGTGATCACTGCAGCGCTCTCTTCTTGTAATGCCGGCATTTTTAGCGGTGGACGCTTGTTGTACTCCTTATCGTCTAACGGCTACGCTCCCAGATCCTTCTCAAAGCTTTCTAGGTACGGCGTTCCTCATCGTGCGGTGATGACCACAGTCGGAGTCTGCATGTCAGGTGTAGTACTGAACTACTTTGTACCTGACAAAGCCTTTCAATACATGATGGCTGCAGTGACCTTTATTGGCTTAATGGTTTGGATCGCGATCTTGATTACACAGATCAAATTCCGTCGCTCGCTGTCCAAATCCCAAGTGGCAGAATTAGGGTATCGCGCTCCTTGGTGGCCGTATTCCTCATGGTTTGCTCTGGCATTTATCGGATTGGTGGTGGTGTTGATGGGCTTTCATGAGGATGCACGGATCGCACTCATCGTGGGGCCGTGTTTATTGGGCGTGTATCTCGCAATGTTTTATGTCGTGGGCCTACATCGCAAAACAGCAAACCAACGTGACTTTAAATAATAGGAGAAGGCAATGATTATTGGCGTACCTCAAGAGGTTAAAAATAATGAGTTCCGGGTTGGATTAACCCCCGGTAATGTCAGTGGACTTTGTAAGCAGGGGCATTCTGTTCTGATTCAGAGAGGTGCTGGCGAGCAAATTGGCTTAACGGATGAGTCTTATCGGCTTGCCGGTGCCGGCCTCGTGAATAGTGCAGCAGAAGTGTTTCAAAGGGCGGAGATGATTGTAAAAGTCAAAGAGCCTCAGGCGCAAGAATGTGCCATGTTGCGCGAGGATCAAATTCTGTTTACCTATTTACACTTAGCACCAGATCCAAGGCAGACAAAAGCTTTGTTGCAATCAGGCGCTACCTGTATTGCCTATGAAACAGTGACTGCTATGAATGGCGCCCTCCCTCTATTGGCGCCCATGAGTGAAGTAGCTGGCCGCATGTCTATTCAGGCAGCTGCATCCCATTTAGAAAAGACCAATGGTGGCTTAGGTGTGTTGATGGCAGGTGTTCCTGGTGTATCGCCAGCAAAGATTGTCATTCTGGGTGGTGGAGTGGTGGGCCGTAATGCTTTGCAAATAGCGGTTGGCATGGGGGCTGATGTTTGCATCTTTGATCGTGATATTGATCGCTTACGCCAGATCGATATGTTCTATGGCAATCGAGTGAGAACTTTTTATTCTGACAGTTTACTGATTGAACAAGAGGTATGTGAAGCTGATGTCGTGATTGGAGCGGTTTTGCTACCTGGTGCAGCAGCTCCCAAGTTGGTTACGCATGACATGATTAAAACAATGAAGCCTGGTTCGGTTGTGGTGGATGTTGCCATTGATCAAGGTGGCTGTTTTGAAACATCCAAGCCTACTACGCATGCGGACCCAACCTTCGTGGTGGACGGTGTAATTCATTATTGCGTTGCCAATATGCCCGGAGCAGTTGCAAGAACATCTACCTTTGCTTTAACCAACGCGACTTATCCGTTTGTTGAGGCTTTGGCAAACCGGGGAGTTATGAAAGCGCTCTCAATTGATCATCACTTGCGCAATGGTTTGAGTGTGCACAAAGGGATGCTGACATCTAAACCTGTTGCGATGGCTCAAGGTTTGGACTATGCAATAGCCGAGGAGCTTTTAGTGGCGTAGCCATACATATCCAAATTGAGTGGGTCTAGTGAGGGCTAGGATTTAAACTAGCCCTAATACGCAAAACCTACTGGACCTAGTCATTTATGGATTTTTCAGCCTTAACCCTCTCTGCTGGGGTGGTTGCCCTAGCGGAGATGGGCGATAAAACCCAATTACTTTCATTGATGCTAGCGGCTCGCTATCCCAAGCAGGCGTTAGCGATCATTGCGGGCATCTTAATTGCCACGATTGCTAATCATGCTTGTGCTGCCTTATTGGGTCATTGGCTTACCACCCTAGTGTCACCGGATGTGATGCGTTGGATTTTGGGTTTGAGCTTTTTAGGAATCGGCTTATGGTTACTAGTACCAGATCATATTGATGATGCGGCTGGTTCTAAGGTAGCCGATAGGGCTCTCCAAGTATTTTTACTCACGGTAGGCTTATTCTTTTTGGCTGAGATGGGTGATAAGACGCAAATTGCGACCATTGCCTTAGGCGCCCGTTATGAGGACGTATTCTCCGTAACGGTTGGCACCACATTGGGGATGATGCTGGCAAATGCCCCTGCCGTCTGGATTGGTCAGAAATTCACGAAACGCATGCCCATTAAGTGGGTGCATGCAGTGGCAGCCGTCACCTTTATTGCAATTGGCTTGGCTACCCTGGTATGGGCCTGAGATAGCGAACCAACCCAGCTGCCAGCCAAGACTTAAAATAGGCTCATGAAAACCGATCTCCCCCTGAGCTTTCGTAGGCTCGAATACCTCCCGCCTGCATACACCTTCGATCATGTTGAACTCGATATCGCTCTAGATCCAGCGCGAACCATTGTGAAGAGTCGCATTGAGGTTTTGCCGGGCAAAAGTTTTAAGGCAGGCACCCCCTTGGTTTTGGTAGGACAAGAGCTCGAGTTTGTTAGTTTGCGCATCAATGGTGAAGCCCATCGTCATTTTGAATTAAAACCAGAAACACTGACGATTCATTCGCTGCCAAATGAAGGTAAAGAAAAGTTTGTCGTAGAAATTATTTGCGTTTGCGTCCCCGAGAAAAATACTACTCTGATGGGCTTGTATGTTTCCAACGGGACCTTTTTTACTCAATGTGAAGCAGAGGGTTTTAGAAAGATTACTTACTTCTTGGATCGCCCGGATGTGATGGCGCGTTATCGCGTGACATTGCGTGCGCGCGAAGCAGAGTGTCCGGTGCTGTTATCCAACGGCAACTTACTGACTACAGAAAAACTACCTAATGGGTGGCATAGTGCTACTTGGGAAGATCCGTTTCCTAAGCCATCCTATTTGTTTGCCTTGGTTGCTGGTAAGTTGGAATGCATTGAAGAAACTATTACCACTAGTAGCGGTGCTAAGAAGTTACTGCAGATCTGGGTTGAGCCGCATGACCTCAAGAAGACTCGACATGCAATGGACTCCCTGATTGCCTCTATTCATTGGGATGAAAAGCGTTTTGGATTGGAGTTGGATTTAGAGCGTTTTATGATTGTGGCCGTAAGTGACTTCAATATGGGGGCAATGGAAAACAAGGGTTTGAATATTTTCAATACCAAGTTTGTTCTTGCCCAGCCAGAAACTGCGACAGATGCAGACTTTGCCAATATTGAGAGTGTCGTTGCTCATGAGTACTTCCATAACTGGACAGGTAACCGCGTTACTTGCCAGGATTGGTTTCAGTTATCCCTGAAAGAGGGTTTGACTGTATTTAGAGATCAAGAGTTTTCTGCTGATCAAATGGGTAGTGAATCCGGCAGGGCAGTAAAGCGGATTGAAGATGTTCGCTTGCTTCGTCAATTGCAATTTCCTGAGGATGCAGGCCCAATGGCGCATCCGATTCGCCCGGATGAGTATCAAGAAATCAATAACTTCTATACCGTTACTGTTTATGAGAAGGGTTCAGAAGTTGTTAGGATGTATCAAACTCTTTTGGGTAAAGACGGCTTCCGCAAAGGAATGGATCTCTACTTTAAGCGCCATGATGGTCAGGCGGTTACCTGCGATGATTTCTTGGCTGCGATGGCAGACGCCAATGGCAAGGACCTGACTCAGTTTAAGAATTGGTATAGCCAGGCAGGCACCCCAAGGGTTAAGGTGCAAGAGCACTATGACGCCGCCAAAAAACAGTACCAACTGACGCTGACACAAAGCTGTGCGCCTAGTCCAGGTCAGCCGGAGAAGAAGCCCTTTCATATTCCATTGAAGATGCGCTTAATTACAAAGGCGAATGACCAAGCAGAGCAGTTATTGGAATTAACACAAGAAACTCAAACTTGGACTTTTGACAATATCGAAGAACGTCCAGTTCTCTCGATTAATCGCAACTTCTCAGCGCCAATTAATTTAGATTTTGAGCAATCCGAGGCAGATCAATTAACACTTTTCTCAAGCGATGATGATGCATTTAATCGTTGGGAGGCTGGTCAGAAGTTGGCGATGCAAATGATTTTAAATAATCGTTTGCCTGATGAAAAACTGATTGAGGCGTATCGCAATATCTTGCTAGACCCTAATTTGGATCCCGCCTTTAAGGATCTGGCTTTAACGCTGCCTGCAGAGTCTTATTTGTATGAGCAATGCACGAGCGTAGATCCTCAGAAGATATTTACTGCGCGACGCGCTTTCCGTAAAGAAATTGCGAAACAGTTACAACTTGAGTGGGCTGCCTTGTATCAGCAGATGCAAACACCTGGACCATTTAAGTCTGATGGGGTAGATGCTGGTAAGCGTGCCCTGAAAAATCTAGCATTGAGTATGTTGCTGGAGGCGGCACCAGCAGTATGGGCGCCAATGGCAGCCAATCAATATCAAATTGATGACAATATGACTGACCGTTATGCAGCCTTAGCCGCATTAGTGGTGCACGGCGCAAAACAAGCTAAAGATTGCTTAATTGATTTTTACAATCGATTTGCCAATGACGCCTTGGTAATCGATAAGTGGTTTGGCTTGCAATCCAGTCGTCCCCCAGTTGACGGTCTTAATTCCACCCTCACTGAGGTGAAGAAGCTCCGCGAGCATCCTGCATTCAAATTGAACAATCCAAACCGAGTTCGCAGCGTGATTCATTCATTCTGCGCCAACAATCCTGCTAGCTTTCATCAGGCGGATGGCAGTGGTTATGAGTTCTGGGCCGATAGCGTATTAGCTCTAGATCCTATTAATCCTCAAGTAGCGGCTCGTCTTGCAAGAGCGCTGGACCGCTGGCGTTTATTTGCCCAGCCCTATCAAGATCATATGAAAGCGGCTCTAGAGCGTGTTTCTGCATGCCCAACACTTTCTCCCGATGTAAGGGAAGTGATTGGAAAGGCGCTGGGTAACTAAGAAGTTAATGGAGCTTATTGCCGTACGAAATACCCAATCGAATTGCAAGCTTTTCTAGGCTCTTATCCAGAGTCCAAAGCTGGGCATTTTCTGAAAGCAGAGTTGATGTAAGGAGTGACACATCAATTGCCCCACATCCAGATTCTTGAAGTTGATGCTTTTCAATAAACTCCAATATTTCATAAGGGGTGGCTATAGTTGCTTGTCGTAATTTTTTAATATAGCCCAAGGTTTTAGAGCGTGGCGATGGGGGTGATCCGCAGGCTAATTCTATTTGGATTAGGGGATGACACAGTATTTGGTCATTTAGTAGTAGAGCTTCGAAAGATACATTTGACTTTCTAAAGTGAGCTACCCAGACTGATGTGTCAACTAAAACCATGGTCATGATTACTGGCCATCCTTCGGTTTGCGGCGAGGAATAGTCTTCATCTGAGGTGATTTACCACCCAATGCTACCAACCTCTTAGCAACTTGAACTCTTATGAATACGTTAATGGCCTCCCTAAAGAGATCAGCTTTATCCATATCAGGGTCAGCAAGATCCAAACCTCTTTGATATAGATCGTCGTCAATCGTGACAGTAGTTCTCATATATATCTCTCATCATTATTGATGCATTATAACATCTAAAAGAACATCAAAATTAGAGTGGTTTATTGCCCAAATGATCATTTAGATGGGAAATATCAATATTTTGAGGTTGGCATTCGGAACAAGGCAAAATAGACCTTAATTTCAATAGAGCTTTGGAGAAATACCTTTGTCCTCAAGTACCCATATCAATTTCAAGCAATATTTGACCTCCACGAAGCCAGCTGGCGTTGCTATCCCGGCTGGATTGCAAGATTTGCTGATCGCGGTTGTTAATACCTGCTCAACTCTCAGTCATGAAGTAGCGCAGGGCGCCTTGATTGGCTTGTTGGGTTCTGCTGGCACCGGCAACGTACAGGGTGAAGTTCAGCAAAAGCTCGACATCATTGCTAACGATCTATTAATTGATGGCGTTAAAGGTTGTAAATCGCTCGCAGGTTTAGCTTCAGAAGAAATGGAGCTCCCAGTTCCAGTCCAGGGCACAGGTGACTACTTGCTACTGTTTGATCCACTGGATGGCTCATCTAATATTGATGTGAACGTGTCGATTGGAACTATTTTTTCTGTTCTCAAGAAACAAGACCCGAATGCACCGTTACAGACCTCTGACTTTTTATTGTCAGGGCGTCATCAAGTTGCTGCGGGTTATGTAGTGTATGGACCTCAAACCACGATGGCCTTGACCTTGGGTGATGGTGTGGTGATGTTTACCTTGAATAAAGTGACTGGTGAGTTTCTGCTCATCAAGGATGCGGTAAAGATTTCTCATTCAACCAAAGAGTTTGCAATCAATATGTCCAATATGCGCCACTGGGCTGACCCAGTACGTCGTTATGTTGAGGAGTGCTTAGCTGGCGTCAGTGGCACCCGTGACAAGGATTTCAATATGCGTTGGATCGCTTCGATGGTGGCGGATGTGCATCGTGTTTTATCTCGTGGCGGGGTATTTATGTACCCATGGGATCAGCGTGAACCGCACAAGCCAGGTAAGTTGCGCCTGATGTACGAAGCCAATCCAATGAGTTTCCTGGTAGAGCAGGCGGGTGGTGCATCTACTAATGGAACGGATCTCATTATGGATTTGCAGCCAACAGACTTGCATGAGCGAGTTTCTGTAATGCTCGGCTCTAAAGAAGAGATTGATCGTATTCAGAGCTACCACTCATAAGTGCATTAGTAATTCACTAATAAAAAACCCAATCAAGCGATTGGGTTTTTTTAATGACCATACAGTTGTGATTAAGGTCTCACCTGTTGTTTAAGGTAAGCAAGAGACTCTTCCACTTGGTCAATCAGAATCAAGCAAATATCGCCTGCAGCAAGATCATTTAGAGCTGTATCAATAGCCTTAAATTCACCATGAATCTCTTTGACTTGTTTGGCCTTAGTGGCGCCAACTAAGCCTTCTTGCAATAGCTTTAATACTTCGCCATCTTCACGGCCACGTTGGCAGGCATCTTGATAAAGAATGACGTTGTCAAATGAGTTGCCCAAGATACGGGTTAGATCACGGATATCTTCGTCACGACGATCGCCTGCACCGCTAATAACCACGTGGCTCTTCTTGGGTTTCATGGCCTCAACGGCGCTAGTAAGGGCGCGCATAGCATCGGGGTTGTGACCATAATCAGCAATGACGGTGGCGCCATTATGTTGAAATTGATTAAAGCGTCCCGGTACGGAATTCGGATCGCTTTCAAAGCTATGTAAACCGCGAGCAATCTTTTCGGCATCAAGACCAAGAGCCCAGGCTGCGCCAATCGCAGCCATGGCATTTTCAATTTGGAAGCCTAGTACGCCATTTTGGGTCAGGGGAATTTCGCTAACGGGGAAGCGATACATCACACGCGATCCCTTGGAGGCAACAATGTAGGTGCCATCAAAATAAATGACTTTTTTATTCTTAGCGCGATGAGCGGCAATGACTGGGTGATGTTGATTTTGGGCAAAGAAAATCACTCGACCAGAACACTTGTCACCCATCTTCACAACCATTGGGTCTGCCGCATTGAGTACTGCGGCACCGGTTGGGGCAACGTTTTGCACAATCACGCGCTTGAGAATGGCTAAATCTTCAACGCTAGTAATGTAATTAAGGCCTAAGTGATCACCTTCGCCAATATTGGTTACCACCGCAACTTCGCAGCGATCAAAGCCAAGACCTTCGCGGAGCATTCCACCGCGAGCAGTTTCAAGTACGGCAGCATCTACATCGGGATGCATTAATACATTGCGAGCACTTTTAGGACCACTGCAATCGCCGGTATCGATGAGGCGATGATTGATGTAAACGCCATCAGTTCCTGTCATGCCAACGCGTAGGCCAGTTTCATTTAACAGGTGAGCAATAAGGCGCACCGTAGTAGTTTTACCGTTCGTGCCGGTAACCGCTACCACTGGAATGCGGCCATCTTCACCTAGTGGGAACATCATATTGATGATGTCTTCGCCAACGGGACGTCCTTTGCCATACGAAGGCTTGAGATGCATACGTAAACCAGGCGCAGCATTGACTTCAACAATACCGCCACCTTGTTGTTCCAATGGCTTGTAGATATTTTCGCAAAGGATGTCTACACCAGCAATATCAAGTCCAATCATCTGGGCGGCCGCGACTGCGCTCGCTGCTACATCCGGGTGTACATCATCGGTAACATCAGTAGCGGTTCCGCCTGTACTGAGATTGGCATTATTGCGGAGCAGAACGCGTTCGCCAGTCTTGGGCACGTATTGTGGGGTAAGACCAGAGCTTGCAAGATGCGCCATGGCAATGTCATCAAAGCGAATTTTGGTTAATGCTGTTGCATGACCATCACCACGCAATGGATTTTTATTCTCGATTTCAACAAGTTCGGCAACGGTGTGACTGCCATCACCAACTACTTGTGCTGGCTCACGCCGAGCAGCGGCCGAGAGGCGGTTGCCAACGACGAGTAGGCGATAGTCTGCACCAGGAAGATAGCGCTCAACAATCGTTTCACGGCCAAAGGCTTGAGTGACAACAAAGCCAGCGCGCACTTCTTCTTCAGTTTGAATGTTGGCAACAACGCCTTTGCCTTGATTGCCATCTTTCGGCTTTAAAACAATCGGACCGCCAATTTTTTGAGCGGCACGCCAAGCATCATCAGCGGTGGTAACTACTTCGCCAATAGGAACTGACACGCCAGCAGCGGCAAGTAAGTTCTTGGTGAGTTCTTTATCTTGGGCAATCGCTTCAGCAATTGCGCTGGTATCGCTAGTCTCTGCAGCTTGAATACGTTTTTGTTTGCTGCCCCAACCAAATTGCACCATGCTGCCTTCAGTCATGCGGCGGTAGGGGATGTTACGTTGTACTGCGGCATCAACAATGGATCCAGTACTTGGTCCAAGGCGAACGTCTTCGTAAAGAGCTTCTAACTCTGAGAGGGCGGCAGCGAGATCAAATGGCGCATCGTTGAGTGTTGCTTGAATCAAAGCAAAACCAAAGTCGAAAGCCATGCGACCCACGACTTCTTCGGTGTATTCCACTACCACTTGATAAACACCAACATCGACTGTTTGCACTGTGCGACTAAAGGTAACGGGGCAACCCGCTTGAGCTTGAAGACCAAGCGCTGCATGCTCAAGAGCATGGGCTAAAGAAAGCACTTCATTGTGGCCACCGCGACGCATGCTCCCTAGCTGAGGAAAGCGCTCGCGAATCTTGGTTTCAAATTGAGGGATAGAGTCGATTGAGCGTTCAGACTCATCACAAGAAACAATCGCTTCTAAGGCGGTGTGGCGGCTCCATAAATTTGGGCCGCGCAACATGCGAATACGGGTAATTTCCAATTAAGCCCCTGTAGCAGTAGTGGCGTCAGGCACGAATGTTTCTGCGCCTGCTTCGATAACGTTAAATGGAATTTCCAGAGCCCAGGCTGCTGCTATAGCTGCACCTAAATTCATGGTTTTCCAAGGAGTAGAGTGGTTGGCTTCTGAGTGATGCGGCACAGGAATAGATTTCTGATCCAGCATTCCAGACTTCAAGGTAATTTGCTGTTTACCAATGACAACGGCACGACCGCCGTTTGTTAAGTGGGCTTTGACAATCTCAGAGTCCGAATTCTCGCTAAAGAAGATCACCTGACCATCACAAAGCTCGGCCATTTGTACGCACATTGGATCATCAGCATTGAGTACGGCAACACCGGTTGGAAGAACGACATCAACCTGGGTGCGTACAACGCTGAAGACTTGGTCTTCATCGTAAATAGCGTACTGCGGGAAGTTGGCTGTTGGATCGACATTGAGAACTACGCCAACTTGGCAACGATCGTAAGCTAAGCCTTCAATCAACATTGACAAATGATTGTTCTCAATCACCACCGCTTCTACTGCACGATTCAGAAGAGTGCGTCGGGCATTTTCCCAATTCGATGCATTGGAATTGGGAATGGCGCGGTTGCCGAAAAACAATCCTTTACTGCAAGACAGTCCAACATACACATTAGTTAAGCGTAAGAAATGGGCAATCATTTCGGCGACAGGGGTTTTGCCTCGTTCACCACAGACGCCAACTACTGGAATGCGGAAATCCACTCCAGGCGGGAAGAGGTGATTTGCTATCTCCTTGCCAACGGGTTGTGGTTTGCCGCTGGCAGGCTTTAGATGCATCAGCAGGCCAGGACCAGCATTGACTTCAACAATGGCAGCGTTTTGATCTGCCAATGGTTTGCTAATGTCCTGAGCCACTAAATCAACGCCAGCAATTTCAAGACCAACGACACGAGCAGCTAAGGCTACTTGACTGGCAACATCAGGATGAATTGAATCAGTGACGTCAAATGCCACGTTGCCGTTGCTCTGAATGAGTACTTTGTGATCTATTGCAGGAACACTATCACCCTTTAATTGTTGACGTGCCAGCTCGAGCTCTACTGCAGAATCTATGCGCACAGGATTAAGAGGATGTTCTTCCGCAGTGCCGCGACGGGGATCAGAATTAATCTGTATTTGAATGAGCTCATGAACGGTATGTTTGCCATCACCAGTGACCCATACGGTTTCACCTTTTGCGGCAGCAACTACTTTGTTGCCTACAACTAGTAAGCGATGCTCATCACCAACAATATGACGCTCAACTAATACTTCGCTACCTTCATCAATCGCAACAGCGTAAGCGGCTTCAATTTCTTGTTGGGTATAGAGATTGATAAATACACCGCGGCCATGATTCCCATCAATTGGCTTCACTACTACCGGTAAGCCAATATCTTGTGCAGCTTCCCAGGCATCATCAGGGCTGGTAACGGTTCTACCCTCGGGTGTTGGAACTCCAGCGCTACGTAGCAAGCTCTTAGTTAAATCTTTATCGCGAGAAATGGTTTCAGCTATTGCGCTCGTTTGATCGGTCTCTGCTGTCCAGATGCGGCGTTGTTTGGCGCCATAGCCTAGTTGAACCAGGTTGCCTTCAGACAAACGAATCGATGGAATGCCGCGCTCTTCCGCTGCATTCACAATGCATGCCGTACTTGGCCCAAGCAATAGATCATCACCAAGGTCACGTAAATTTTCGATGATGGTTTGCACAAGAGAAACACAATCAGCATTATCTTGCGCTAAAGCTAAATAAAGGTCACGCGCATATTTGAGGGCGGTAAGTGTGACCTCTTCATTGATGGCGCTAACCATGACTTTATAAACGCCGCGCCTATCACCGTCACGTGCTTTACCAAATCCGCCAGGAATGCCGGCTAAATTTTGTAGTTCAAGCGTGAGGTGCTCCATGATGTGTGCAGGCCATGTGCCTTCTTCAACGCGCTTAAGGAAGCCGCCGGTTTCACCATAACTACAGCGATGTTCAACGAGACTTGGGAGGGCTTTTACTAAGCGGTCATAAAAGCCAGGAATCAGATTAGAGGGATAGTCCTCTAAATCGCCAATATCGAGCCAAACCTCAATCACGGGATGGTAAGTCCACATATTGGGACCACGGAGATGCTTAACGCTCAGAATCTCGATGGATTTATCTAGTAATTGGGGCATATGCAGTATTGCGATGGTCAGCGCCAGCTTTTGGCGTTGACGCGTCAGACAGTCTCTCTGTTTCTAATAGTTATTTGAAAAACTCACAAAATTGGCAAAAATACATAAAAGGGCCTACTTAGACAATTTAACGGCTTTTGACCCTCTAAAGTTGACAGGAGCAATAAATCTAAAAAATTCAGCTCCACTATACTTTTAAGGTCAATGAAGCCACAAATCCTACCTTTTGCCCCTGTGCTACCTAGCTATTGGCTGGCTATTTTGGAGGCTGAAACTTCCCCGATAAAGAGCCCCGAAGCCCTGCTAGCGTGGGTTGAGCTCGATTTAGGCGCCGATTTACGCTTTGAAAAAAGCCTGCTTTTGCTCAACGAACAAGGTCTATTTTGGATGGACGGCAAGGTATTTCACTCCTGGAAGTTGGAGAAAAACACCCATTTAATCCACGGTGATCATGCTGGAGTAGGGCATCTACGCCTAGAAACCCCCGATAAATTGCTGAGTTCCTGGAATTTCACCTTGGCGGTTAATCCCCAAGTGCTTCGCTTCCAGTCCAGTTTTAAGCAATTAACTCGTGGTGAAGAAGTTAGCAATGGTGAGGTCAGCGAGTATGACAAGCAAGTTTGCCCAGTTTGCTTAAGTCCTAAGCCCGCGAATTCGGATTCTTGTCCGACTTGTGATCCTGAGGACGATGCACCGCCATCTACTTGGACGCTATTTAAACTCTGGCGTTTTGCACGGCCCTACAAGAAACAATTGTTGCTGGGATTTGTATTGACCCTGCTATCTACGGGTGCGACTTTAATTCCGCCTTACCTCACTATGCCATTAATGGATCATGTGTTGATTCCATATGAGCGCGGCAATCCTATTGATTTTCATTTGGCCAGCATGTATCTGTTGGCATTGTTTGGCGCTGCAATTGTTGCTTGGGGTCTGGGTTGGTGGAAGACCTATTTACTTGCATTGGTGAGTGAGCGCATTGGTGCTGATTTACGCAATACTACTTTCGAGCACCTACTCAAACTTTCGCTGGAATACTTTGGCGGCAAGAGAACTGGTGACTTGATTGCCCGCATTGGCGCTGAGACCGATCGTATTTGCGTTTTCCTCTCCTTATACGCGCTGGACTTTGCTACCGATGTGTTGATGATCACTATGACCGCGGCCATCCTGGTATCCATTGATCCTTTGCTGGCCTTAGTTACCTTGGCACCATTGCCATTCATTGTTTGGATGATTCATATAGTGCGCGATCGTTTGCGTTTTGGTTTTGAAAAGATTGATCGCATCTGGTCTGAAGTAACTAATATTTTGGCGGACACTATTCCAGGCATTCGGGTAGTCAAAGCCTTTGCCCAAGAGGATCGCGAACTGAAGCGCTTCGTGGATTCTAATAAACATAATCTACAAATCAATGATCGCGTGAATCGCGTATGGGGATTATTTTCTCCTACGGTAACCTTGCTAACTGAAACCGGTCTACTAGTGGTGTGGGGTTTTGGTATCTGGCAAGTTGCGCACCAGAAAATTTCTGTTGGTGTTTTGATTGCTTTCTTGGCCTATATCGGACGTTTTTATATTCGTTTAGATTCTATGAGTCGGATTGTTTCGCATACACAAAAAGCCGCTGCTGGCGCTAAACGTATTTTTGATATTTTGGATCACGTCTCTAGCGTTCCTGAGCCTATCAATCCAGCGCCTTTGGGTGAAGTCAAAGGCCGCATCTCCCTGCGTGGCGTAGGCTTCCGTTACGGTAATCGTGCTGTTTCTAAAGGCGTTGACTTGGATATTGCTCCCGGAGAAATGATTGGCCTAGTAGGTCATAGTGGTTCCGGTAAGAGCACTTTGGTGAACCTGATCTGCCGCTTCTATGACGTGAGTGCAGGATCGATTTCCTTGGATGGTCGTGATATTCGCAGTATCAGAATTGCTGACTATCGCAAGCGTATTGGTTTGGTATTGCAAGAACCATTTTTATTCTTTGGCACGATTGCAGAGAATATTGCTTACGGTAAACCAGATGCAACTCGCGAAGAAATTATTGAGGCAGCACGCGCCGCTCATGCCCATGAATTTATTCTTCGCCTTCCTTTAGGTTATGACTCCTTGGTAGGGGAGCGCGGTCAATCACTTTCTGGTGGCGAACGTCAGCGCATATCCATTGCTCGTGCATTGCTGATTAATCCAAGTATTTTGATCCTAGATGAAGCAACATCCTCGGTTGATACCACTACTGAAAAAGAAATTCAGCGTGCTTTGGATAACCTGGTTAAGGGCCGCACTACGATTGCAATCGCCCATCGCCTCTCCACCTTAAGAAAAGCAGATCGCTTAGTGGTTCTAGATAAAGGTGAGATTGTGGAAATAGGCTCTCACGATCAGCTGATGGAAGCCCGGGGCGCGTATTACACCCTGTATCAAGCCCAGCTGCGTCATGCTGCAGAGCTCGTTGAAGGCGGTGCTATTGGTGAAAGTCTGGAAGAAGAGCAAGAAGAAAAACTGGAAGAAGTAGCTAAGCACGTTGGGGGTGGAGTATGAGTCAGACTCATCAGTTAGAGCGTGATGCGCTAGGCCGTCTAGTCTTTATCGACAACAAAGGTGAGCGACACATTGGCGTTCATCCTGTCAGAGCTTTTCCAATTACCGCGCCTGCTGCGGGTATTGGCATCATGAATCAATCTGGAAAAGAGCTTTGTTGGTTCCCGGATGTCACCGCTATTTCTGAAGCAGAACTTGGATTGATCGAGGAAGAACTGGCTGAGCGCGAGTTCATGCCAGTCATTGAGAAGATCACTAAGGTTTCTACGTTCGCCACTCCTAGTATTTGGGATATCGAAACGGATCGAGGTCCAACACGAATTCGCCTCAAGGGTGAGGAAGATATTCGTCGAATTGCTGGCAATACATTGCTTATTGCCGATTCCAACGGACTACAATTTATCATCAAAGACTCTACGCAATTGGATAAAGTCAGCAAAAAACTGCTAGATCGGTTCCGCTAAAAAAGATTTACCCTGCCAATCCCAGTTCGGCAGGCGCCACCAGGGCACCCCCCCAATTGAGTGAATTCTCTGTCAAAACAGAGGGTTACGACTTGCGCATCCGTGTTTTAGGCCTGCTGCACTGCATTAGTATTAGGGTTATAATCTAGGTACTAACCCTTAAGGAGATTCAAATGACTGTTTTATTGAATATGATCAACCAGCTTTTTTCTGAAAGCAAGCCAAGCCAAGACAAGCCAGCTCGTCACTATGATTTTGACGGCGCTTACCGCGGCATGTAATTTAAAAATTACAGCAATTCAAAAGCCACCTTCGGGTGGCTTTTTTTATGACCAAGGGGAATTGGGAATGCTGGCAACTAAGTGGAAGTGCCTTGCAATTCAATTACTTGGCTTAGGGGTAATCACTAGTGCGCAAATAAAATTATCTTGATTCCAATCAAGATAATAAAGAGGATGATGTTTGAGAATGATTGAGCCCCTAAAGAGGGCGTGAAATTTATAAGAGAAATAATTAAAAGGAGCACGGACAGTGATTAAGCCATGGCATAACCGTTGGGCGCAGTTGGTATTTGGGATTATTTGCATGGGATTGGTTGCCAATCTTCAATATGCATGGACTTTGTTTGTTAACCCCATTCAAATCAAAACCGGTTGGGCCTTATCTGCAATTCAATTGTCTTTTTCTATCTTCATCGTAGTTGAAACATGGTTAGTCCCTGTTGAAGGTTGGATGGTGGATAAATTTGGTCCAAGAATTGTTATTCTGATTGGTTCAATCTTTGCTGCTGCCGGATGGGTGATGGATAGCTATGCCAACTCAATCGAAATGTTGTATGCGGCAGCTGTCGTAGCGGGTATTGGTGCTGGCTGCGTGTATGGAACTTGCGTTGGAAATGCGCTCAAATGGTTTCCGGATAAGCGCGGTCTTGCCGCGGGCTTAACTGCTGCTGGCTTCGGTGCTGGTGCAGCAATTACCGTAATTCCAATCGGCAACATGATTCTTTCTGATGGATATGAACATGCTTTCTTGTTCTTTGGCCTTGCACAAGGCGCATTGATTTTTTGTTTAGCATTGCTCATGACTAAGCCAACCCCACCAAAGGGGGTGCAGGCTGCGCCTCGCATTGTTACAACTAAAGTGGATTACACCTCCGGACAAATGATCAGAAAACCTTTGTTCTGGCTAATCTATGTCATCTTCGTGGTTGTAGCTGCTGGTGGATTAATGGTAACTGCGCAAATTGGCCCGATTGCTAAAGATTGGGGTCTCGCGAAATTGCCAATGGTGTTATTCGGCACTACTTTGCCGCTACTCACAATGACTTTATCAATTGATAACCTGTGCAATGGCTTTACTCGCCCTCTGTGTGGATTTATTTCGGATCGTTTTGGGCGGGAGAACACAATGTTCTTCGTTTTCCTTGGTGAAGGTTTATCAATGCTCGGTTTGATGCATTTTGGTAAAGACCCATATGCATTTATGACTTTTGCTGCATTGATCTTCTTGTTTTGGGGTGAAATTTTCTCGATCTTTCCAGCGATCTGTGCGGATACATTTGGTGTGAAAAATGCGGCTGGTAATGCCGGCACTTTATACACAGCAAAAGGAACTGCTTCTTTGTTGGTGCCTTTGGCATCCATTCTTTCCTCAACCGGGGATTGGAATACGGTTTTCATTGCGGGCGCAATCGTGACAATTACTGCGGCCTTTGCGGCAAAGTTCATTTTGGCGCCGGCTCGTAAGCGCTTTATTGATGATGCCAACAAGAATGCTGGTCATTAAAGTAGCAGTCTAAGTTTGTCAAAAGGGGTCTTCGGACTCCTTTTTTATTGCCTGCACCAATACGAGGGCAAATCCAAGATGAGGTTGGGGAAAATCAGATAAAATCACTCCATCATGAATTCCTCCAAAAACCGCTTCGTTCACTGGATTGCTGCCTTGGCAATTGCAATGAGTGCGCTGGCGCCGGCTGCATCTCAAGCAGTTTCAGTCGCTAAGCATGGCGAAGGTTTTGCAATGGAGATTTGTTCTGTCGATGGCAGCAAGATGCAAATCGATGTTCAAGATGACGGGAAAGACGTTGCCAATCAAATGAAGCCTTGCCCGTATTGTGTAGCGCAGAGCGTTATCACTCCGGCATTCAACACTAATCTCAGATTTGAAGCTCCGCAGACTTTCGCTTTGCTGCCTCAACTTTTCTACCAATCACCCAAACCACTTGCTGTTTGGATAACCCCGCCTTCAGCAGCTCCACCAGTACAAGCCTAATCAAATTAGGGCATAGCCTAGCTATGTAGTTGGCAACGATTTAATCAATACGTTGTCGTATTGTTCAGTGGAGCGGTAAATGTTATTTCAGCAAAAGAAAATCAGCGTATGCGTGGGTGTGCTATTTGGGTCTGTACTAATCAACGCGCAAGCACAAATTGCGCAGCCACCCGACTACGGTCAAAAAATAGGTGATGTGGTTGTTAGTGCCACTCGCTCTGGTACCGAGCTAAAGGACATGACTCAAAACACTTCTATTTTGACGAATGAAGATATTCAAAACGCCCCGGAAATGACGGTTGACCAGGTCTTAAAGAATCAAGCAAGTGTGTTTTTAAATGATCAACCGTATTATGAAAAGGACCCCACCGGTCAGAGTTTGAATGTCCGTGGTCTTGGTGCTGCGCGGACTCTGGCATTGATTGATGGACTGCCTGCAAACGACGCTATGTATGGAACTATTCAATGGAATCTGGTCCCGCTCTCAGCAGTGCAGGATGTAGAGCTGGTTCGCGGTGGCGTCTCCAATCTTTATGGCAACTATGGCATGGGTGGTTTAATCAACATCACTACCAAGCCCATTAACGATAACAAAGGCGAAGTGTCTGCCAGTTATGGTTCATACAATACAAGCAATGTGGCTGCTTCAAAAGAAGTGGCAGTAAATGACGTATTAAAGCTGCGAGTATCTGCGGACTACTTTAATACGGATGGTTATATTAACCAGCCCACTATTTCTCCGGCAACAGTCTACCCAGTAAAGAATAAAGCAGGGCAGTCTGCACCACTATTGCCTGGGATGGGTCCTGAAAGTGCTAACAGTGCAAATTACCGACTTCAAGGAGCCTTGAAATTAAGTTCTGATACGGATGCATTTTTTAATCTTGGTTCCCACGATATGCAAAATCTTCCAACTGGTGGATATAACTTTGCTACCAAGACAACTCAAGAAACTACTTTTTCTGGAGGAGCAACTACGCGTTTGAGTGCAGCGCAAAAGGTTCAGGTGAATGCGTTTTATGAAAACACCACTCTTTGGCAGCAAAATGTCAGCAATAGCGGTGCAACACCAGCTTATATTAGTGCCAACTATAACGATCCTTATTCAACACTGGGGGCATCTGCGCAATATACCCATGACTTAAAGGATCAAACCATTAATCAGGTAGTAGTAAGTGTTGATGGAAGACAGGTAGCTGCACAGAATTTAACGAATTCCTTTAGTTCTGCTGCTGGATATGCAAATGGAGTGGTTACCTCTTCTGATTTCGCAAAAGGTCAGCAACAGTTTTATGGTGTGATGGCGCAAATGAAGGCTAAAACAGATGCCATCCCATTGCAAGCTACTCTCTCACTTCGAGAGGATCAATGGCAAAGCCAGACCCCAACCTATTGGATCGCAGGTGCAAATGGTGTTCAAAATTACACCAATGTCCCTAATCAAACTGCATATAAGTTCAGCCCTAATCTGGGCTTGTTATTACAGGCTACTAAGGAGTGGGACTTTAGGGGGGCGGCCTATCAGGGTTTCCATGCGCCTGGTTTGAACAACACGCTTCGTACTTATGGAAATTCAACGAGCGTTAGCCTGGCCAATCCATTGCTGAGCCCCGAGAACATGACTGGCTATGAACTAGGGACTGACTATCGTTGGAATGCGGGCTTTGTGCAGATCACGGGCTTTAATGCGAATGTAAAAAACGCAGTTTATGCACCCAATGTTTCTCAGGCACAAGCTGCTGCTGCAGGTTGTCCAATCTCAGTTTGTACCGGAGCTAATGGCCAAACATTTAGCTTGTACGGCAATAATCAGAATCTTCAAAGTCGTGGGCTTGAGGTACAGGCACATCATGATCTCAATACTCAGTGGGCTGTTGATGGTACATATACCCATACGAACACCATTCTTACTTGGATTGGCTCGGGGGTTAGTGCATCCTTAAATCCAATTGGATCTCAGGTTGGCGGTGTGCCACAAAACATGGGTTATGCAGGAGTGACCTATATGCCGCTTCCAAAGACCAGTCTGACAGCCAATGTTCGTTATATTGGTAATTCTTGGTTGGATGGCGCACACACCTTACCAGTTCCTTCCTATGCAGTTGTTGGTTTAAAGGTGAACCATCAATTAACGCCAGAAGCCTCAGTATTTGCCAGTGTGATCAATATGTTCAATCGAAGCTACATCACTTACGGTACGGGAACTAGTCAAGGGAGTTATATCGCTGGGCAACCACAGAGCATTACTGTCGGTGCACGTATCATCTTCTAATCATGAATCCGACCCCATACTCTTTTAATCGATTCTTATTGCTCGGAGCGCTTCTGTTGGAAGTGCTGAGCCTTCCTGCGCAGGCACAAATGCAAATGGATCATTCTTCTATGGTTAGTGCAAAGCCTGGCAATGCCTGTCAGGGAGCTGGTTTGGAGTGCGCCAATGCTGCAACCCCATTTTTTACGCAGGATGGAAAACTCTTGTTAGCATGGACGGCAAGTGGGGTAGTTGCTGTTGCGCAGTCTTCTGATTTGGGAAAAACATTTTCACCAGCAGTCAAAATTGCTGAGCACGGTAAATCATTAGATGCTGGCGCTGATGCACGTCCGCAAATTGTTGCTGATAAACAAGGCAATATCTTTTTGGCGTATGCTTTTTTCAAAGATACTAGTTGGAATGCGCAAATTAATACTGCTAGATCGACAGATGGGGCTAAGACATTCACTAAACCAGAGCCCTTGGTCAGTGACAGATCCAGTCAGCGTTTTCCATCGGTTCTGATAAAGCCAGATGGCGATATTTTTATCTCTTGGATCGATAAGCGTTTAGTTTCTGCTGCCAAGCAGGGTGGACAAAATCGTCTTGGCGGCTCAATTGCTTATTCTTTTTCTCAGGATGGTGGCAAAAGCTTTCAGGCAGAACGCTTTGCAAATGAGAGTAGTTGTGAGTGCTGTCGCATCGGTGGTAGCCTTGATCCGAAAGATAATCCTGTGCTAGCGTACAGGGCAATATTTCCCGGAGGTGTTCGGGATCAAGCTAGCCAAGTGATTTTAGCTTCAGGTGCTGGACCAATCCGTAAGGTGGCTGATGACAACTGGAAAACTGATGCTTGCCCACATCATGGACCGTCCATAGCAGTATCAAACGCCGGCACATACCATGTAGCTTGGTATACCCAAGGCAGCAAGCGCTCTGGAGTGTTTTATGCCAATTCCACCAACCAAGGTGCCACCTATTCCAAGCCTACTCGCATAGGCGCTGAAACTGCCAATGTATCCAGGCCATATCTATTGGCATTGGGCCAGCAAGTTTGGTTGGTATGGAAGGAGTTTGATGGCGTGCAATCATCCGTATATTTAAAAGAATCTAGCGATGATGGAAAAACTTGGGCAATTCCTAAAATACTATCTAGTACAGCAGGGTACAGTGACCATCCCTTGTTGCTAGCTCAAGGGAATCAAGTATTTTTATCCTGGCTTACGCGTAATGATGGATACCAACTCATCAATATTGGACAAAAGCAATGAAAAAATATTGGCTTATTTTTATTCTCACTCTCTCAATGACTGGGTTTGCCTTCGCTGATCCAGTTTCTTTGAAGCCTTATCAGGTGGGAGATTGGAAATCCATCATCAAAGCCGCAAATGGTGGACCTCTGGCTATTAATTTTTGGGGGGTGACTTGCCCATCCTGCGTTAAAGAGATGCCGCAGTGGGGTCTTTTTATCAAAAACAATCCAAGCGCTAAAGTAGTTTTTATTCAGGTTGATGATGTCTCAATTGAGTCGATAAAAAAAATGTTGAGCAAAGCAAATCTGGATAAGGCTAATAACTATTATGTCGCAGCGCCTTTTGATGAGCGCCTGCGCTATGAAATCGATCCTAAATGGCATGGCGAAACACCTACAACCATAGTGATTGATAAAAATGGTAAAGCTTCCAGAAAAACGGGCTTAGTAGATTTTCAGCAATTACAAAAAGCTTTGATAGTTAAACCATAATTAAATGTATCGCTTATCAATTACCGGGAGAATGTAAATGAAGACAAAACTATTAGTAACACTTTGTGCCGTTGCGGGGATGGCTTTCGTAGGGACGACACGGGCGCAAAACGTTTCCAAAACCGTCACTACTAACGCTATCAAAATTGAAGATGCTTATACCCGTGCTACAGTTCCCGGTCAGCAGGTAGCCGGTGGCTTTATGAAGATTGAAAATAAAGGCGCTACTGATCAATTGATCTCTGCCAGCTCAACTGTTGCAGGTGAAGTGCAGCTCCACGAGATGGCAATGGAGGGCAATGTTATGAAGATGCGTCAGGTAAAAGATATTACTGTGCCAGCAGGTGGCGCTGTTGAATTAAAGCCCGGCGGCTTGCATCTGATGTTTATGAACATTAAAGCCCCATTAGCTGCAGGTGAAACCGTTCCCGTGAAGCTGAAGTTTGCTAAGGCAGGTGATGTTGAGGTCAAGATGCCAGTTAATGCAATGGGCGCTGGAGCTATGAAGCACTAAGTCAATTGATTGGGTGGTACACGCAATAAAAAAGCCCCTAGTTTTACCTGGGGGCTTTTTCTTTTAAGGCTTTTACTTAATGAACTTAGTCACCCAAGTTCAAGTCAGTTACCGCACCTTTACTTGCAGTGCTTGCAAGGCGAGCGTATTTTGCTAATAAGCCACGAGTGTAGCGAGGCTTAGGTTGCACCCAAGCTGCGCGACGCTTGGCAATTTCTGCTTCATCAACGTTCAATTGAATCAGTAGTTGATGGGCATCAATCGTTACCGAGTCACCTTCATGAATGAGGGCAATTGTGCCGCCTACGTAGGCTTCAGGAGCTACGTGACCCACAACCATACCCCAGGTGCCACCAGAGAAGCGGCCATCAGTGATGAGGCCTACAGACTCGCCTAAACCTTGGCCAACGAGAGCGGAGGTTGGGGCAAGCATTTCACGCATACCAGGACCGCCTTTAGGGCCTTCATAACGAATCACCACGATGTCACCATCCTTAATCTTCTGCGCCATGATGGCTGCCATGGCATCGTCTTCAGAATCAAATACTCGGGCTGGACCAGTAATCGATGGGTTCTTGAGACCAGTAATCTTGGCGACGCAACCTTCTGGAGAGATATTACCCTTCAAAATTGCCAAGTGACCTTGTTTGTACAAAGGATTGTCTAAGGTGCGAATCACTTTTTGATCAGCGCGCGGTACTGACGGAACATCTTTTAGCACTTCGGCGATTGTTTTGCCGGTAATGGTCATGCAGTCACCGTGGAGTAATCCGCCATCTAGCAAGATCTTCATGACTTGTGGAATGCCACCAGCTTGATGCAAATCGGTTGCAAGGTAAGTGCCAGATGGTTTCATATCCACGATCACGGGAACGCGCTTACGAATGCGCTCAAAGTCATCAATAGTCCAATCGATTTCAGCTGCGCTGGTGATAGCCAAGAAATGCAATACGGCATTTGTGGATCCACCAACTGCCATGATCACACTGACAGCGTTCTCAATGGATTTCTTGGTGATGATGTCGCGTGGACGTAGGTTATTTTTAACTGCTTCAACAAGTACTCTTGCTGATTCGGCAGCGCTTGCCACTTTTTCAGCATCAACGTTCGCCATCGTCGAGGAGTAGGGCAAGCTCATACCCAAAGCTTCAAACGAAGAGCTCATGGTGTTCGCTGTGTACATGCCACCGCAAGAGCCGCTACCTGGACAGGCATGCTGTTCCACGCCTTTTAAATCTTCCTCACTCAATCGACCGGAAGTAAATTCGCCAACCGCTTCAAATGCAGAAACAATATTGAGTTCTTTGCCCTTGTAATGACCCGGTTTAATCGTGCCACCATAGACATAGATGCCGGGCACATTGGTGCGGGCTAAAGCCATCATGCCGCCTGGCATATTTTTATCACAGCCACCAATAACAACGACGCCATCTTGCCAAAGACCATTTACGCAAACTTCAATGCTGTCAGCAATCACTTCACGTGAAACGAGCGAATACTTCATGCCCTCAGTACCCATACCAATGCCATCGGAAACGGTTGGTGTGCCAAAAACTTGTGCTTTTGCGCCGGCCGCTTCTAGAGCTTCAACAGCAGCATCAGCTAATTTTTGTAAACCACTATTACATGGGGTAATAGTGGAGTGGCCATTCGCAACGCCAACCATCGGCTTTACGAAATCCTTTTCCTCGTAACCCATTGCGTAATACATCGAACGATTAGGTGCGCGAGCGACCCCTTCGGTGACCATGCGCGAGCGTTCATTAAGGCGTTTCATGCTTATTACTCCAGAAAAGGTTTGTGTCGAAAGGCTCTATTGTGCCGTGAGATGGGTTAAGGGTGGTCTGGATCGATGGGTTCATCATAATTACTTTAAATGTTGCACTGCAGTATGAAAATGTCAATGAAATCATTGATTTAGATCTAAATATTAGCTAAGGAGCTAATAGCTTAGTAAAAGAGGGTGCAGTACATTAAGTTATCAATCACTTTTTCCTTTGAATTCAATGACTAAAGTCGGCCACGTATACCTAATTGATGATGACGAGTCAATTCGCATCTCTCTATCCAGAATGCTGCATGAATTAGGCTATCTCGTCGATGACTATGCGTCTGCAACCGTTTTCTTAGAAAAATCAGTTCCAGTATCTCCGGCTGTCATTCTCTTAGATATGCAGATGCCAGACATGACTGGCCTTGATTTACAAGAAAAATTGCAAAAGTTAGGTCGTAAAACGCCCATCGTATTTGTGAGTGGTCAAAGCCATCCGCACCAAATTGTTCAAGGTCTTAAGCGGGGTGCGGTAGATTTCTTATTTAAGCCATTTAATCTCGAAGAGCTCTTAAAAGCCGTTGCGGACGCAATCGACTTTGATACCCGCCAGCTAAAGAGGGTTTCTTTGGATGTTGAAGCTAAGAAAGATTATGAAAGCCTCACTCCTAGGGAGCGTGAAGTATGTGGATGGCTTGTTAAGGGCCTTCTAAACAAGGATATTGCCGTAAAACTAGGAACCACCGATGCCACGATTAAGGTCCATAAGGCTAGGGTGATGGACAAAATGCATGCGGATTCTCTACAAGTGCTGGTGAAGAGGTATCTTGAGTCCAATCTTGAGAACCATCCATTAAATACCTAGCTTTGTGGCTAATTACTCTTGTCACGGTTTGGTATTACTATCAATCTTATTGATTCCGTATGAAATGGTTACCGCGTAGTGAATAAACCAGTCAAACTCCCTGAGATTCGTAAAGAGGTATTTACTAAGGCCAGAGAAAATCTTGGCCTCAGCACAAAAGATCTTTCGGGTATGACTTGCCTTTCTGTTCGCCAAATTGAGCAGATAGAAAATGGCGAAAGCAGCTCTTTTTACGGCGATCAAGTTAAATTCACAGCAGCAAAAAAGGTAGCTGGTTTACTCAATCTCACACCTGAAGAGGCATTTGATTTTTCTGGTGTCGCGCAGCCTGTTAAAGCGACTGATGTTGAAGAGAAATTTCAGGAGGAGACAAAAGCCTCTGTGGTAGAGAAAAAGATAAAGACCGAAAAAGTAAAAGAGGTAAAGTACGTTACACCAGCAGCAAAGGTTACAGAGCAACAAGCTCAAAAGAGTAATGCCAATAAAATTACCGACAATGTTATTGACTATCGCGTGAAGTCAACCTCTTCAGAAAATCCTCAAAAGAAACTTTTTTTACTCTTGGCAATTGGCGCAGCATTAATTTTCTCTGTTGTGAACTTGCGCCCCCTATTTTTTCCTGAGCCAGTTAAAGAAGAAGTGGTGATGATTCAAGAAGTGGCACAAGAGCCTGCTCCTGTAGAGTCTGCACCAGATGCGAAGCCAGCTCCAGCGGTAATGCCGGAGCCAGCCCCAGCGGTAATGCCGGAGCCAGCCCCAGTGGCGCTTTCAGCTGAATGCCCACCTGCAGATGCATCCGCACTCAATTACAAGCCCGAAGCCCCTAAAAAAGCGGGAGACATGGTTTATCTGCAATCAAAGACTGCTCAAACAGTATGTGTGGTGGATGCTACCGGTAAGACCCAGAACAAAATGCTAGAGCCAGGAGTTGGTGCGAGTATTTATGGCAAGCCGCCATTGAAGGTGCTTACTGGCGGTTTAAATCAAGTGGATTTGTATTACCAGGGCGCGAAGGTTCGCATTGGTAATACTAGTAGTAAGACAATTATTTTGGAGCCGGCTGAAATTATTCAGCCTGCAGCTCCATCAGTCTCTACAGACTCTCAACTGCGTTAATCCAAATAAAAACAGCGGCTTGTTAAGCCGCTGGATTAGTACGTTACGTTAATTCTATTTTCATACCGCTGCGTTATCGGTTTCACCGGTACGAATACGGATCACTTGCTCTACTGCAGTCACGAAAATCTTACCATCACCAATCTTGCCAGTACGCGCAGCTTTAGTAATGGCTTCGATAGCAGCTTCAACGCGGTCATCAGAAACCACAGCTTCCACTTTTACTTTAGGTAAAAAATCAACTACATACTCAGCGCCACGATAGAGTTCGGTATGGCCTTTTTGGCGGCCAAAGCCCTTAACTTCAGTAACGGTCAGACCTGTAACCCCGACTTCCGCCAATGACTCGCGAACCTCATCGAGTTTGAACGGCTTAATGATGGCTGTAATTAGTTTCATTTGCTCCCCCTAATGCAGTAATCATACCTAGATCTGTTCTGAGATACCAAAAACCGACCTACTGAGCGTTCTACGCTCTAAATTGTGAGGTGATGGGGTAGCGCCAATCGCGGCCAAAGGCGCGAGTGGTTACGCGGACTCCCGGTGGGGCTTGGCGACGCTTATATTCATTAAGCTTGATCAAGCGGGTTACTTTTTCTACGCTCTCAGCATCAAAGCCTGCAGCAATGATTTGGGCAATCGATTGGTTTTGCTCCATATAGCGCTCCACAATGCCATCCAGCACTTCATAAGAGGGTAGGCTGTCTTGATCTTTTTGATCAGGGCGTAATTCTGCTGAAGGTGCGCGGGTCAAAATCCGCTCCGGAATAACCAGCTCAAGACTATTGCGATAGGCGCATAAGCGATACACCAAAGTCTTGGCGATATCTTTAATGACTGCAAAGCCACCAGCCATATCGCCATAGAGCGTACAGTAACCAACAGCCATTTCACTCTTGTTGCCTGTAGTCAAAACGAGTCGACCTGTTTTATTGGATAGGGCCATCAGCAGAGTGCCACGCACGCGTGCCTGAATATTCTCTTCGGTAGCGTCTACTGTTAAACCTTTGAATTGCTCCGCCAGAGATGCTTCTAAAGCATCTACTGGCCCACTAATCGGAATCTCGTCGTATTGCACGCCTAAGTTCTTGGCCATCTCCCTTGCATCGATCCAAGAGATATCGGCTGTATAGCGAGAGGCCATCATGACGGTGCGTACCTTATCTGCACCTAAGGCATCCACGGCAATTGCTAATACCAGGGCTGAATCTACGCCACCAGATAGGCCAATAATCACGCCAGGGAAGCGATTTTTAGTGACATAGTCACGTACACCCAAGACCAGCGCTTGATAAGCCTGCGCCTCAACAGATTGGGGTGGGGTGATCAGACCTTTTTCTAGCTCGCCAGATGCTGTCACTGTAACAAGGCCTAGGCCGGTTTCAAACTGAGGCATTGCCATCACGACTTTGCCATCACTATTTAATGCAAATGAGCCGCCATCAAAAACCAATTCATCTTGACCGCCAACAGCATTGACGTAAACCAGCGGCATTTTAGTTTGTGCAATATGCCCACGGAGCACTTCAATACGTAAGGCTTCTTTTTGCAGGTGGTAAGGAGAGGCGTTGGGGACTAACAATACTTGTGCGCCAGCGGTATGCGCTTGTTTGGCGGGACCTGCATGCCAGGCATCTTCACACAAGATCAATCCATAGCGAATGCCTTCACATTCAAAAACACAAGCTTGATTGCCGGGCACGAAGTAACGAACCTCATCAAATACTTCATGGTTAGGCAATTCTTGTTTGGCGTAGCCCGCAATGACTTTGCCGTTTCGTAAAACAGATGCGTAGTTTTGCAAACCTGCGGATGTTTGCTTGGGATGACCGACGATAACAGTCAGATCAGCATGCTGAGCTAGCTCTTTCATCAAGAGCTCGAGCTGTAATAGTGCTGCCTCAATAAAAGCAGGGCGGAGCAGTAAGTCTTCTGGGGGATAGCCGGTGAGCGAGAGCTCCGGGGTGACTACGAGTTTGACGCCTTGGGAGTGGGCATCTAGAGCGGCTTTGTGAATAAGTTGCGCGTTGCCAGCCAAATCACCCAGTAATGGGTTGATTTGGGCTAAGGCAACTTTCTGCGCGCTCACTCCGAATCACAAAGCCTTTTCAATAAACAAAAAATTACTTGTTCTCTTTGTTATAGCGCTCAATGCCTTCAAGAATTTCTTTATGAGCATCAGCAACACCACCCCAGCCACTTACTTTTACCCACTTACCTGGCTCGAGATCTTTGTAGTGCTCGAAGAAGTGTTGGATTTGGTTTAGACGCAATGGATTGATGTCTTCTGGTTTTTGCCAGTGTGTGTAGATGGGCAAAATTTTGTCTTCTGGAACAGCCAATAATTTAGCGTCTTGACCACCTTCATCCTCCATTTGCAAAACACCAATTGCGCGGCAGCTCACTACAACACCAGGAATGAGCGGGAATGGAGTAATCACGAGAACATCAACGGGGTCGCCATCACCAGCAATCGTTTTATTGATGTATCCGTAGTTACATGGATAGTGCATTGCAGTACCCATAAAACGGTCAACGAAAATTGCGCCACTCTCTTTATCTACTTCATACTTGATTGGATCAGCGTTCATTGGAATTTCAATAATGACGTTGAAACTTTCAGGGATCTTTTTACCTGGCTTGACTTTGTCGAGACTCATAAATACTCCGAATAATGATTAGTAAATACCCTGATCCTATCAAGGGGTGGCAGGGGTGATTCTGTTACATACTGGTACAGCTTAAAGACCATAGTTTAAAGCTTTCGCAAACCAGGTCTACCTAAGTGGAGTTATGCAAAACAATAAAGATTAACAAATGATTAACTTTAGGGAGTTCAAGCATGAGTAATGTCACTTTAGGCTTGTATTTTGCCTTAGCGTGCGGTGTTCTCGCCGTGATTTATGGTTTTGTGATGCGCGGCTGGATTTTGAGGCAGAGTACGGGCAACGCCAAAATGCAAGAAATTGCCGAGGCGATTCAGCAGGGTGCGGCAGCGTATTTGTCACGCCAATATAAAACGATTGCCGTGGTTGGGGTGGTTCTGACCATTCTCATGGCGCTCTTCCTTGATTTTGCGACCGCGATTGGCTTTGTCATTGGCGCCGTGCTTTCTGGTGCTTGTGGCTTTATTGGTATGAATGTCTCAGTGCGCGCAAACGTGCGGACAGCGGAAGCGGCCACCAAGGGTATGAACGAAGCGCTCAATGTGGCATTCAAAGGCGGCGCAATTACCGGCATGTTGGTAGTTGGACTGGGTCTCTTGGGTGTTGGCCTCTTCTTTATGTTCCTTGTATCGATTGGTGCTGGACAAGATCTCTCTTCTGTATTGCATCCCCTGATTGGTTTGGCGTTCGGCTCTTCCTTGATTTCGATCTTTGCGCGTTTAGGTGGCGGCATCTTTACTAAGGGTGCAGACGTTGGCGCTGACCTGGTCGGTAAGGTTGAGGCTGGGATTCCGGAAGATGATCCACGTAATCCTGCGGTGATTGCTGATAACGTTGGCGACAACGTTGGTGACTGCGCAGGTATGGCGGCGGACTTATTCGAAACTTACGCGGTTACGCTGATTGCAACCATGGTGCTGGGATCCTTAATGGTTTCTAGCGCACCAGTTGCTGCAATTATTTATCCATTAGTGCTGGGTGGCGTTTCTATCATCGCCTCCATCATTGGTTGCTCGTTTGTAAAAGCAACACCTGGCATGAAAAATGTGATGCCTGCTTTGTACAAGGGGTTGATCATTGCTGGTGGTCTGTCGCTGATTGCCTTCTACTTCGTAACCAATTTCATCATGCCGGACGACGCATTAGGTATTCCTGGTAGCCAATGGCGTTTGTTTGGTTCAACTGTAGTGGGCTTGTTGCTTACAGCAGGTTTGGTATGGATTACCGAGTACTACACCGGTACCCAGTTCAAGCCAGTGCAGCATATTGCTGAAGCTTCAACCAAAGGTCACGGTACTAACATTATTGCTGGCTTAGGTATTTCGATGAAGTCAACTGCTTACCCAGTGCTCTTTGTTTGTGCAGCGATTTTTGCAGCGTATTGGTTGGCTGGTTTATATGGCATTGCAATTGCAGCAACAGCCATGTTGTCCATGGCAGGTATTGTGGTTGCGCTTGATGCATATGGCCCAATTACAGATAATGCTGGTGGTATTGCAGAGATGGCAGGCTTGCCACAATCTGTTCGCGATATTACCGATCCATTGGATGCGGTTGGCAACACTACTAAAGCAGTTACTAAAGGCTATGCAATTGGTTCAGCTGGTTTGGCATCGCTCGTGCTCTTTGCTGACTACACCCATGCTTTAGAGGGTATGGGCCAACAGGTGTCTTTTGACTTGTCCAATCACATGGTCATCATTGGCCTCTTTATCGGCGGCATGATTCCTTACTTGTTTGGTGCGATGGCGATGGAAGCAGTAGGTCGTTGTGCTGGTGCGGTGGTAGAAGAGGTGCGCCGTCAGTTCCGTTATATCCCTGGAATCATGGAAGGCACTGCAAAGCCAGAGTACGGCAAAGCTGTCGATATGCTGACTTCTGCAGCTATTAAAGAGATGATCGTTCCTTCCCTCTTGCCAGTAGTAGCCCCAGTTGTAGTTGGTCTCTTGTTAGGACCTGCAGCATTGGGTGGTTTGCTCATGGGAACTATTGTGACTGGCTTATTCGTAGCGATCTCGATGTGTACCGGTGGTGGTGCTTGGGATAACGCCAAGAAATATATCGAAGAAGGTCACTTCGGCGGCAAAGGTTCTGAAGCTCACAAAGCGGCAGTGACTGGCGATACCGTTGGCGACCCTTACAAAGATACTGCGGGCCCTGCCGTTAACCCACTCATTAAGATCATCAATATCGTGGCATTACTCATCGTGCCACTCTTGCCAATGGCCTCTCGTTAAGTAATGAGTAGTCATTAAATGCAGTAGCAATCAGACTGCAGCAAACAAAACGCCTAGCAATGCTAGGCGTTTTTTTATTTCATACTTATTTAAAGTTCTAGGCAAAAAAAACTTACTCCAATGTTTCCAAGTAACGCTGCGCATCCAATGCGGCCATACAGCCTGTGCCAGCACTGGTAATCGCTTGACGGTAGATATGGTCTTGCACATCGCCAGCAGCAAACACGCCAGGGATATTAGTAGCAGTGGCATTGCCTTCAAGGCCTGAATGGGTCTTGAGGTAGCCATTGTTCATGTCGAGCTGACCAACAAAGAGTTCGGTATTTGGCTTGTGACCAATAGCAATAAAGGCACCGGTTACAGCAAGGTCTTCAGTGCTGCCGTCTTGTTTCTTGATGCGTACGCCAGTAACGCCTTTTTCATCGCCCAGAACTTCTTCGAGAGTAGAGTTCAGTTTCAGCTCCACTTTGCCTTCGGCAACTTTTGCCATGAGGCGATCATTCAAGATTGGTTCAGCACGGAACTTATCGCGACGATGAATCACGGTAACTTTTTTAGCAATGCCGGTGAGGTATAGCGCTTCTTCAACAGCAGTATTACCACCACCGACTACACAAACATCTTGATTGCGGTAGAAGAAGCCATCGCAAGTTGCACAACCAGAAACGCCGCGACCCATAAAGGCTTCCTCACTGGGTAAGCCAATATATTGAGCAGAAGCGCCAGTGGAAATAATCAAGGCATCGCAGGTATAGGTTCCAGAGTCGCCAACTAAGCGAATTGGTTTTTCTTTCAGAGCTGCCGTATGAATATGGTCAAAAATGATTTCAGTATTAAAGCGTTCGGCATGCTTTAAAAAACGCTCCATTAGTTCTGGGCCTTGAACACCATCGGCATCTGCAGGCCAGTTTTCGACGTCAGTAGTGGTCATTAATTGACCGCCCTGAGCTAGGCCAGTGATGAGGGTGGGGTTTAGATTAGCTCGGGCTGCGTAGACGGCTGCTGTATAGCCAGCAGGGCCAGATCCGAGGATCAGAACTTTGGAGTGTTTTGGGGTATTTGTAGTCATATTCAAATTATAGATTTGCTTGATTACAATCGGTAGAACATGGCAAGAACCGCATACCCGAAGTCTAAGGCCCCAATAAGCCCCCAGCCCCCAGATAATGGCCAGCAGGGCAGGATGCCCCGCCTATTATTGGAGGCTCGCTGGTTCATCTCTCTAGGCTTGTGCCTGGGCTTATTTGCCATTTTGCTGACCTATTCCAAGGCTGATCCAGCCTGGTCCCATGCCAGTTTTGAGGCTCCCAAGAATCTGGGGGGTCGTTTTGGGGCCTATTTAGCCGATTTAATGCTGTATATCTTTGGTATTTCTGCCTTTTGGTGGGTTGCTCTCTTTGGGCGCCGCGTCTTAAATGGCTGGCGCGAGCTTTGGAGCATACCTTTGCCACCAGATCCAGATGCTAAGCCAGACTCTCTACTAATGCGTTGGTTAGGCTTTGGACTGACTCTCGTCTGCAGTATGGGTTTGGAGTCCATCCGTATGCATTCGCTGTCCTGGGAGCTCCCTAGACCTCCTGGCGGTATTTTGGGTGAGCTGATTGGTGATCCATTGCAAATGTCTCTTGGATTTACCGGTTCCACTCTGGTGCTCCTATTTGGCCTTTGTGCTGGCCTGTCTTTGTTCTTGCATTTCTCCTGGCTGGATGTGGCTGAAAAAGTAGGGCGTTTCTTGGAGGTGACTTATCACCGCATTCGTGAACGTCGCGACAGCGAAGAAGACCGTAAGTTAGGTGAAGTTGCTGCTGAAGAGCGTGAAGAGTTTGTAGAAGAGTTCCGCGGACGCGTTGAGGTTGCAGCGCCAGTGCAAATCGTTCGTGCTCCAATTGAAATTCCGAAGAGTGCTCGTGTAGAGCGCGAGAAACAGCAGCCATTGTTTGTGGATATTCCTGATTCAGAATTACCACCGCTCGCATTGCTTGATCCAGTACCCGAAGCAAAAGAAACTATCTCTGCTGACGTGTTGGAATTTACTTCGCGCTTAATTGAACGCAAGTTAGCCGAGTTTAATGTTCAAGTAAAAGTGATTGCCGCCTATCCTGGCCCAGTAGTGACTCGCTACGAGATTGATCCAGCTATTGGTGTGAAGGGCAGTCAGATCGTGAATCTCTCACGTGACTTAGCACGCTCACTAGGTGTTGTCAGTATGCGTGTTGTAGAAACCATCCCTGGCAAAACTTGTATGGCTTTGGAGTTACCAAACCCAACACGCCAGTCGGTTTACTTGTCAGAGATTCTGACTTCGCAGGTTTATAACGACAACCATTCTTTACTGACTTTAGCTTTAGGTAAAGACATCTCTGGCAGCCCAATGGTGGCTGATTTAGCGAAGATGCCTCACTGCTTGGTTGCGGGTACTACCGGCGCTGGTAAGTCCGTGGGTATCAATGCCATGATTCTGTCGCTACTCTTTAAGGCTAAGCCTGATGAAGTGCGTTTGATCATGATTGATCCGAAGATGCTCGAGATGGCCATCTACGACAAGATCCCGCATTTGTTGTGCCCAGTTGTAACGGATATGAAGCAGGCATACAACGCACTTAACTGGGCGGTAAATGAGATGGAGCGCCGTTACAAACTGATGAGTAAGTTTGGCGTACGTAACCTAGCTGGCTTTAATAAAAAAATTCTGGAAGCCGAAGAGAAAGGTGAGAAGCTCACCAATCCATTTAGCTTAACTCCAGATGATCCAGAGCCAATCTATAAAGCACCGGTCATCGTCATCGTGATTGATGAGTTGGCTGACTTGATGATGGTATCGGGCAAGAAGATTGAAGAGTTGATTGCCCGTATTGCGCAAAAGGCTCGTGCTGCAGGTATTCATTTGGTATTAGCAACACAACGCCCAAGCGTTGACGTCATTACTGGTTTAATTAAAGCCAACGTACCAACCCGTATCTCATTCCAAGTCAGCAGCAAGATTGATAGTCGTACGATTTTGGATCAGCAGGGCGCGGAAGCATTGCTCGGTATGGGTGACATGCTCTATATGGCGCCAGGTACCGGTTTGCCAGTTCGTGTTCATGGCGCATTCGTATCGGATGATGAAGTGCACCGCGTAGTGGAGTGGCTCAAGGAGAAGGGCGAAGCCAACTATATTGATGGCGTCCTTGAAGGTGCTGACGAATCCAATGTGGATGCATTGACTGGCGAGGGTGGTGGTGAGGCGGATCCTCTTTATGACCAAGCCGTTGCTATTGTTCTAGAAAATAAACGCCCATCGATCTCATTAGTCCAGCGTCACCTGCGCATTGGTTACAACCGTGCTGCACGCCTACTCGAGGATATGGAAAAAGCAGGACTTGTATCTAAGATGGGTAATGGCGGTAATCGCGAGATTCTTCATCGCCCTTCAGAGTAAGGCAGCCATTTTGCAAAGATTCTTATCTGCAGTATTGCTTGGAACAGCCATTCTGTTTTCAGGCGTCACTCATTCGCAAAGTGAAAGTGGCTCAGAGCAGTTGCGTCAATTTGTACGGAACTCTAAAACTGCTGAAGGGGATTTTATGCAGCAGCAGTTACGTGCACCTAAAGCCAATGAATCACAAGACAAGGGCTTGAAAGTCCTCCGTCAAACCCAAGGTCATTTTGTATTTCAGCGTCCAGGAAGATTTATCTGGGATACCCAAAAGCCTTACGAGCAAAAGTTAATTGCTGATGGCAAGCAACTAATCTTATGGGATAAAGATTTAAACCAGGCGACTTTTCGTCCAGCGGGTCAGGCCTTAGCTTCGACGCCGGCGGCTATTCTGTTTGGTGAGACTTCACTAGAACAGCATTTTGACTTGGTTGAAGGCGAAGAGCGTTTAGGAATGAAGTGGGTAGCTTTGATTCCTAAGAAAGATCCCAATGCCAAGAATAAAAATGACCTGCCTTATACAAAGATCTCGATTGGCATGGCTAATGGCTTACCGAAAGCTTTGGAGTTAACCGATGGGCTTGGAAGCGTGGTCCTGGTGACTTTGGATAAGATCCAACTCAATGTTAATTTGCCCGCCAATCGCTTTACTTTCACTCCGCCAGCCGGAGCCGAAGTCTTGCGCTTAAACTAGAGCCCGTATAAAACTAAAACCTAGAACTCCTAATCTACAGAGCATCACATGATTGATCCGCAATTACTCCGTAAAGATATCACCGCAGTTGCTGCACGTTTAGCGACTCGCAAATTCCAACTCGACGTTGAGAAATTCAATGCCTTGGAATCTGAGCGTAAATCTTTGCAAACCCGTACTGAAGTATTGCAAGCCAAGCGCAATCAGCTATCTAAAGCCATTGGTATGAAAAAAGGTAAGGGTGAGGATGCCTCTGCCGAGATGGCTGAAGTTGCAGGCGTTAATGCTGATATGGAATCTGGTGCAGCCAGATTGGGCACCTTGCAAGCAGAGATTGCTGATTTCTTGATGGGTATTCCGAATCTGCCAGATGAGTCTGTGCCTGCTGGAAAAGATGAAACAGAAAACAAAGAAGTAAAGCGTTGGGGTGAAGAGCCGATTTTTGATTTTGAGATTAAAGATCACGTTGATTTGGGTGGCCCCCTGGGCCTGGACTTTGAAGTAGCAGCCAAAATTAGCGGCTCACGCTTTGTGGTTCTCAAGGGGCCGATTGCTAGATTGCACCGCGCTTTGGCGCAATTCATGATTGATACTCATGCTACAGATCACCATTATCAAGAGGTGTATGCGCCTTACATGGTGAATGCTGCTTCTATGCGCGGTACTGGTCAGTTGCCGAAGTTTGAAGAGGATCTATTTAAGGTTCCCCGTCAAATGGGCGGTGAAGACGAGGGCGGTGAAGCTAAGACTGAAAACTTTTACCTTATCCCAACTGCAGAAGTGCCTGTAACGAATTTAGTCCGAGACGAAATCGTTAACGCAGATAGCTTACCAATGAAGTTTGTGGCTCATACACCATGTTTCCGTTCAGAAGCTGGTAGCTATGGTCGCGATGTCCGAGGCATGATTCGTCAGCATCAGTTTGACAAAGTTGAGTTAGTACAAATTACTAAGCCAGAAGATTCCATGCAAGCCTTGGAAGAGCTCACGGGCCACGCTGAGCGTATTCTGGAATTGCTTGAGTTACCTTACAGAAAAGTATTACTCTGCACCGGTGATATGGGTTTTGGTAGTACCAAGACTTATGACTTAGAGGTTTGGGTCCCTTCACAAAAAGCCTACAGAGAAATTAGCTCATGCTCCAGCATGGGTGATTTCCAGGCAAGACGGATGCAAGCCAGATTTAAAGCGGGTCAAGGCAAGCCAGAATTGGTGCATACCTTAAATGGTTCAGGTCTTGCAGTTGGTAGGGCGTTGGTTGCATTACTTGAGAACAAGCAACAAGTAGATGGCAGTATTGCTATTCCGAAGGCACTACAACCTTACTTAGGTGGCTTAGAGATATTAAAGCCGAATTAAATTAAAACGGCTTTAATTTTTACTCTAGCAACATTTTTTGCTAAAACTTTATCAAGAGTTGCCAAAGATTTAGATTTGAATTGCTTTGCGGCGGCAAGATGAAGTGCGTCGCCAGCCCTGAGATTTGATTTGCTATCAACAACTAAAATCCCAGCAGAGTAATACGTTTTGCTCTCAATGGGCATTAGTTCAATATCGTTTTGGCAAAGACTGTCAAATTTTTTCCAAGCTTCACGACTCTGTTTTTCAGTTATTTGATTGGTTCTGACCTTTAGACTAAGTGCGCTAGAGAATTCTGTAAATGCCCAAGTAGATGAAATCATTTTTGTGGAGCTGTTTTCATGCCACGTGTCAACAGCGGCACTCTTTTCTTCTGTTGTGCATAAAGCCACTAAGATACTGGTATCAACATAAATCATTAGTAGCGCGCCCCTGAGCGAACTTCATCCATCACTGATTTACCCATCTTTAAAGTAGCTCTAAATGCTCTAAGATCTGCTGCAATCGCTTTGCGATCTAATTTTTGCGGCCTAATAATTAGTGAACCATCCTTCGATAGGGTTGCTTCAACCTTATCCCCATCCTTTAGTTGGATTTCTTTAATGAATGCAGCGGGAATCCGAAGCGCTAGGCTATTACCCCACTTTGAAATTTGAATATTCATGTTTTAACCTCTTTAATATAGATATACATATATGTATATCTATATTAAAGAGACTGAGCTCTTTTGGCTAGCCATTTTTAAGTCAATATTGCCTATATGGCTTTATGTATCGCTGGCTATAATGATTTCTCGGTTCGGAGAGGTGGCAGAGTGGTCGAATGTACTTGACTCGAAATCAAGCGTAGGGTCAAACCTACCGTGGGTTCGAATCCCACCCTCTCCGCCATTTATTCTATAAGTTATTGATTTATATAGGTATTTTGCTAATAGCCCCGCCAAACGCGGGGCTTTTTGGTTTTTTATATTCTCTGCGGTTGGCTTGCTGCATGTTTTTAGCCTCTATTGGGTACTTCTCTCAGCGAGCATGAAAGACGGTTGGCTTTGCCCTAGTTAAAGCCCAGTAACTGACGTTGTTCTTCCCAATCTAGAGGAAGTGGCAAGACTCTCTTGAGTAAATCTGAAGTGAGTGTAGCGGGCTGCGTGCCATTCATAATCATTCGCACAATATCGGGCGCTAAAAAAGCGCGGTTGATGATGTTAGTCACATGGGTAGTAGTGACACCTTCCGCTTTTGCAATGGCTCCAAGCGAAGTAGTTTTACCGGACGTTAATTGCCCTAACCAATCTTGCGCTTTACGGATCGAAGCGATCAATCGCTGATCAGGCGCTTGCCCAACTGTTTGATTGCCATCAATGATCAGGCGCATCGCAAAGCCACAGCGATTAATTTGTATGGGAACTTGAAGGCAAATGGTTTGCACTTCATTTGCATGGAATGAGATATCTAATTGAAGCGGAGTAGGATTCATTTCTAATGTGATGGACTTGCTACTCACAATCACTTTGGTAATCAGTTGCTGAATCCATTGATAGCGCTCAGTATTGGCAACTTGAAGTTGATCAGCAATTCTTAGAGTGTGCTCGGCAAAGCTTTGCATATCCTGTGGATCAATTGAGAGGCTATCAACCAAGGGATTGGTATCTCGCAGCCAATGACACAGTTCATCAATCACTACTTTTTCTAAGTCATCTGCGGGTATGCGCAGGCCCTTAGGAGCATCACCTCTACTTTGGGTCACCAAGGGCTTAGACAGATAGTAGCGGTAGCGCTTAGAGTGTTTTTGACTGTGTGAAGGAACCAAGCGATGACCCGCATCATCAAACACGAGTCCCGTGAGTAAACTATCGGAAGGAGCGCTTTGCCTGAGTTTGTGGCCTTGCAAGTTGCTGCTTAATTTAGCTTGCACCCGATCCCAAAGATTCTGGTCAATGATTGCCGGATGCTGGCCTGGGAAGATTTGCTCCTTATGAACGATTTTCCCCAAGTAAATGGGGTTCGATAGCAGCCGATAGAGCTGACCACGACCTAGGTAGACCCCGCCATAGCATCTGCCGGCAATCGAGGTACTCACGGGGCTACGGATGCCTTGTCGATCCAGATAGAGCTTTAAGCGTCGCACATCCCCAATGGCCAAATACTGCTCATAAATGAGTTTGATTAATGCAGCGCCTTGGGGCTCAATCTCTAGAGTGCGCTCTTTTGGAATGTAACCCATAGGAGGGGTTCCACCCATCCACATCCCCTTAGCTTTTGAAGCGGCAATCTTGTCCCGAATACGTTCACCAGTCACCTCCCGCTCAAACTGAGCAAAAGACAAAAGAACATTGAGGGTCAATCGCCCCATAGATGATGTCGTATTAAATTGCTGAGTCACCGAGACAAAGGAGATGCCCTTGGCATCAAACTGCTCCACAATCTTGGCAAAGTCTGCTAGTGATCTGGTTAAACGATCAACTTTATAAACGACTACGACATTAATCTTTTTCTGGTCGATATCACTCAGCAATTGCTTGAGAGCGGGGCGCTCCATATTGCCACCGGAATACCCGCCATCATCGTAAAAGGTGGGAACGAGTTTCCAGCCCTCATGCTGCTGGGATAATACAAAGGCCTCACAGGCCTCCCTTTGAGCGTCTAAAGAATTAAAGCCTTGCTCCAAACCTTCCTCGGAAGATTTGCGGGTGTAGATGGCGCAGCGTAAGTTGAGCTTAGTCATAGCGGCTTCTCACTTACCTGTCTTCTTGAGTCCAAAGAACACCGGTCCAGACCAAGGGGTGCCGGTGATATGTTTTGCTATTGCAGATAGACTCTTCCAGATTTGGTTCTCATATTGGTAACCACTCTCCAGAACTGTGACCTGATGGGTTTTGCCTTGCCACACTCGAATCAGGCGTGAGCCGATACTTGCTGTCGTATTTTGATTGCTTGAGCCTGATTGGATCTGACGCTTCTCCAGCAAACTCAGGCCACCCAATGCATTAGTTTGAAGATGCCAACTAATCGCTTGTCGCATCAGTGGCGTGCGACAAAGATGGGGTGCTGGTACCCCAAAGCAGATTTGCCAGCGGTTTGCTAATTGCTCTCGATTAAGTGTCTTGAGCTCTTCAAGTTGCGCTTGCATAAACTTAGGCTCCTTCAATGCGATAGCAATGATTGCCATCTAACTTCTCGCTAATCACAGTCAGCCCTAGACGCTTTTTAATCACTCCGCTAATGACGCCTCGTATCGAATGCGCTTGCCATCCAGTAGCTAGCATCAACTCATTGATGGTTGCGCCGTTGGGACTTCTCAACAGGGCAATGAGTTGGGATTGTTTGGTCTTGGGTGACGTTGGTATTACTAGAGCCGAGCTAGTCAACGGGGTGGTTAACTTAAGCTCTTTTGGTTTTGAGTTTGTTGTTATTGCTTTTTTAACAATTGTCTTATTGGGTGCTAATTTGACTGATTTGGTTATTACTTTTTTGTTTGTTGCATTGCGCATGATTGCTCCTGGTGTTGTTATCCCACTATTGGGATAACAACACTAGTAACGCTCTGAAGGGCTGACACATCAAGTCAATTATTGGAGAGTGGCTCTAATCTGACTGTTTTCTGGATATAAAGGGGAAAGTCCGCTTTAGATCCAATAAGGGCCGCTCAAAATCAGCGATATTGACAGTTCAGAGGGCAGAGAACGGCCGAGGCTGTGTAAAAACCCAAAATACTTCCATTGATTTAGATTTAAAGCGTGTACACGGGTTTTGGCCTTCAATCAAACGCTTCTGGCTGAGCCAGCAATTCTGTTTTGGTAATTTGTGATTTTTTA
>NZ_JACVPV010000007.1:0-214428 GCF_018881675.1 Polynucleobacter sp. P1-05-14 | reverse complement strand
CCGATAAGGAGCTTAGAATGATCCAAGACCGTTTAAACAACCGACCTAGAAAACGATTAGGGTTTAAAACCCCCAATGAAGTATTTATGCAGTCCTTAAACCGTGTTGCACTTCGTGTTTGAATCTACGGGAATTAAAAATGAATCAAATCGAAAAAACAACCGACGCAGTAAACACAGCTGTCGTTTTAAACGACAACGCACTAACAACGGTAGGCACCTTTGCTAATGCTGTCAATCTATTAGCTGGCATGGAAGCAAAGCGCATTACTTGGGAACAGGGTGCTTATCGTACTAGCAATAGCGAGCTGTATGCAGTTTTAGCAGAGTGCTTAAGCTACTGCGGCGAGCTAGTGTTAGAGCAGGCAAAACAGCGTTCGGCAGCCTTAGAGCGTTTTTATAAAGAGCGAAACTACTCTTATAAATCGGAAGTGCCTTTAGCAACTCGTGTGGTTCGTGCAGTATTTGGCAATATTGACCGTCGTCGTATCAGCACTTATTCGCTCGTATTGCGTCAAGCACAAAAAGCTAAAGTGCAAACTGCTGACTTAGCACAGTGGATTGAAGATAACGGCGGCATACAAGAGATTCGCTTGGGTAAAAGTGCCACCTATATCAGCCCAAAAGCTAAAGCAGAGATTGCTAAAGCCGCTATTGCAGGGCGTAAAAGCTTCCTAGGCATTGCCAAGTCAGAGTTGTTATCGCATGTTGCGGATGCTGACTTTATGGGTGAGGCTTGCGTCTTGCTCGCTGAACAACAAGCAGATGGCAGCTTTGGTATTCGTGCGGTATTGCGAAACGAGGCTGTAGTGAATGCGGCTTATGCTGCCCTATATGGCAAACAGCAAGTAGCTCTCGCAGAAGCGAAAGCAGCTATTGAAGCAGCAAATGACGCTGACGGCGCTGTAGATACACAAACTCAAGCAGCTTAATAAAAATGGGGGGTGTTATGAGCGCCTCCCATTCAACCATTGAACAAATAAAGGAAACATATGTTGATCAACAAGGAGCCATTTCATGAGCCTCAAACGATTAGTGACATTATCTTTGGCAATCTCGAGAGTCGATTACGCATCGAAGACATTGTCAGCGGTGCCGAAGCATTACCTTACTGCGGCAAATCAGGAATCCTTTTATACGGAGTCTTTGGAACAGGCAAGACGACTCTCGCAAAGATGCTACCTAACGCAATTGAACAAGGCAAGACAGGTGAAGACTTAAGTTTGCCCGAAGAAATGATTGCGTGTCAGCAAGGCTTTACAGGTCCTCAAGTAATGAACTTGATCGAGGCAATTTTAAGTAGATCATCCATCAATGCCAGTGGACTGCACTACTTCATCATTGATGAAGTTGATAACTTAACCAAGCTCACACAGCAAAGTTTGAAGTCAGCGCTCAATACGACTAGGGGTGTATTCATACTAACTACTAACAACATCTCTCAATTAGATAAGGGATTATTGGATCGGTGCATCTTAGTAGAGATGAATGCGGCGCCTGCCAGTGATTACCTGGATGTGGCGAGAGCTGTTATTAGCAAGACAGGGGTTGATATTTCCGATGATGATTTATTGCCCACGATTCAAGCGGCAAATGGATCATTTCGTAACATCATCCACAACATTGGAAGACTGGCTCGTCGCAAGAGTCAGCACCCGCCACCAAATATCATTTATTAAGGAGAAGCTAAATGCCTAACATTACAAAAGAAGCTGACAAGCAAGTTCAATACATTATTGGTCATTCGATTGCTGAATTTGCAAATGAACATGGGTTTGAAAAAAAATTTCAAGAACAAAAAGAGTTTTATGATTCATTTAACAGCCAGATAGTAAATCAAGGGTATTCAGGGATGTCTTATCCCTCGAAATTAAGCGGGACCGCTCCAAATCTGCCTGATACGAAGCTCAATAATAACTATGACTATGAAGAGGCTTTTTTAGAAAGCTGGCAGACTAACCTTGGTAGCTTAAATCCAATCTTTGCTGAATACTTCTCAGGTAGCTCTCAGTGTTGTTGGTATGTAACTTATCAACTTAAGTTGCCCGGTAATATATACACTGCCTCAGTAAAGTATTGGGAAGATCGGAATCCACAACTAAGTATTTTTAGAAATGAATTGTAGTATTTAATTTGATGAATTTTTAGCCCACTTTTATAGTGGGCTTTTTTATTTGTCGTTTTAAACGACATCGCAAGCCACCTACCTTTTAACCCTGCGATTCCTCTGCTCAAACTCAATAGCCTCTTGTAATAGAGCCTTTTGCTTCTTAGACTCTTTATCTCGCTTGATTAAGTCTTTGCCTGTAATGACTTGTTGATCCTTAAGCAGCGACTCTAGCGTGGGCTTACTCTTCCCACGGGAATCGTTCACGACTTAACTCCTCCATGATTTCACTCTTACTCTTGGCAGCCTTTGTAGAGCGATTGGTGCCATGCTTTGCCCAGTGAGCTTGGTCAGCAAGAATTTCTTCTTGCTCTTTTTTAGAGTCCTCAGCCAATGAGGTTAGATTATCAGCTTTAACCTTGCCCACAAACTCTATGTTGAATTCATCAGCCATAAATCAATATCTAAAATTAATTTCCTAACGCTTTATTTTCAAAGGAGGCGCTATATTCTTCGGAGCTCAGGACCGTGTCATACAAGCCAACCTCTTCACCTTCATGCTTATTGATGCCTACATAAGCAAGAGAGGCATCCTCATATCTCTTGAACTTATAAACAGCATCATTCATGAGGGAGCTATTGAAAACACCAAGGCTAACCAAGAGCTCAAAGTCCTTGACATTTAATCCAGTCACTTTCTTAAATAAACCGGGCTCTAGCTGGGTGATGACATCCTTGAGGCTACGCTCACGATAGTCCGTTAGGTACATAAAGACTGGTACTCGAGTAGCGAACTTAATAAGCTTCTCTTGAATCTGCTTACGAACACTCTTGAACTCTTTCTCTTCATCAGTAAGAGTTTTCTTCTCTTTATCAGTCAGATCCTTTTTATTTGCCTTCTCTTTGAGCTTCTTAACTGACTCAGTCTTATTGATAATTGTTTCAATTTCTTGGTTCAGGTTGCGGAAACCCTCAATGTTCATCAATGCCTTCATAGCCGCTTCATTCTTCATAAGGCGAGCTAAGGTATTGTTATCCACATTGACGAGTAGGGCACTTTCCCACCGCCTAGCAAGAAGAGTTGCTGTAGTACCACTCATGGCAATATCTAAGATACCTGCAGCATCAATCTGCTTCATTGAGCTACCATCGTAGGCAAGTACAGGCAGGAAGTTAATAAACTCCTCTACCTTCTTCTCTGGATTAGTTTCATCCATATTCAAACGGCAGCTGTAGTCAGCAATCTGCCTCAGTGCACGATCAGGAGCAAAGTCGAACACATAACATTCTTCTTTGAGGATCTGCTGTTTGTTGGGGCTTAGGCTATCTGGATTCTTAATAGTCCACGGTGTCTGTACACGGAATGCAGCTTGAAAGTAAGTTTCTGGGCTGGAGGAATTCCTCAGCATGAAGATTCCACCCCAAGGTTTCACTGAGACACCTGTAGTTAACTTTCCACATGACAAGGTAATGGTCTTAGATTTAAGGGGGTCACCCATTGCGGCATATACAGGTGGGAGAGCCTCAACACCAAGTCCAGCATCATTACCTGCTGCCACCACTACTTTGTAGTCGTGATAAAACTTATTCTGCCTCTTTTCCAATAGGTTTGCCATTGCATGACACGAGGCAACCGTTGGAAGAAACCAGAAGGTATGGGAGAGCAGATCTAGCAAGCGAGCATCTGAGAACGGCATTGGGGGCTTCTTAGCACCCAGCTTGAGGTTATCTACAGTAGTCTCTGCGAAAGAGCCTCTAATGAGATCAAGCCACTTTTGAACCTCATTCTCGTATTTGAATTTTGCGCCACCACCTTCACCAGAAGCAGAGAAGAATGTATTTAAATCGAACTCATCAAACTCACCTTGCATTGCCACCTGCTTGATTGAGTCTGGTAATTGATAGGTGAGGAGAACCATCCGTGGAAGAGATAGGTAGGGATTGTTATCTCCTTTCCATTCTTCCTTAGCTCTTTGCTCGTCTGAGTAAGTCCAGTTAAAGATCTGCTCTTCTATGAATTCCCCAGAGGAGATTGCCCTGAAAGGTGTGCCCGATAGATAGAGGTAATTGTCGGTAGTGATTGGCATGATCTCTTCATCAAAGTACTCAATGCCTTCACCTTGCCCAAAGCTGAACTCTTTCTTGCTCTCAGCTTCAAAGAGCTCTTTTGCATGCTCTCTCCAAGATCCATAGTGGTACTCATCGAATACCACGCAATCCCAGTTAGTCGTATGCACCCATTCGTTCTTAGCCTTAATGCCGCCAGCAGAGTTCTTCCCTAAGTAATCCTGAAAAGAGCCAAAGCATATAAAAGGAGCCTTCTTGTCGGCATCCTCAAAAGAGAGACCGTCACGAGAGATGAATTGCCAACCCTTGAAGTCAACATGGGTTGCTAGATCTTCTTCCCATGCGCTTTGTACTGCAGGTTTAAAAGTTAATACAAGAATCTTCTTCCAACCCATTCTCTTTGCTAGTTGATAAGTGGCAAAGGTTTTCCCGAAGCGCATCTTTGCATTCCATAGGAAGTGAGGAGTCTTATCTTTATTTTCTTTTTTAAAGCTCTTGAAGTAGGCAATAGTCTTGTCTACTGCCGCCTCTTGTTCAGGGCGAAGACCAAAGTCTAGGACTCGATCATCCTCATTCTTTATCCCGGTTTTAACCTGAAGGATTGCAGCTTTTACATCCTTAACGGCACATTCAAACCACTCACCATCCGGATTTTTGAGACCCTTCTTGCGAAGTACTCTGTGAACATCATGGTCACTAAATGCACTTCCATCGGTACGCATTGCACTTTCTTCGAGCACGATTACATACGGAGGCTTGCCGGGTTTAACTATGGGGTACTGCTGAGCTATTCGAGTTTGGGCATCCTTTGTAGTGAAGCCAACCTTTAGCAATCCTGTATATTGAGGATTGGTGTCCTGATATGCATAGATAGTAGGGTTGGACTCAACCTTGGGAGGGAAGAACTCTTTTGGCATTTTATTAACCATTCGCCGGTAAAATTCTTGAGTCAATAAACTCCCACTCTTCTTGTGTAATTCCCCAAAGATTGCAAAGAATTTCGTCCGTATAGTCTCCTTGATAAACTCCTAGGTCCGGTACATATCTAAAATTTTTCCTATTTACATCCTGGGAAATAACCGTTTGCAATATTAAAAAGCGCACTATTTTTGTAAACAAATATGACCTAAAAGATAGAGCTTCACTCTTTGTGTCGAACGCTCCGGCAACTATCCACGACTCAGTACAACACTCTCCGGGGTCAGAAATAATTGCATTCCTATCATGGTAGAACCTAATCGGCTTACCAAAATCAGTCTGTCCGGCAATGGGGGCTTTTGGGATAAGCAGCTTCCATTTATTTAATAAGCCATTAGTGTCGGTAATATCACTCTTGGTTGCAAATTTAAGACCAATCTTCTGTATAAATCTACATGGTATCCCACTTGTTTTTGGCTCGTAATTTGTAGGTATTCCAAACGGTTGGATAGAAGAAACTACTTGGTCAAGGAATTTTTTACTAGTTTTCTTGTTGCCAACAACCTTATTAATTATTGGAATCGATTTAGATTGTCTTATAAAAATATCAAATTCATCCAGCCTCCTAGTGGTCGAGAATCTAGTGCCATTCGAATTACTTGTCACCTTGCAGTCAGCATCATGGTCTCTTTCCCACAAAAAATAGCAAACTCCTCCTGCAATGTCTACGCCAGGGAAAACATCTGACGCATTTTCAAAATCTACCAAATGACTAATTCTTCTATCCGATAACATCTCATTGCGAAATTTATCTAAACCAAATCCACCAGAAAACCACCGCGCAGGAATAATCATGCAAAGATATTTTGGATTTAATTTTTTAGCTTGTGTAACAAATAATTGATATATAGGTTTAGCCTGTCGACCAGACCCTCCTGTATCTAGTTGATAAGGCGGATTGCCTATGATCACATCAAATTTCATCTTTAAAATATCTCCAATATTTTTTGTATGCAAAAATTCATAAGCATGGGACTCTAAGGATGGATCTCTTGTATATTCCGTCTCATTAGCGCCACATATAGAACATTTCCCAGAGGCCCACTCGTGATCTACTCTTGAAAAGTGAATATTTCCACTCTCGGTTTTAAATGAATTTGTTATGGAGTACTCTGTATTTGCATATTTTGAACAATATAAGGTTCTTCGACTAAGTAATGAAGTCAGCTCTGTTATTGCAACTCCGAATACTTGGTTTTTTAAAATATGGTCAATTCTCTTTTGCTTATTTGGGATTTTTTTCTCTAACCCCTTATCAAGCCTTTTTACAATTTCCCTTAAAAAGACTCCCGACTTGCAAACTGGATCTAAAAATTTAGAATTCTCATTACTCCATAATTCTTTAGGAAAAATATCCAATATTTCATTTACAAGTTGCGGCGGTGTAAAGACTTCATCATTGCTTAAGTTAGCAAGGCAAGTTAGTACATCCGGGTTGTAATTAGTTATCACGGACATCGGCAATCTTGAATATATGGGTTACCGGATAATCCTTTACCGGATCTGGAATAAACACATCATCGCCCAAGTCAGAAAAGAGCGGCAACTCTTGAATTGCAGATTGTGCAATAAGCTCATGAAATGCAAAATCTCTTCTCTTTAGACCGCCACCAACAGGTGACCACTCAGAAAAAATAATACCCCTCAGAGATAATGCATCTCCACACACTATATTTCTATCAAGAATATATTTAACTGAACGCTTTACTTCTTCACGACATTTTTCGAAAGGCTTAAACAGTCTTTCTCTGCATTTCTTAACATTGTCTGGAAGAATATCTATTCCATAGATAGAAGAGGCGGCGATAATTGCATAACGATCCCAGTCAGCCTCGCTCTTTCCATAACGATCGGTCACTACAGTAAGTTTTCTATCTAAGACTTCAGCAAGGAAGTTTCCAGTACCACAGGCTGGCTCTAGAAACCTAGAGTCAATGCGATCAGTTTCATGCTTTACCAAATCAAGCATTGCATCTACTTCACGCTTGGCTGTAAATACCTCACCGTGATCTGCCACACGCTGCTTAGATACAACTTGGGAGTCTGAAGCCCCTTCTTTCGTTTCAATGCTCATTTCTATGGTTTTAGCTTTCTTTTGATTATTTTTATAACTACCATTTTGCGTTATTTGCTACACATGATCAATTTTGTCGTTTAAAACGACATTATTAGCCCAGTGGCTCACTTAATGAGCCTGCACAATCCTATTCTGATCCCACAACACCTCTTCTAGGAGAAACCCGTGAAATATCTACTCACTATCTTTTTGCTTGCTCAGGCAGCACTTTATGCCCAAAAGAGCTTCGCTCAAGTCACCAATTTAGACAATTCATCCTACAACATGCAAAACAGCCAATACAACATGGATAACTCGCCATACAACATGCGTAATAGTCCATACAACATTGATAACAGTGCATATAACGCTAGTTCCAAAAATGGGGTTTATGACAACTCAGGCAGTCGCATTGGGTATGAAGTTAAGGCTCCCAGTGGCGTTACCAATTACTTTGATAACTCAGGTAGCCGCATTGGCTACACCCCTTCAAAAAGATGATCGTAGGACTGTTACTTGGCGCATGGCTTGCCATTATTCACCCCCAGCCAGTAATGGCTCAAGCAGCTATTGACTGCGCCAGAATCATTGGACTGCCCAGACTAAAAACAATGGATAAGCATTTAAATAGAGTTGTAGTTATAGATGAGATGCATACAGTTCCAGCGTATGCAGTTAAAACCAGAAAAGAGTTTTTTACTGAATACTTCAAAATTACTAAGCTCACACAATGAGCCTGTAATATCAAGCTACCAACCTTTCTTGAAAGCGACGTATGGGTGACATGGAACGACTCCACAAGATCAAATACATGATTCAGGCACGTCAATGCGTGCCGCTTGATGACTTCTTGAGTGAGCTGGAAATATCCAAGGCAACCTTTAAGAGAGATCTTGAATACCTACGAAGCAGGATGAATGCGTCGATTGTGTATGACAGATTTAAAGGTGGCTACTGTTTTGATGGGCAAAGCATTGGCGAAAAGATTGAGTTGCCCGGCTTATGGTTCTCTGAAAAGGAAGCAACAGCTCTCGTTCTGATGCAACACCTACTATCGGGTTTAGACAAAGGCGGCTTAATTGCACCTCATATTGCACCACTTACTTCAATCATTGACGGCATTCTTGGGCAAAGCAATACGCCAGCTAAAGAGCTTCGCAAGAGATTAAAAGTATTTGGGATGTCTGCTCGCAAAAGCTCTATTGAAAACTTTGAAGAAATTGGAAGCGCCCTACTAAATCGTAAGCGACTCCAAATTGCCTATTACGCTAGGGGCACTAATGAGACTACTGAGCGAGAAATATCACCGCAACGATTAATCTTCTATAGAGATAACTGGTACTTAGATGCTTATTGCCATTTGCGCAAAGACTTAAGAAGCTTCTCGCTTGACGGAATTAGTAAGGCAATTATTACCAATGCAAAAGCGGATGAAATATCTGAAAAGCAACTACATGAACACTTCGCAGAAAGCTATGGGATCTTTTCGGGCAAAGCTGATCAGAGAGCCAAGCTAAAGTTCAATCCAGAGAAAGCAAGATGGGTAAGTAGCGAGACTTGGCATGGACAACAGGTAGGATCTTTTGACAAAGAGGGTAACTACATCTTAGAGTTTGATTACAACCAAGATCCTGAGCTAGTAATGGATATATTGAAATACGGCTCGGGCGTTGAAGTATTAGCGCCAGCTAGCTTACGCAAGCGGGTCAAAGATGAGTTATTAAAATCTATAAAAAATTATTAACACCACAGATAGTCTTATTTCACTAAAGCGTATAAATTAAGCATATGAATCCAGAATTTATAAAAGTTGTTGCGTTTGCTGCAGAAAAGCATAAAACCCAGCGCAGGAAAGATGCTGACTCTTCGCCTTACATTAATCATCCAATAGCATTGGCTAATGTTTTAGCCAATGAAGGCGGAATAATAGACCACAATGTTTTATGTGCCGCCGTTCTTCATGACACTATTGAAGATACCCAAACAACTGCTGAAGAGTTAAGAGGGTTATTTGGGGACAAGATTACCTCAATCGTTCTCGAAGTAACCGACGATAAAAGCATAAAAGATAAAGCGGTGCGTAAACAGCTACAAGTAGAGCATGCCCCTCACGCATCTCACGAGGCTAAGTTAGTTAAGTTGGCTGACAAAATTTGTAACCTCAGAGATATCTTAGCTTCTCCTCCAGCCAATTGGGACTCCGAGCGAAAACTAGAGTATTTCAAGTGGGCAGAACGGGTTGTAGCTGGAGTTCGAGGCACTAACGCATACCTAGAAAAGATTTTTGATGCACTGCTAGTTGAAGGCAATAAGAGCTTTTCATGACCACAATGAAACCTTACAAGGTTGAGTCTTACGATTCGTATGACTCACCAGACGAAAGAAGACCAATCCTTGAAGGAGAGTTTGATACTTATGAAGAGGCATTAGCCTTTTCTAAAGAGATGGTCGCTAAGTTTATTAGAGAGAAAATCAACCAAGGTCAAAGCGCTGCGGATGCTGCAAACTCATACCGCTATGGCGCTGATGTCCCAATGATTTTTGGTGGAGGCGATGACGATGAATCCTTTCAGCCTTATGACTATGCTGATTTAATTGCGGTTGAACTAGCCAATAGTAAAACTTAATCACCAGATTGATCTGGATTGACCTCGTAATCCTCAATCACCTTATCGCTCATAGAATTTAAGTGTTTTAGATCAGCTATGAGCCTGACATCGTCATAAGAAATAAATGTGCACATATCAGATAGTCGAGCATTTGTCATATATGAAAATACTGGGCGTCGAATTTCTGTAAAAAACTTCTCCTGCCTCTCTATTGGCGCCACTATGTGCATTTTTATTTTTACATCTGGCTGAAGTGCAACTAGGTCTGCCATTCTCAGAATTCCAGAATAAATTGATGTTGTATCTTCAACCTCAAAAGCTCTCGCAATTGATCTTTTATTTTTCAACCAAATAACATCTATCAAACCAATCGTACTTAAGGTTCGGTTGTCATACGAGAGCGGTAATTTAGTCAACAACTTACTTGGATCTTTAGGCTGCCACACTTTAGATACTCGCACTCGATCAGGATTGGGTAGCCAGATATCAAAACCCATAGCCTCACCAATTTTTGCCAACAACCCTTGAATTCTTATTGACTCTCTGACCTCTCCATCAGCAGCAATATCTTCTACCTCATCTTTATCCGTTGATATGGTGACCGTAATTTCATTTGCAGTATTGCTTCCTGAGACCTCTTGTGGGGCAGAGAATTCTCCACGCCATAACTCTTTAACTGGAGCGTAATAGCAATATTCTGAGATCTTGCGAGCATCCCCAATAACACCGTTCGCTTTGATTGCCTGCGCAAGAATATCGTTTGATTGAGTAATTTTGTCGCCAATAGTCTGTGCGTCAAACTCCCCAATATAAGGGGATTCGAGGCATTCCAATAGCAACCTTCTATCTTTAAGTGAAATAACTGAAAGATTATTAAATGGGTCAAATGCCGCTAAAAACACTGAAATGGTATTTCCACTTTTGCCAGTCAGATAAATCTTTTGCGCCTCGTCCATTCCATAGAGCTCATCAATATATTGAGCCTTTAGCTTTGGATCTTGCTCAGTAAGAACCTTATTAACCACTGCACCTAATTTTCTATTCTTGTGCAACTCGTTAAAAAGGCGACGCCACGCACCTTGAGAAACCATTGCCTTCGCAATAGCTTCTGTGTCTTTGTTGTTGCCCTTGCCGTTTCTATCGAGGATTTTGATGACCTTATCGCAATCATCATCGGAAATTAGCTCAGAATCAGCGCCCATGACTCGGTTAGCCCAAAACTCCCGAAATTGGGCGCTCTGATCACTCCATACAGCCGTTTTCTGAGCGACATCATAGGTAGCCTCAAATTCGGGCAAAAAGGCTGAGAAGTTCATTTCAGACATTGCTTGGATCCTTTGATCTATATCCAAGAAGTATAGGCTGACACTGCCCGCTTTAATGTGTCGTTTAAAACGACAATTCATGCCACTGCCCTCCGCTCCAAGCCATATCCTAGAACGCTTTTTGCCAGCGGAGCCTTATTTTTCGGCACTTTGCGGGTGGTGTGTCACACGGTGTGTGCTACGGTGAAAACCTTGGTTTTCTAAGTGCTTGATTTTATTGGGAAAAGGGTTGAAAACCTCAGAACCTTGTGCTTTATGATTCCGTCGCTCTAACCAGCTGAGCTAATTCGCCGAACTCGTTATTGTAAATGATCGGCATGCATCTGTCTAAACGAATCAAGCCTTTTTGCCTTCAGGGGCGTCTAAGCGCCTATTTGATCTGAAAGGTGCTGACAGCCTCATCTCGGCCATAAAGGACATTAAATTCGATTTTCTTGGCTAAAAAGAGCTTTTTCAGGACCTCATCCTTGTTCTCAAACACAATCGCGGTTTGATCAGGGTAATGCGAAAAAGGGTCGCTATTAACGTCTACTGCCACCCCATCAATCTTGATTTGCTTGATTGAGCGTTTATAAAACTTATCGGGACGTATAAAAATGAGGCGCTTTACATACTTATCTAAAACGAGCTTTTGACCCTGGTCGTTGGTCTTGAAGTAATAGACCAACTCCTCTTTGCCATTGGTAGTCATGTCGCGCTCTTCATCCCACTTAGCGTAAATACTTGAACTCGCTATGGCACAAATAAATATCAAGGCCAATTGGCTCAATACAAAAACAGATTTCTTTTGAGAGGAATTCATCCCGTGATCATATCAGCCAGATGAACACCTAAAAAGTAGAAAGCGTAATATTCTCAAATAATGAATTCATTTCTCTTGCGCCTTCTCAGTTTCCTGCTCTTGAGTAACTGCTTCCCTATCGCCGCTTCTGCAGCCCAAATCTTCATCACCAATTACCCATCAGAGGCCAATGCCAAAGTCTTTGTCACAAAGTACCAATCCGAAGCAAACTGCATTGTGTATGACACCCAATACCCCAGTGATAACGATCCGGGTGTTTGGTTCTATACAAAATACAAGGGCGATGCCCGTGCCGTGATTTATTACACCCAATATAAGTCTGAAGCTGATCTCATTGTGTATTTCACTAAGTACAAAAGTGAAGCTCGCTGCCGTTACTAATAAATATCTCTTAAGCCCCCATTTATCTCATGAGACTTCTTTCTATATCCACCGGCAAAGTAGCTCCTTTATTTGGCAATCACCACCCTAATTACAAATCAGTTGCTTCAGCCATTCGCAAGAAGGTGGTCAGTGATTTAGAAAATCCTGTTCTAGTTGAAATTACTCCACTGGGCATTAAAGGTGATGAGCAAGCTGACCTATCAGTACACGGCGGAATTGAAAAAGCCATTTATGTTTATCCAGCAGAGCATTACATTTTCTGGAATCAACTACTCACCAGAGAAACTAAGCAGCCAGTTGATTTGCAATATGGTGCCATCGGTGAGAACTTCACGATCGAAGGCCTGCTAGAAACAGAAGTGTTTGTTGGGGATAAATTGGTTGTTGGCGAGCTTGAATTTGCTGTAGTCAAACTACGTGAGCCTTGCTTCAAATTCAACGCTGCCGTTGGTTATAAGGGTGCAAGCAAAGCCATGCTGCAGTCTGGCTTTAGTGGTTGGTATTTGCGGGTACTCAAAACTGGAGCTCTCACTGCTGGAGCTGAAATTACTTTAATTCCAGGTTCAAGAGAAATCTCTATTGCCCAGCAAAATCAAAAGCTTTTAAACGGTCGCAATCAAAAAGATTTGTGGGAATAAAAAAACCCGACCATTTCTGATCGGGTTTCTTATTTGATGCAGACTAAAACTGCTTAGTCACGTGCGTAGATATCTACGTCTTTAGTTTCACGTACAAACAGTGTACCGATTACCAATGTCATCGCAGCGATGATGATTGGGTACCAGAGACCGTAGTAAATGTTACCGTTTTGCGCTACCAAGGCGAAGGAGATCGTTGGCAACAAGCCACCGAACCAACCGTTACCAATGTGGTATGGCAAGGACATAGAGGTATAACGAATACGAGTTGGGAACATCTCAACTAACATCGCAGCGATTGGGCCATAAACCATGGTTACCAAGAGCACTAAGTACACCAATAAGCACAACACAGCAAAGTAGTTAATCTGTGCTGGATCAGCCTTAACAGGATAGCCTTCCTTGTTCAAAGCCTCACGAATTGCCTTCTTAAACTCAGCATCTTTCGCTTTTGCTTCAGCAGGATCAATGCCCTTAGATGTATATCCAGGGATTTCGATATCGCCAATTTTCACAACAGCAGTGGCACCAGCTGGAGCCGCAACAGTTGTATAGCTAGCAGAGTTCGAGGCCATCACTTGTTTTGCAATATCGCAAGAGCTTGTGAACTTCGCTGTACCAGTTGGGTTGAACTGGAATGTACATTCAGCTGGGTCAGCAGTAATAGTTGCTGGCGCTGTTGCCATTGCCTTTTCCAACGCTGGGTTAGCAAAGTGTGTCAAAGCATTAAACACGGAAACAGGGGTGTTAGGGATGTAAGTAATTACAGCCAATAACAAACCGCCCATGATGATCACTTTACGACCGATCTTGTCAGACAGGCTACCAAAGACCACAAAAAATGGTGTGCCGATTACTAATGAACCAGCAATCAACAAGTTCGCTGTCTTAGCATCTACTTTCAACACTTGTGTGAGGTAGAACAAAGCGTAAAACTGACCTGTGTACCAAACCACCGCTTGACCTGCAACCAGACCAAACAATGCCAAGATCACAATCTTCAAGTTCTTCCATTGACCGAATGACTCTGTCAAAGGCGCTTTAGACAATTTGCCTTCTTCTTTCATCTTCTTGAAAGCTGGAGATTCATTCATGGACAAACGAATCCATACAGAAACTGCCAACAACCCAATAGAAACGATGAAAGGAACGCGCCAGCCCCAAACGTCAAAGTCTGGACCAGTGAATTCACGTGTGAACAAAATCACGAGCAAGGAGAGGAACAAGCCTAAGGTAGCTGTTGTCTGAATCCAAGCTGTGTATGCACCACGACGACCATGAGGAGCGTGTTCTGCAACGTAAGTAGCAGCACCACCGTACTCACCGCCCAAAGCCAAACCTTGAAGCATACGCAATGCGATCAAGATCACTGGAGCAGCAACGCCGATGGTTGCATAGTTAGGCAGAATACCCACGATGAAAGTTGCGCCGCCCATCAATAAGATGGTTACCAAGAAGGTGTATTTACGGCCAATCAAATCGCCGAGACGACCAAACACCAACGCGCCAAATGGACGCACGATGAAACCAGCAGCAAACGCTAACAAAGCAAAAATGAAGGCAGAGCCAGCATCTAGGCCAGAGAAGAATTGCTTAGCAATAATTGCCGCAAGTGAACCGTAAAGATAAAAGTCGTACCACTCAAAAACCGTACCTAAAGATGATGCAAAGATAACTTTGCGTTCTTCAGCGGTCATTGGGGCTGCTTTAGTTGATGTTGACATCAGTAGCTCCTAACTATTTTTATTAAATAAATAACAACGGGTCGATTATGCTTTGAAAAAATTCAAAGAAATCCACTAGTTAGGGTAATTCCCCATCAAATAGGATCGGGGTTTTCCCGAGATATTTGGGAATTAGAGGTAGCTACGCAACACCTATGAGCCCAGCGTTGATGCAATTAACGCGTTTTAGTAATAAACATTTTGGGTACGTGCAGATCCCAATAAATAGCAGCTGCGCGCAGTCCAAAAATTCCGAGCATACAGATCACGGAGCCCTCAACAACATACTGAGGCAAGAAGTTCAGCACCAGAACATAGGCGCAACAACCCAAAGTCACTGGAATGGCATAAAGCTCATGCGACATGATGAGCGTTTTTCTGCCAGCCAAGACATCGCGCAATAAGCCACCGCCAATGGCAGTAATCACACCCAAAATGACTGGCGCAATAGGCAGACCATAACCCATGCCCCATGCCTTATCAGCACCCTGAATCGCAAAGAGAGCAGCACCAAATCCGTCGATATACAGCATCCACCGATAAATTTGCGGTTGGGTAAAGAAAGATTCTGCAAAGAAGGTGAGGATGCTAGCGCCGAGTGCAAGCCACACATACATTTGGTTCTCAGACCAGAAAATGGGTGCTTCTAAAATAATGTCGCGAATAGTGCCGCCGCCAATGGCGGTAATTAAACCCAGTACCAAGACGCCAAAGAGGTCTACGCCACGATCTGCAATAGCTAAGACACCCGTTACCGCAAAGGCCATGGTTGCAATGATGCCAATCCAGAAATTAATGTCTTCCATAACATTGAGTCTAATGCACTTTGTCTGAGCACAGACTTGAATGACCATCCTCAATATACTGTCAGCTATGTGTGCAAATAAGGTGTTGATATGACCTCCAAGCTGTATAGCTTTTGGCGCAGCTCCGCCGCTTTTCGGGTTCGCATTGCCCTCAATCTCAAGGGTATGGATTATCAAATCATTCCCGTACATCTCGGTAAAAATGGTGGAGATCAATTGGGCGAGGAGTATGGCAAGAAAAATCCCAGTCGCCTAGTGCCTCTTCTAGAAGATGGCAAAAAAAGTATTCATCAATCCTTAGCCATTATTGAGTACCTCGAAGAGATTCAATCTGAGCCAGCACTTCTACCAACACTAGCGATTGATCGCGCATGGGTGCGTGCTATTGCAATGGATATTGCGAGCGATATTCACCCAATCAATAATTTACGGGTGTTGCGTTATCTGATCAAGAAACTCGGCATCAGCAGTGAGGCGAGGGATGAATGGTATGGGCACTGGATCAAGGTTGGACTCGAAAGTGTAGAGATGCAATTAAGTCTTGATCCACGGGTTGGGAGATTTGCCTATGGCGATCAACCTGGCTTGATTGATGTCTGCTTAGTGCCCCAACTCTTTAATGCACTAAGCGCAAAAGTAGATGTAAAGCCTTACCCCACTCTCATGCGAATCTTTCATGAATGCATGACATTGCCCGCCTTTAACGATGCCTCTTGGGAAAAACAAATGGATGCTGAGGGACTAAATCCCGTTGCTCCACCACAAAAATAAAGAGAGCGTCAGCAAAGAACTCACGGTAGTAATTAGTACCACTCTAGAAATCACACTACCGTCAGCCTTGTAGTACTGCGCCAACATAAAGGGGCCCGTACCAGTGGGTAGCGCGCTGAGTATGACGATGGCACTTACCCACAATGCTGGCAACTCCAAGATGGGGCCCGCAATGACCCAAGCAATCAAGGGTTGAAGAATCAACTTTGTCAAACTGATACCCCAAGCCCGAGCAGGAGCGGCAGTACTTTTTTGCATCAGAAATAAACCGATGGCAACGAGAGCGCAAGGTGTTGATGCGGCAGCTAAGAACGCAATTACTTGTGCAATCGGATCATACAAAGTTAAATCGCTCGAGGCCCACAATAGACCCGCAACTGGAGCTATTAACAAGGGATTAGTGCAAAGCGATTTAATGACGCTTAAACCAATCTCATGCGGCTTCTTATGCGACAAGATGCCAATCTCAATCAAGACCGTCGCCAGGGCAAACATGACAAACACAATGAAGGTGGAAATAATCGCAGGGGCTAAACCATCTTGGCCAAGGGCAAGTGCGCACAAAGGAATCCCCATATACCCAGTATTTGAATAAGAGGCGCTGAGGCTATCAAAACTGGCTGCCGCTAAATCGCGATGACATACCCAGCTTACCAAGAGCACCAGTAGAAAAACAATTAAACAACTTAGAAAAAAAGCAGTGATGAAACCAGGTTGCCAAAGCGTTTGCCATCCACTATTGGCGGCAAAGTTAAATAGTTGCGCAGGCAATGCCAACCAAACAACAAAACGATTGAGCTCAACTGAAGCATTAATGCCTAACTTACCAGTACGCCCACCAACATACCCAATCAATATGAGTAGGAATACTGGGAGAACTACATTAAATACGTAGAGCAAAATATTTAACGAGTGATAGTTAAGAGATTAGGAAATTTTCTTCAGCGTCTTCATATAACGCTGCGCATTTTTGACATATCGACCAGCGATATCGTGGATGCCAGCAATCTGCTCCGGGGTCAACTCTTTTACCGCCTTAGCGGGAGTCCCCAAAATCATGGAGCCATCCGGAAATTCTTTTCCTTCGGTAACAAGCGCGCCCGCACCTACGAGACAGTTTTTTCCAATCTTTGCGCCATTCAAAATCACCGCGCCAATGCCAATCAAACTACCGTCTCCGATGTAGCAACCATGCAGCATCACTTGATGACCAACAGTGACCTGCTTACCAATGATGAGTGGATAGCCTGGATCGGTGTGCAAAACAGAAGCATCTTGCACATTGCTGCCTGCGCCGATTTGAATGAGGTCGTTATCGCCGCGGATAACGACTTTAGGCCAGATACTCGCATCTTGATGAAGTTCAACCTTGCCGATCACTTCTGCGCTGTCGGCAACCCAAGCACCCTCAGCTAGATGAGGGGCATTTCCGTCTAGTTCAAATATAGCCATTACTTATTATAGGTATCATTCAGGGCATGGATAAACGTTGTAGCCATAAAGCAGTATTACTAGTTTAGTTGGCGCCCTGTTGTATAAGAATTTTTTTGGTTTATCATCGTTTTTACATACACCTAAGGGAGAACCCATGAAAAAAATCCTCATCGCATTGGCCGCTTTAGCCGCATTTTCCGGTCTTACTCAAGCACAAGAAACCATCAAGGTATTAAGCACGCAAGAGCTCGCGAATGTTTGCAAACTTCCTGCAAGCCCAGAATCCCGTAGCTTCTGTATTGGTTTTACTACTTCTGTTTATGAAACTTATTTAGCAACTCGTCACCCACAACGTGCGAAGCCATTTATTTGCGTTAAGCAACCTGCTCCAGCACGTGATGAAGTCATTGGTGATTTTGTGAAGTTTGCCAATAGCACTCCACAAGTTGCAGACAAACCAGCAGCAGGTGTTTTCTTGGGCTTCTTAGCTTCACGCTTCCCTTGCGCCAGAAAATAATCTAAGTAACTTAGACAAACGAATACCCATTTAAAGGATCAGTTGAGATGAAAAAAATTATCGCAATTACCGCAGCAACTTTAGCAATCGCTGGTTGCTCAAACATGAGCAACACAGAGCAACGTACACTCTCAGGCGCAGGCATTGGCGCAGCAGCTGGTGCTGTTGGCACGGCAATCTTCCACGGCAATCCTATCTGGGGCGCAGTTGGTGGTGCAGCAGTGGGTGCAGCATCTGGCTATGTCTATGATGCTTACAAGAAAAATGAAGCTGCTAATTACAACTCCGGTTATAACGCTGGTAAAAATAATCAGCCAGCTCAGGCACCTAATTAATAAGCCTAGCTAAGCAGAATACCCAGGCCTATTGAGGCCCGAGTTCAGCAACACAAACCCAGCTCGTATTAATTTACCAGCTGGGTTTTTATTTGAATCTGTCCTGCTAATGCTTTATGGATTGGACATTTATCTGCAATCTCAAGTAAGCGCTCTTTTTCTTCAGCACTCAAGTTGCCTTGCAACTGAATCTCGCGGGAGAATGTTTCAACATCATCATTCCGTTCGATATCAACAGTTACGATAGCATTGTCTAATTTCATTTCTTTGCGCCCAGCGTACATCTTTAAAGTCATTGAGGTACAGGCTGCCAAAGCAGCACCAAGATATTCGTGAGGACTTGGGCCGGTATCAGAGCCTCCTTTAGAAACTTCAGCATCAGACAAAAAATGTAAATCACCAGCAGTTAATTTCTGCTGAAGGGGGCCTTGGCCAAACTGCGAAACTACTTTTCTCATAAGAATCCTAAAAAATTATTAATGCAAAAAAATCATCAAGACTGACTTTAACTGGAATGGGATTTGCTTGCTTTTGCTACGATGGGTAATTGCGCCTTCTTCCAAGCACTAAAGCCACCCTCTAAGTGGCATATATTAGGGACACCCATTCTCTGGAGGGTTTGTGTTGCTAGGGCCGAACGCCAAGCTGAGGCGCAATACAACACGATCCTCTTGCCTTCCCCAAAGATTGGTTTGTAATAAGGGCTGTCAGGGTCAACCCAAAACTCCAACATTCCCCTGGGGGCATGCAGCGCATTTGGAATCATGCCCTCTCGCTCTAATTCACGAACATCCCGTATATCCACAAACACCACATTTGTATCTACCAATAAATCTGACGCCATTTCCAAGGAGAGCGTCTCAATTTCAGCCATTGCCTCCTGAATGAGCTCTTGATACCCAATCTTTAATTTCACCAAAATCTCCTAAATTAACAATGTCTGAGCCTCACCAAGCACCTGCTACCATTCTGCTATGAACTTTACCCCCACAGAACTTGGTGCGAGCATTATTTTTGCAATTGCTGTTTTGCATACCTTTTGCACAGGCTATTTTGAAACGATTGCTAAAAAATCGCCTCGACATGCTGGTCTTTGGCATCTCCTTGGTGAAGTAGAAATTGTTTTTGGTTTTTGGGCTGCCATACTGGTTATTTTTATTTCCTTATATGACGACTTAGGGACTGCTAAGAACTTTCTGAATAAACGCAATTTCACAGAACCACTCTTTGTTTTTGCCATCATGATTGTGGCTGGCACAAAACCCATTCTGTATTTTTCTACTCAAATTTTGCATGTGCTGGCCAATGGCCTGCAATATCTTTTGCGTATCAGAAGCGCTCCTGCTTTATATTTTTTAACTCTAGGGGCCACACCACTCCTTGGCTCTTTGATCACCGAGCCTGCAGCGATGACTCTGGCTGCTTTTTTATTGCGCGATCTTGTCTATCGTCACCAATGTTCTAAAGCGCTTCTATTTGGCACCCTTGGCGTGCTCTTTGTGAATATCTCCATTGGAGGCACACTCACCAATTTTGCTGCTCCGCCTGTTCTGATGGTGGCCTCTACCTGGGGATGGAGTTCAGCATTTATGTTTAGCAACTTTGGTCTAGAGTCTTGCATTGCGATCTTCATCAATGCTCTGGCAGCAACGCTTTTATTTCATCGCCAATTGATTGAACCAAATGCCGATAAAGGGGAAGTAAAAATTCCTTTCGCAGTCATTTTGACGCACCTAGTTTTCTTATTTGGTGTGGTTTACTTTGCGCATGATCCGATTATTTTCACGTGGATTCTGCTCTTCTTTATTGGTTACACCACGGCATATCCAAAACATCAAAGTCCTCTCATCCTGAAAGAAGCGCTTTTAGTAGGATTCTTCCTGGGTGGCTTAGTAGTATTGGGTTCATTGCAAGGATGGTGGCTGCAACCCATTCTCGAAATGATGAGCCCTACCGCAGTCTTTTATGGCAGTCTTGGTTTAACTGCTTTCACTGACAATGCGGCACTCACCTATTTAGGATCATTGGTTACGGGAACCTCACCGGAGTTCAAGCTGGCATTAGTGGGTGGAGCGGTTGCCGGTGGTGGCCTCACCGTTATTGCTAATGCCCCCAACCCAGCGGGTATTGCGATCTTGCGTGGCCACTTTCCTGGGCATACGGTTTCAGCGCTGTATTTATTGATTGCGGCCATTCCGCCCACCATCGTGGCAATTCTGGCTTACAGACTCATATAAGAACAACTTGGGTCTTAGGCGGTAAAATCTGAGCTTCGCCCCCAGCTATACACCTGAGAACGGCATATGAAAAAGCTCTACATCAAAACCTTTGGCTGTCAAATGAACGAGTACGACTCGGGAAAAATGGCAGACCTCCTGCATGCGGATGAAGGCATGGTCATGACGGATCGACCTGAAGATGCCGACGTGGTTCTTCTCAACACCTGCTCTATCCGCGAAAAAGCGGAAGATAAAGTCTTTTCAGATTTAGGACGGCTGCGTGAACTCAAAAAAACGAAGCCTGACTTACTGATTGGTGTTGGTGGCTGCGTTGCCAGCCAAGAAGGTCAACAAATTGTTAGCCGCGCTCCTTACGTAGATGTTGTGTTTGGACCTCAAACACTCCATCGCTTATCCGACCTCATTGCACAGCGTCGCAAAACAGGCATCTCACAAGTGGATATTTCTTTTCCTGAAATCGAAAAGTTTGATCATCTTCCCGCATCTCGCCAAACTCGTGGCTCTGCATACGTCTCCATCATGGAAGGTTGCTCTAAGTATTGCAGCTACTGTGTTGTGCCATATACGCGTGGTGAAGAAGTCTCAAGACCATTTGATGATGTGCTGACAGAAGTCGCTGGCCTAGCAAGTAAAGGCGTCAAAGAAATTGTTCTGCTTGGTCAAAATGTAAATGCCTACCTTGGCAAGATGGGTGACACTGAAGAAATCGCTGACTTTGCTCTATTAATTGAATACATTGCTGAAATTCCTGGGGTTGAACGAATTCGCTTTACCACCAGCCATCCTAAAGAATTTACACAACGCCTCATCGACGTCTACGCCAAAGTGCCTAAGCTTGTTAGTCACCTGCATCTGCCCGTACAACATGGGTCGGATTCTATGCTCTCAGCGATGAAACGTGGCTATACGGCACTGGAGTTCAAGAGCATTATTCGCAAGATGCGCGCTGTTCGTCCCGACCTGACACTGTCGAGTGATTTCATTGTGGGTTTCCCAGGAGAAACTGAGGCTGACTTTGAAAAACTATTGAAGATAGTGAAAGATCTGAACTTTGATAACAGCTTTTGTTTTATCTTTAGCCCACGTCCAGGAACTCCAGCAGCGAATCTTCACGATGACACACCATACGAAGTCAAACTCAAGCGTCTCCAAACTTTATTGGCATTGGTTGAGGGACAGGCAAACCAAATTAGCCAAAAAATGCTGGGTAATACTGAAAGAGTATTGATTGAAGGTCTTGCCAAAGATGGCATCAACTTACAAGGTCGCGCTGAAAATAATCGCGTCATTCATTTCACAGCACCCGTTCAAGATATTGAGAGCCTGATTGGTCAATTCGTAGACATTCGTATTACGGAAGTTCTGAACTACACCCTCAGAGGCGATTTGGTAGAAGCACATGTCAGCCAATAATAAAAGTACTTCTCCCAAGCTAGCGATTGAGTTGCAATACGCTAGCCCGGCGATTGAGTCCTCCGTAAATAAAGTGGCTTCCTCAACCCTAATTAAGAAATGGGTCAAAAGCTCTACGGCACTTGGTGGCTTAATTACCCTACGCTTTGTAAATGCTGCGGAAGGTAAAAAGTTGAACTTGGCTTTTCGTCAAAAAGATTACGCCACCAATGTTTTAACTTTTCCTTACGAGCTTTCAAAAGAAGCTGTAGTAGCAGATATTATTTTTTGCCTACCGGTTCTGCAAAAAGAAGCTAAAGAGCAAAGTAAATTACTAAAAGCCCATTTGGCCCATTTAATTGTGCACGGCTGCCTTCATGCTCAAGGCCATGATCACGAGATAGGCCGGGATGCTAAAAAAATGGAGTCCCTGGAAATCCAGAGTCTCCAAAAATTGGGCTTTGCTAACCCCTATTCTTGATTTGCCATATTTCTACGCTATTCTTGCTATATGCCTGACCCCAATAAATCCCTTTTAGATCGCTTGGCTGATTTTTTAACTCCGCAGCCAACGGAACCCAGTGAACGCCGCCAAAAGCTGATTGATACCCTTCGGGAAGCTCAGGCTGAGGGATTAATTGATGCCGATGCCCTCTCCATGATTGAGGGCGTGTTTCAAGTAGGGCAGTTATGCGCTCGCGATATCCTCGTACCCCGCGCCCAAATTGATTGGATCGATATTGGCCAGCCCCTCTCTGAAATCATTAAAAGCGTTATTGAAGCAGCTCACTCCCGCTTTCCTGTGTTCGAAGGTAGTCGAGATAACGTCATTGGTATTTTGTTAGCAAAAGATTTATTACGTCACGCTACTGAGAAAGATTTTCAGGTCCGCGATTGGTTACGTCCTGCGGTATTCATTCCAGAATCCAAGCGTCTTAGCGTCCTATTACGGGACTTCAAAGATAACCGCAACCATTTAGCTATCGTAGTTGACGAATATAGCGGCGTTGCCGGCATCATCACCATTGAAGATGTGCTCGAGCAGATCGTTGGCGACATTGAGGATGAACATGACGTCGATGAAGAAGCGGACAACCTCATCGCTTTGGATAACGGCGACATTCGCGTTAAAGGCATTACCGAGCTTGAGCAATTCAATGAAAGACTTGGCACTCATTTTGAAGTAGAAGATATTGAGACTGTGGCGGGCTTAGTGATTCAGCATTTAGGCCGCGTCCCTAAAATGGGTGAGCTCATTGAAATAGGTGGCATTGAATTTGAAGTGCAGCGCGCCGACCCAAGACAAATTCATATTCTGCTTGCACGACAATCCAATAAAAAATCAGACTGAGATTTACATTGTTTGATCAGCACTCCAATCATTCGGGCATGAGCATCAAAATCTTTTCAGTTTGCATTCTGTTTGTATTGGGAGCGGTCCTTGCTGCCGTTGCTGAGTTACCCTATGGTGGCTGGATTCAGATCCCCGTTCTCAGCCTTCTGTGGTGGCGTCTTGATCAGAAGCCCATCTCCTTTAAAAAACAATTTGTCTTAGGCCTCCCATTCGGCATCGCTTATTTTGTTGTAGGTCTATGGTGGCTTTACATCAGCCTGCATGATGTTGGTGGCATGAGTGCGCCACTTGCTTGTATGGGTGTATTCCTGCTCTCTGCTTATGTGGCGCTCTATTTCTCATTGGCAACACTTGCTATTCCACTGTTTAAACAGAGTCGCTTATTTGGCCTGCTGTTGGCAGCGAGTTGGGTTCTTGCAGAATTTCTACGGGGCTATATCTTCACTGGATTTCCTTGGATGGGCTTTGCAGAAACCCAGTTCAATGGCCCATTTGCGCCTGTCGCACCCTTCTTTGGCGGGCTAGCATGTACCTTTTTGGCAGTATGGGCCTCCTGGGAAATTTACCAAGCCCGTAAGCATGTCATTTCTAGCATGTTCCTCATATTGGCTGTCATTGGGATTTCTCAAAGCGCTAATTTATTTACTTTCACCAAGCCAGTTGGAGAGCCAATTAGCGTTCGCTTAATTCAAGGCAACTTTGAACAAAGTCTGAAATTCAATCCTCAAGCTATTGGCAGGCAAATCGATTTCTATGCTGGAGAAATTACTAAAGAAGCAGCCAACCTTATCATCATTCCTGAGACTGCGTTTCCATGGCCACTTCCCAATTTGCCAATTGGCTTATTTAATTACCTGCAAGATTTTTCCAATAAAGGTAACAGCAACATTCTGCTTGGCTTGATCGGCGAAGTGCCTGGAGAAGGCGGTATGCAGTATTCGAATCGCGCTACTGGACTCTCGCCCAATGCATTGCCCTATCAATACGATAAAGCCCACCTCGTTCCCTTTGGAGAATTTATCCCTCTAGGTTTTCAGTGGTTCGTTAAAGCCTTTCATGTACCCATGAGCGACTTTGCAAGAGGAAAACTAGATCAACCCCCCTTTGCGATTGTGCGCAAGGATCAAGATGATCTTCATGCGGCAATTACGATTTGCTATGAAGACGTCTTTGGTGGCGAACTCGCCTCCCGCATTCAACATAGCGACCAGCCAGTCAACCTACTTATTAACATGACCAATCTAGCCTGGTTTGGGGATTCTCAAGCATCCACTCAACAACTCAGGCTTTCACAATTGCGCTCCCTGGAAACTGGACTTCCCGCCTTGCGTGCCACCAATACCGGAATTACTGCAGTTCTTGGTCCTGATGGCAGAGTACTAAAAGCGCTCCCGGAATTTACCCAAACAACCCTCAGCACCCAGGTTCAGGCGTATTCTGGAAAAACACCTTATGTCATTTGGGGCAATTTACCGATTTTGGGTATTTCTTGCCTGCTCTTGCTTTGGGGTCTGATTCGTCACAGGCGTTTTTAAGCATTTTTAACTCTAGAGTGCTCTAGCCATGTAAAATCAAAGGCTTAGCCAGGTTAATCATGCTTACTTTTCAGCAAATCATTCTCAAACTTCAAGATTATTGGGACCAACAAGCTTGTGCCCTATTGCAACCTATCGACCTCGAGGTTGGTGCCGGTACATCCCATACCGCAACCTTCTTACGCGCCATTGGTCCTGAGCCTTGGAAAGCAGCTTACGTTCAGCCATCCCGCCGACCTAAAGATGGTCGCTATGGTGAAAATCCAAATCGCTTACAACACTACTATCAATATCAAGTAGTCCTCAAGCCAGCACCTGAAAATATTCTCGATCTTTACCTAGGATCTCTTGCCGCTTTAGGCTTAGACCTTAAAGAGAATGATGTTCGTTTTGTAGAGGACGATTGGGAAAACCCAACACTGGGTGCATGGGGTCTTGGCTGGGAAGTTTGGCTCAATGGCATGGAGGTGACGCAGTTCACTTACTTCCAACAAGTAGGTGGCTTAGATTGCAAGCCTGTTCTTGGTGAGATTACCTACGGTATTGAGCGTTTGGCAATGTATATCCAAAACTGCTCTAACGTCTACGACTTAGTATGGGCCGACGGCATCTCTTATGGGGATGTATATCACCAGAATGAAGTGGAGCAATCTTGCTACAACTTTGAACACTCCAATACTGATTTACTCTTTGCCAACTTCACAAACTATGAAAGTGAAGCAAAGCGTTTGATGGAAGTTCCACTGGCACTACCTGCTTACGAGATGGTACTTAAAGCAGCGCACACATTTAATTTGCTGGATGCGCGTGGCGCTATCTCGGTGACTGAGCGTGCAGCCTACATAGGCCGCATTCGTAATCTTTCTCGGGCAGTGGCGCAGGCCTACTTTGAGTCTAGAGAAAAACTGGGCTTCCCAATGTGTCAACGTCAAGCTAAAGCTCAGGCTTAAGCGCATCGAGATTTTTGTATTCCACTTATGAGCACATCTAATTCAAATCCTCAATCAGCGACTTTATTGATCGAGGTATTTACCGAAGAACTGCCACCTAAGACTCTGCGTCGCTTAGGTGATGCATTTAGCGAAGGCATCTTTGCAGCACTCAAAACAGCTGGTCTTGCATCCGAATCATCCAAGATGACCGGCTTTGCAACCCCGCGTCGTTTAGCCGTACAAGTCACTAAGGTTCTTGATCAAGCGCCTGACTACCCTGTGCGGGAAAAATTATTACCTACTAGCATTGCATTTGACGCTGAAGGTAAAGCAACCCCACCACTACTCAAAAAATTGGGTGCTCTAGGGTATGGGGATATTGATCTTGCGACTTTAGAAAAAGCGGGTGAAGGTAAGAATGAAGCCCTGTACCTTAATGTCATTGCTAAAGGTGCTGCTCTTGAGCAAACGGCGCAGGCTGCGCTTGAACAAACATTAAGCAAGCTGCCCATTGCAAAAATGATGCACTACCAAGTGCTACAAAAGGATGGTCGATTGGCCGACGTGCAATTTGCTCGTCCTGCCCACCGCATCATTGCACTACATGGTGCTACTACTTTAAACATCAGTGCTCTAGGTATTGATGCAGCCAATCAAACTGAAGGCCATCGTTTTTTAGCTCCTGGCCTCATCACCATTACGAATGCAGACCAATACGAGATCGAGCTCCAGTCCAAAGCCAAGATTATTGCTAGCTTTAATCAGCGTCGGGCGCAAATTGAAGCTGCCCTATTAAAAGCGGCTGGCGAGGATCTGGTATTAATGCCGGATAGCCTTCTAGATGAAGTAACAGCCCTTGTTGAGTGGCCGGCCATCTACGAATGCCATTTTGATCAAGAGTTCTTAGAGGTACCTCAAGAATGCTTGATTTTGACCATGCAAACCAATCAAAAGTATTTTGCATTGACAGACAAACAAGGCAAATTACGTAATCGTTTCTTGATTGCTTCTAATATTGAAACAAGTAAGCCAGACGCCATCATCTCAGGCAATGAGCGCGTTGTACGCCCACGCTTGTCCGATGCTCGCTTCTTCTTCCAGCAAGATCAAAAGCGCCCTTTGGCTTCTCGTGTGGCAGATCTTGGCAAGGTGGTTTATCACAACCAGTTAGGCAATCAGCTAGATCGCACAAAGCGCGTTCAAGGGTTAGCTGTAGGTATCGCCAAAAGACTGGGTGCCGATGAAAAGCTCGCTTCACGTGCTGCAGAAATTGCTAAGACAGACTTACTAACTGATATGGTTGGCGAGTTCCCAGAGTTGCAAGGCATTATGGGGCGTTATTACGCTACCCATGATGGCGAGCATGCTGATGTTGCTAGTGCTTGCAGCGAACACTATATGCCGCGCTTTGCAGGCGACACTCTGCCGCAAACCCAAACTGGCACGATCTTAGCTATTGCCGACAAATTAGAAACGCTGGTTGGCATTTGGGGTGTTGGGCTTGCCCCTATTGGCGATAAAGACCCGTATGCCCTACGTCGTCATGCCTTAGGTATTTGCCGTTTGCTCTTAGAAAAGAATCTTTCGCTGAATTTGCCTGAATTAATCGAATTAGCTCGTGCGCAGTTTCCCCAGGCTGATGTGCAAGAAAAAGCAAAAGCTGCCGATATCTATGCGTTCATTATTGATCGCTTGCGCGCCTATTTGCGGGACCAATCAGTTGCTGGTAAAGCGTTTACTAGCGCAGAGATTGATGCTGTCCTGAGCCAAGACCCAGCACAAATTAATGACTTGATCGAGCGATTGACTGCCCTGCGTGAATTTAATGCTCTAGCAGAAGCGGCTCAATTAGCTGCCGCCAATAAGCGCATCAGCAATATTCTGAAGAAAACCACTACCGCTATTCCTGCAGCGTGTTCAGCCAAATTACTGCAAATTCCAGCAGAGGCAACACTACACAAAGCATTGGAAGCGGTGACTCCTGCACTCAATGCTGCTTATGAAAAACGTCAATTTGTTGAACTCTTAAGAGCGCTAGTCGCCTTGAGCGGACCAATTGATCAATTCTTTGCAGATGTGATGGTCATGGATCCTAATCCTGAGCTACGAGATAATCGCCTCGCTCTCCTGCAACAACTTCACCAGAAAATGAATCTCGTTGCCGATCTCGGCAAATTAGCATGAGCTCCAGCTCTTCTAAATTAGTCATTCTTGATCGAGATGGCGTGATCAATGAAGATCGCGATGATTATGTGAAGTCAGTAGATCAATGGATTCCCCTTCGAGGAAGCTTAGAGGCGATAGCCTTACTCAATCAAGCGGGCTATCAAATTGCTTTAGCAACCAATCAGTCAGGTCTTTCCAGAGGCTACTTCACAATTAATGATTTACATGCCATGCATAGCAAAATGGAGACTTTGCTAAAGCCATTAGGCGGTCATATCGACAGCATCTTCTTTTGCCCTCATCAAGATTCACATCAATGTGATTGCCGTAAACCGGCACCAGGCATGATGAAAGAAATTGCATTGCGCTATAAGAGGACGGATAGCACCAAACCACTGACAGGCGTTCCTATAGTGGGGGATTCTTTACGGGATCTTCAAGCTGGAGTAGCCTTAGGAGCTTCACCTCACCTAGTGCTCACAGGTAAGGGTGAAAAAACGCTTACAAAAGGTAACCTACCTGAAGGCACACAAATTCATGCTGATCTACTGGCTTTTGCAAATGCACTTTTAGAAAATAAGGCTTAGACCCATCGTGAAATTGATTCGCTCCATCCTCTTTGCCTTATTTTTAGTTATCTTTACACCCATCTGGTCAGTGCTATGCATGCTGGCCTTTCCATTCCTAAGTCCAGAAAACCGTTACACATTTATTGGGCTCTGGAACAAAATCGTTATCGCCCTATTAAAGCCATTGTGCGGCATTCATTATGAAATTCGCGGTATGGAAAACATGCGGGCTGTACTTAATGAGCGGGTCATCATCTTAAGTAAGCACCAGTCAGCTTACGAAACTATTGCGTACATCGCACTACTGCCAAAACAACTTTGCTTTGTCTTTAAGCGCGAACTACTTTGGATCCCATTTTTTGGTTGGGCACTCGCTTTACTAAAGATGATCCACATTAATCGTTCTAATAAGCAGACAGCAGCCCATTCTGTAGCGACTCAAGGTCGTAAACGCTTAAGTGAAGGCAAATGGATCATGCTCTTTCCAGAAGGCACTAGAACTCCTATTGGATCAACGAAGCCTTACCGCAAAGGTGGGGCACGCCTTGCGAATGCTACAGATGCACTAGTGATTCCGATTGCACACAACGCTGGTCGTTGCTGGCCGAAAAATAGCTTTGTCAAGGAACCGGGCACAGTCATCTTTTCAATTGGTCCAGCAATTAGCTCAACCAATAAATCAGCAGAAGAGCTCCAACGGGAAGTAGAAGGCTGGATTGAAGCTGAAATGCGCGTGATTGACCCCAGCGCTTATAAATAATTCACTAGAAGGCAGTAATTCAGTGCTGAGTCAGGACTGAATATTGATTTATGAGGCTAGAACTTTAGCCCACTCGATATAGCGGTCAACGGAAATATCCTGGGCTCTCGCCTTAAGCTCTATCTCCGTCAAACTCAATCTGCCTGAAAAAGCACTCAAATTAGTCCGCAACATTTTTCTTCTTTGGGAGAAGGCGGCGGCAACTACTTTTTCCAATGAATTCCATTGAGCATCCGTCAACGTGAAGTCCCTTCTTGGGATCATTCGCACGACAGCTGAGTTCACCTTAGGCTGAGGATCAAAAGCCTCAGGAGGAACCTCCAGCACTAGCTCCATGTCGTAACGGGCTTGCAGCATGACCGACAGACGACTGAAATCAGAGCTTCCCGCCTTCGCAACCATTCTTTCCACCACCTCTGCTTGCAACATAAATACCTGCTCATCAATTGAGGCTGCCGCAGAAACCAAATGAAATAGCAGAGGTGATGAAATGTTGTATGGCAGATTGCCAACCACTTTACATAAGCCTTGCTTGGTCGATCTATTCTGAGCCCATGTCAAAAAGTCAAACTTGAGCGCATCACCCTCAATCACTGAGAGGCCTTTGAGATTTTTCTCATTCCAAAAAGCTACCAAATCACGGTCAATCTCCAAAAGGTCTAGGTGATCAAGATTACTCAACAAAGGGAGTGTTAGCGCACCTAGGCCAGGACCAATCTCAATGACATGCATATCCGCACTAGGATTGATAAGCGCAACAATAGAATAAATAATTCCGTTGTCCTGCAAAAAGTTTTGGCCAAATCGTTTGCGAGCGCGATGCATAGATTAGTCTTGCTTTCGTTTATTCAGAGCTAACTTATATGCGAAGCGCAAAGCCTCAAGCATGCTCCCCGAGTCAGCCAGCCCTTTGCCAGCAATATCCAAAGCGGTTCCGTGATCTACGGAAGTTCGAATAATAGGTAATCCTAAAGTGACATTCACGCCATTACCAAAGGTCACAAACTTGAAGGGTGCGAGTCCTTGATCGTGGTACATCGCAATAAATGCATCTACTTGAGCAACAGATTCTGGATCAAACATGGTATCGCCGGGATAAGGACCAGAAACATGGATTCCCATCTTCTTAGCCGCTTCAATAGCCGGAGAGATGATTTCAATTTCTTCTCGGCCCAAATAACCAGACTCTCCTGCATGTGGATTTAAACCCGCCATCCGAATGATGGGCTTAGCGATTCCGAATTTCTGCTGTAAATCTTGATTAACGACTTGAATCGTTTCCAATATCAAGTCATAACTCAGTGCTTGCGGAACATTCTTTAAGGGAAGATGAGTTGTGACTAGAGCAACACGTAAATCTCTGGGTGTCTTGAGCCCTAAAAAACCGATGGGCAACGGCGCACATAACATCATCACCACATGAGAAACCTTGCAGCGCTGTGCTAGGTATTCCGTATGCCCTGTAAATGGCGTACCAGCCTCATTAATAATGCTTTTTTGAAGAGGCGCAGTCACCACGGCATCAAATCGCCCTTCCAGACAACCATCAATCGCCTGATCTAAAAGATTCACCACATATTGAGCGTTTTGCGAATTTAAGCTCCCCAAAACAACAGGGGCTCCGAGGGGGACGGATTGGATTTGTAATCGACTAGATAGGTCTGAACCAAGGCCCCCAGGTATTCTCAGTAACTTATCGTTACCTAATAAAGTGATGTGAGCATCTGCATGTGAACGTAGAAACTCAAGCGAGGCAGCTAAAGAAACTTCAGACCCAACACCGGCTGGTTCACCGGTAGTTACAACGAGATTAACGAGGTGCGCTACTTGCTTCATCTTCCACGTTCAGAATTTTTACAGTTGCGTTATCACGCAGCTCACGCATCCACTCTTGATAAGCTTGATCAAACTTTCTCTCACGAATTGCTGCTCGCGCAAATTGACGTTGCTTCTCGACAGTGAGCTGACCTTCGCGACGCTCTAATACCTGAATTAAGTGCCAACCAAACTCTGTTTTTACAGGGTTACTAACCTCGCCAATTTGCAGACGATTCATGGCCTGCTCAAATTCGGGAACCAAATCCCCAGGACTCATCCAACCTAGCTCACCGCCATTTGGCGCAGATCCATCTTCAGAATACTTCTTTGCAAGTTCCGCAAAGTCTGCAGTCTTTGCTCGCACCTGATCACGATAACCCTGCAAGCGCCTCTCTGCATCTTGATCACTTAAGCCAGCACGACTACGCAATAAAATATGACGGGAGAGAGTTTGTGTAATAGGAATATTTTGCGGAGTAGGTGAGCCAGCATCAGGTGCTGCAGCCTGCTGCGGAGGCGCACTTGCTCCTGCTGCACGGCGATCCAAAACTTTCAGTACATGGTATCCAGCAGGACTTTTCACAACCGTGTTAGCAACCTGTCCACCACCAGTATTGCGAATTGCTTCATAAAATAATTGTGGCAAACGATCAGGAGTGCGATAGCCTAATTCTTGAAACTTAATCTTTGGATTATCTTTTGCAGCCATTGCGCCTAGCTGTAGGAAGTCAACATCCCCACGAGCATCTTTCAACAGAGCATCTGCCTTCTTCTTTGCTTCAGCTTGAGTACCAGCCCCAGCTGCAGGATCAACAGGAATAAAAATTTGAGCTACGTCGATTTCTTCAGGCTCACCTTTGGCAGCAGGTGCGGACCTCTGAGCTCCAGCACTAGCGATTGCCCGCGTACGCTCAGCAATGAAGTTATCAATCTCAGCACCCGAGATTTTGAGCTTACCCTCTACTTCTCTTTCGCGATAACGGGTAATCATGACGTCATCCCGCAATAACTGCTTATAGCGCTCAAAGGTACTACCAGAGGCGGTTACTTTTACCTTGAACTCAGCAACTGATAACTTATTTTTTGCTGCAATATCGCCAATAATCTTGTCTAACTCTTTGTTGCTTACAGTAACGCCTTCTTGTTCGGCATTTTGTAATTGAATTTTTTCTAGGATAAGTCTATCCAGAATGGTTTTACGAACCGTACCATCCTCAGGCAATTTCACACCTTGTTTTTTAAGTGCAGCAATTCGGTCATCAATTTCTTTGCGAGTTACATAACCCGTGTTGACGACTGCAGCTACACCATCGATATTACGAATCTTGCTTTCGGCAATAGCATTCGCCTTTGCTGAATCCTGAGCAAGTGCAACATTCGCGAATAATCCAATGCCAATAAAAATGGCATGAACACTCATTTGTTTAAAACGTTTCATACAAAGCATTATTGATAGTTCTCGTATGTTGAGGGTGGTATAGGCTTAGAGGTAGGCATATATCCAGGAACATTTAGCTTCATGATATCAACTGGATTGCTTCCAGCGCTACCAAAGCCCCTAAATTCGACCTGAAAGAGCACCTGGGTGGTGGTTATTTGAGAAGTATTCAAGACTTGAGAGTAGGCGCCACGAAAAGTCCAGCAGTCCCTACTCCACTCCAAGGCCACTAAGGTGTTCAAAGTCTTGGTAGTCAAGGCATCGTATCCCCAGCGCCCTAAAACAGAAACCTCACGGGTAATAGGCCACTGCCCAGAAATATTGTATTGATCCGTCGTGGTGGCAGAGGGCACAAAAGGCTGATTGTTTTGGACAGATGCTTGCACTGGTGGCGACCACACATTACGGTATCCAAAATTCAAACTTCTGCCCGGAGTCGGACGCCAACTACCGCCCACGGTAGTTTGAACCAAACGATTGAGCTGCGTATTGTATTGACCAAATACATCTGCACTGAAATTACCAAGTAAGCGCACTGAACCAGAGCCCAAGGTATCGGAATAAGTAGTGGGATTCACAATCGTGCCATTCAAGCCAACCCGCTGCCCAGTGAACTGCTGCTTCTGTGCAAGAGTGACCGTGGCACGCTCTGCACCAGTGCTAGCTTCAATCATGCGGCTAGTTAAACCAAGCGTGGCTGCATTGTTATCTGCCACACGGTCATTACCAATAAAGGTATTTTCACTAAAGATCTGCGAAACACCGAAGCCCGCATCCGCAGTGTCAAACAAAGGTGTTTGTGATTGATTTTGATAAGGCGTGTAAACATAGAAAGCGCGGGGCTCCATAGTTAACAACATATCTCGGCCGTAAAAGCCCTTCAATTCAGCGGCATCTCTTTCAAATGCCAATCCAGAATCCAAACTGAATGTAGGGATGGTAAAGCCTTGTGCAACAGGCGCTCCACCAGTTGCAAAAGGAGTGGCGTTATACGTGTTTGATTGAAAGCTCATCTTTGGGGTGATGTAATAGCCTGGTGTTACCTGAGGCAAAGCCATCGCACCCTTAACGACCGTTCGATCGGCCTGACTGTAAACACCAGGCGCAGTAGCAGCTAAGTTGCCGCCAATGTTATATGAGAATCTTGTGTAATCTGTAGAGAACGTAGTTGCTGGTCCAGTAGGTAAAGTAACGTACTTACCGCTAGTATCAGCTACTGCAGGACTAAGGCGGTTGTTATAGGCAGCGGTAATATTTGGCAACACGTTGTAAGGGGCCTGAACTAAAGCGGTTGGGTCCGGCTGCAGAGTTTGAAACGTTAACGCTCTAGCTGACACTACCCAGTTACTTAAACTTCCCGTCAAGCCTTTAGTAGTACCGACTTCTTGACGAAACTGACTAGTAACTGCTCCAGCAATACTCTGTGAGAAGTCAGTGGGGTATAAATTATCTGAAACTCGCGCCATATTGGCGTAACCAGTCCAAGAGCCTGGGAGCGGTATTCCACCAGGCGCCACACCTCCGCTAAACACCTCTCTCTGCTGCCAGTCATAGCGCCAACGGCTGGTTCCCGTCTTATTGTCATGCGCGAGGTAGTCACCGCCTAGGGTGCCGCTGTCCTTACTGTCCAGAAAGCGGTAATTTGCACCCACCTGCAGGCCGCGCTCGCTCATGTAACGCGGAAGAATTAATAAGTCCCTATTGGGAGCTATGTTGACGTAATAAGGCTGAGTAATGTCAAAGCCATTATTGGAGTTGTATCCTGCCACCGGCGCCAAGATGCCCGAACGACGCTCATTGGAGGTGGGAGCGGTGAAGTAAGGAACGTATGCAATAGGAACATCAAAGAAGCGCATCACGCCATGCGTTCCAACCATTTCTTTTTGCTCATTATCAATTTCTAAAGTACTGACTGAAAAATACCAGTCCATATTTTGCGGCGTACATGTTGTGTAGGTCGCTTTATCAAAAACAAAAATATCTGAGTTTTCAATAGTGAGTTTTTTAGCCGTACCATTGCCGCGCGTATCTCGTAGCTCGTACGAAGGCGTTTCCATTTCGCCTTCACGCGCATCAACTTTAAATTGGGCAGTTGGCCCCTTGAAAGTCGTATTACCTTTGGTCAACTCAGCGTTACCTACGAGATCAGCAATGTCAGTATCAGGGTCATAAATAATTTCATCCGCTTTAATGACCCCGCCATTGCGTCGCATTTGTGCGCGGCCCTTCAACTTCATCTTGCGGTCTACAACGCCATCAATAGAATCACTTGAAGTAAAAGTAAGTGCCTTACTATCATCCAAGGGAACCCCGACTCGCAGCTGATCGTCCAACTTTAAAACAGTGACATTGCCACGATCAGGCAATAAAACCGTATTAGCATTAGCTTGTGCGTTTGGAGTTAAGGGAGCAGGCGCTTGAGCGCGTGCGCAGAGGGCAAATTGAAGCAATGCCACCCCCATCAAAACGCGCAGGGTTACATGCAAAAAAAGAGGGGCGCAATGGCCGGCGCGACGGCGATAATGACTCATAGATCCAGACCCGCCTTATTATACGAATCGACCATGACTGACTCACGCTTAAACACCCTCCGTAACTGGCTAAAAGCCCTAGAAGCTAGCTGGCAATTAGATCTCGACTCTTTGGTGCCAGCCTCGGCTGACGCCAGCTTTCGACGCTATTTCCGAATTGAGTCCAAAAACCCCAAATTTGGGACTTTGATCGTGATGGATGCCCCGCCCCAACATGAGCCTTTGGATGTCTTCATAAAGGTCGATTTATTACTCGCTGAGGCTGGTTTAAATGTACCAAAAATCCTAGAGCAAAATCTTGCTGAAGGCTTCTTGCTGTTAAATGATTTAGGCACAAAAACCTACTTAGCCGAACTCAATCATGAAACGGCTGACCATCTCTACAAAGATGCAACTCATGCCCTAGTACTCTTGCAGCTGGCAAGCAAACCAGGGGTTTTGCCAAACTATGATGAAGCGCTATTACAACGAGAATTAGATTTATTTCCAGAGTGGTATCTAAAGAAGCATCTCAATATCAATCTGAGCGAACAACAAACAGAGCAACTCAAAAAAGCTTTTGAGCTCATTATCGAAAATAATTTAGCGCAAGCTAAAGTGTATGTGCATCGTGATTACCATTCTCGTAACTTAATGGTGACCGAAAGAAATAACCCCGGAGTGATTGACTTTCAGGATGCAGTTTATGGTCCTATTACTTATGATGCTTCTTCACTGTGGCGCGATGCTTACGTTGCATGGCCAGAAGAACGTGTGATTGATTGGGTCATTAAATTTTGGGAAGAAGGTCGTAAAGCAGGATTACCAATGCCAGATGATTTTGGACAGCTCTATCGTGATTTTGAATGGATGGGATTACAGCGCCACCTTAAAGTCTTGGGCATTTTTGCAAGACTCCTTCATCGTGATGGTAAGGATGGCTACATCAAGGACATTCCACTCGTACTGGAATACGCGATTGCGACGGCGAACCGTTATATTGAACTAAAACCATTGGCCCGACTTTTGGAATCCACTCGCGTCAATCAAGCGTAATTCATCAGCCATGAGTCAGCTCAATTCCATACCTTGTTTTTTACTAGCAGCTGGTCGTGGTGAGCGCATGCGGCCCCTCACGGATAATTTACCCAAACCGTTACTTCGCATTCAGAATAAATCGCTGCTAGAGTGGCATTTAGAAGCCCTAGCGAAAGCAAAGATTCAAAACGTGGTGATTAACCATGCTTGGTTAGGTGAAAAAATTGAGGCAACCCTAGGTGATGGAGAGCAATTTGGTCTTCACATTCAATACTCCCCGGAAGGCAAGGCCCTCGAAACCGCTGGAGGTATTTGCAAGGCGCTCCCCATCATTGCGCCCGAAAACTACTTCTTGGTGATTAATGGGGACGTATTTAGCCCAAACCTACCAATTACCCAGCTTGTGGAAACAGCTGCCAAAATGCGCATGGATGAAAACAAGCCTTTGGCCCATTTATTAATGGTTCCCAACCCAGTCCAGCATCCTGAAGGAGATTTTTACCTCCAAGGTTCAGTAGTTGGAAATACCCAATCACTTGGAGCAGAAAAGCTCACCTTCTCTGGAATTGGGATTTATCACAAAGACCTCTTTAAGGACCTGGAATTCGGAGCTCCAGCCAAGCTCGCACCTCTATTGAGGACGGCAATGGAGCAAAATAAAGTGTCTGGTGAAAAATATCTCGGTCCATGGCACGATGTAGGCACACCACAACGCTTACAAGAGCTTAATGCAGCATATGAATAAAACGAATATTTATCAGCTTCGCAGAAACCAATTAGCAGAACAAATTTTTTCCAAGACTGGCGGAGGTATTGCCGTCATCTCAACTGCTCCTGAACTTGCTCGCAACCGTGACAGTGAATTTCCTTATCGTCACGACAGCGACTTTTATTACTTGACGGGTTTCGAAGAGCCAGGCGCAACACTGGTCATGAAGGTTGGCGGCAATGGAAAAAACTACCAACTGCAATCTCACTTATTTTGCAGACCCAAAGATCCTGAACGAGAAATTTGGGATGGCATTCGCCTTGGACCTGACGCAGCACCTGACGCTTTGGGTATTGACTATGCACACAGCAATCAAGAGTTAGACCAAAGACTGAGTGACTTATTAGCTGATCAAGATGCGGTATATATTCGCCTTGCTGAGAGCGCCGAAGCCGATAGACGCCTACGTCACTGGATGAAGCAGGTGCGCGGCCAAGCGCGTTCTGGAATCAATCCACCATCAGAATTTCATGATGTTGAGACACTGATTCATGAAATGCGTTTATTTAAAGATGCGCATGAAATTGATATCATGCGTCGTGCTGCAGCCATTTCTGCTCGTGCGCATATACGCGCCATGCAAATCTGTAAGCCCGGCATGCGTGAATATCAACTCGAAGCTGAAATACTGCATGAGTTCCGCAATAGTGGTGCACAAAGCGTTGCCTACAACAGCATAGTTGCCGGCGGTGCAAATTCTTGCATTCTTCACTATCGCGCCGACTCAACTGAATTACGTAGTGGCGAGCTTTGCTTAATTGATGCAGGCTGTGAACTTGATGGCTATGCCTCCGACATCACCAGGACTTTTCCAGTGAATGGAAAATTTACTGGGCCTCAACGCGCTCTATATGACATTACATTAGCTGCGCAAGAAGCTGCGATTGCGCTGACTAAACCTGGCAATACATTTATGCAGCCACATGAGGCAGCCCTAAAAGTCCTTACCCAAGGTTTGCTAGATGAAAAGCTTCTCAAACTGGCAGAGCTGGGCTCTTTAGAAAATGCCATTGAAACTGGCGCCTACCGTCGTTTCTATATGCACCGCACGTCGCACTGGCTGGGTATGGATGTCCACGATGTGGGCTCCTACCGTGAAGCTAGCCAAAATTCATCAAATGAAGAAAAGCCTTGGCGCATTCTCAAAAGCGGTATGGTCATTACAGTGGAACCAGGCCTCTATGTCAGACCTGCAGATGATATTGATCAGGCATTTTGGAATATTGGTATTCGCATTGAAGATGACGCCGTCATCAATGATTCTGGGTGTGAGTTGATTTCTCGAGGCGCGCCTGTCAATGCCGATGAAATCGAAGCGCTCATGAAGAATGCTTAAGGCCATCCCGATCAAAATGAATTCATCTAGTTGCGATATCTTGATTCAGGGCGGCGGTCCAGTTGGACTCGCTTGCGCGGCTTGGACATTGCAAAAATTTCCTGATGCAAAAATCCTTTTACTTGATCGCAATCCCGTCAACGACAATGATCTGGCAAATGCTGATAGTCGAGGTATAGCGCTATCTCATGGCAGCAAACTCTTGCTCGATACGATTAATGCATGGCCAAAAGAGTTTGCAGAAATTCATCAAGTACACGTTTCACAAGCTGGTCTCTTTGGCCGCGCACTGATGACGCGTGAAGAACTCAAGCAAGATGCGCTAGGGCACATTATTCGTTATCGCGATATTCATATGGCCCTGCGTCACGCCTTACGTGCCATTCAAGCAAAGAGCCCTAACTTTATTTGGGAGCACATCAACAAAGATGGCGAGGAAAATAGCATCCACGCAAAATGCGTTGTACATGCTGAAGGTGGTTTATTTAAGACCCAAGACTGGGTTGAATCTGGACGTGACTATGGTCAGTCAGCCTTAGTAGGCTTGGTTGAAGTAGAGAATGCAGAGCCCCATCAAGCTTGGGAGCGCTTTACTGCTGAAGGCCCTTTAGCAGTTTTGCCAAGTCACTACGGACATAATATTTTGAATCTGGTTTGGTGCGGCTCGCCAGAATCCTCGCGGCATCGTTTACAACTGAGTGACATAGACTTCTTAGCTGAACTACAAAAAGAATTTGGTTCACGTATTGGACAATTTCTGAAAATTCAAGATCGTCGCTTATATGAACTTGGCTTGAACTATCGCAAAGAGATTACTCATGACAATGCGGTTTGGATTGGCAATGCCGCTCAAACTTTGCACCCAGTAGCAGGCCAAGGTTTGAACTTAGGATTACGAGATGCCTTCTTACTGTCAGAAAAGTTAGTTGAGGTATTTTCTGGGGCCGCAGAGAAACAATCTCCAGCAGATGTCGAAAATGCACTCCAGAGTTATGCGCAAAGTCGCAAAGTAGATAGAAAAACCACAATTGGTCTTACAGACTTTATGGCTAGAGTATTTACATCTAATTTAGCTCCAGTTGTTGCAGCCCGTGGACTGGCTTTAAGCGCCCTGCAGTGGCTTCCACCAGTCAAGACAGCCTTAGCTCGCCAGATGATGTTTGGTAGGCGCTAAAGCCCTTAAATCACCCTCAAAATTTAAGCATTCTCCGTTTGATCTGTAATAAGCAATCTGCCTAAAAAATAGGCAGATTTGGGTCTGACTGTGCTAAAGTGTCATGCTTTCCGCACGCGCCCTTTTAGATGAATATTGGTCCTCACCTCCTCGCAAATAAGTTATTTGTGGCCCCGATGGCTGGGGTAACGGATCGCCCATTTAGACAGCTATGTAAGAAGTTGGGGGCCGGGTATGCAGTTTCTGAAATGGTCGCCTCAAATGCCTTGCTTTGGAAAAGTGAAAAAACGCAACGTCGCGCGAATCATGTTGGTGAATTCAAACCGATTGCCGTTCAAATTGCTGGCGCTGATCCAGCAATGATGGCGGCAGCGGCAAAAATCAACGTAGATCACGGCGCCCAGATTATCGATATCAATATGGGGTGTCCCGCAAAGAAAGTATGCAATGTTGCCGCTGGTTCCGCCCTATTGCGTGATGAGCCTTTGGTCCAGCAAATTCTAGAAGCAGTTGTGAATGCCGTTGGTATCGGACCAGATGCAGTACCAGTGACTTTGAAAATTCGTACGGGCTGGGATCGCGAACATAAGAATGCTATTGAGATAGCGCGTCTTGCAGAAAAATCCGGCATCTCCATGCTGACGGTCCATGGCCGTACGAGAGCAGACCTGTATCACGGTGAAGCAGAGTACGAAACGATTACCGCAGTCAAAAATAGTGTGCGCATTCCGGTTGTGGCTAATGGCGATATCACCAGCCCAGAAAAGGCGGAGCAAGTTTTAAAGCTCACTGGTGCCAATGCCATCATGATTGGACGAGCCGCTCAAGGCCGTCCTTGGATCTTCCGTGAAGTCAACCACTATCTTGAAACCGGCGGCAAGCTTCCGACCCCTGAGATCAATGAGATTCAGGGCATCATGAATGCACACCTCTTAGACCACTACGAGTTTTATGGTGAGCATATTGGCCTGCGTACTGCTCGTAAGCATATTGGCTGGTACTGCAAAGGGTTGCGTGACTCCCATGCCTTCCGCCAGCGTATGAATACTGCCGACGATTGCAAAACCCAACTGCAAATGGTCAATGATTATTTTGACGAAATGAAATCCCATTCTGACCGCTTGTTATTTTTGGAAGCGGCATAGCTTTAACTGAGTTTAGTTTCTTTATTTATTTTTTTGTTTTTGCATTGATAGATTGTTATGACCAATAAGCACCCGATTACCGAATGTATTGAAACCCAATTGCAGGGTTATCTGAATGACCTCAAAGGAACTGCACCAACTGATATCTATGACATGGTATTGGCTGTTGTTGAAAAACCAATGCTGGAATTAGTGATGCAGCATGCCAAGCAAAATCAATCACTGGCAGCGCAGTATCTGGGCATTAATCGCAACACCCTGCACAAGAAGTTGGTTGAACATCAACTTCTGAAGTAAGCGCAAACTTTACTAATAACAAAGCCATTTTTTAAATTAAGCTCCGAAAACCATGATCCGTACATCCCTACTCTCCGTCTCCGATAAAAATGGCATCGTGCCTTTTGCTAAAGCCCTCCACGAACAAGGCATTAAGCTCATTTCTACTGGCGGCACAGCAAAACTCTTGGCCGAAAACAATCTGCCTGTTGTCGAAGTTTCTTCTTTAACGAAATTTCCGGAGATGCTGGATGGTCGCGTTAAGACCCTCCACCCAATGGTGCATGGCGGCTTATTAGCTCGTAGAGATTTTCCAGAGCATATGGCAGCCCTGAAAGAGCATGGCATAGACACCATTGATATGCTCGTGATTAATCTTTACCCCTTCAATGAAACAGTCGCTAAGGAAAACTGCTCATTCGAAGATGCGGTCGAAAACATTGATATCGGTGGTCCAGCCATGTTGCGTGCCGCTGCAAAGAATCACCAAGATGTCACCGTGCTGATTTCACCTGAAGATTACGCTCCAGTCTTGGCTGAAATGAAGGCCAATAAGAATGTCGTTTCTTACAAAACCAACTTGGCTTTAGCGAAAAAAGTATTTGCACATACCGCGCAATACGATGGTGCGATTGCTAACTATCTCTCAGCATTAGGTGATGATCTTGATCACAAAGCCCGTTCTGCCTACCCAGAAACTTTGCACTTTGCCTTTGAAAAAGTACAAGAGATGCGTTATGGCGAGAATCCACACCAGTCTGCAGCGTTCTATAAAGATATTTACCCCGTCGATGGCGCATTAGCAAATTACAAGCAGTTGCAAGGGAAAGAACTTTCTTACAACAATATTGCCGATGCAGATTCTGCCTGGGAATGCGTTAAGAGCTTTACTGGCAATGCCGGTGGCGCTGCAGCTTGCGTCATCATCAAGCATGCCAACCCTTGTGGCGTAGCTGTTGGTGCTTCAGCCCTTGAAGCCTATCAAAAAGCCTTCAAAACCGATCCGAGCTCCGCCTTTGGCGGCATCATTGCCTTTAACGTGCCTTGCGATGGCACTGCAGCTGAAGCCATCTCCAAGCAATTCGTGGAAGTATTGATTGCGCCTAGCTTTAGTGATGAAGCTAAAGCGATCTTTGCTGCGAAACAAAATGTACGTCTTCTAGAAATTCCATTGGGTACTGCATTTAATACCTTTGATTTCAAACGTGTTGGCGGTGGTTTGCTGGTGCAATCTCCTGATGCTAAGAATGTTCTCGAAAGTGAAATGCGCGTTGTCAGTAAGCGTCTGCCAACCCCAAGCGAAATGCACGACATGATGTTTGCATGGCGCGTAGCCAAGTTTGTGAAATCCAATGCCATTGTGTATTGCGCTAATGGAATGACTCTTGGTATCGGTGCCGGTCAAATGAGCCGCGTAGACTCTGCGCGCATGGCTAGCATCAAGGCTGAGAACGCTGGCTTAAGCCTCAAAGGGTCTGCAGTAGCAAGCGATGCCTTCTTCCCGTTCCGTGATGGCTTAGATGTGGTTGTTAATGGTGGTGCCAGCTGCGCAATTCAGCCTGGTGGCAGCATGCGTGATGATGAAATCATTGCGGCAGCAAATGAGCATGGCATTGCCATGATCTTTACTGGCACCCGTCACTTCCGTCACTAAGAAAACAAGAAGTTATAAAAAACTCATGCGCTGGATTGGAATCGACCCAGGTTTGCGGACTACCGGCTTTGGAGTCATCGATGTCGATGGCCAAAAGCTGACTTACGTAGCCTCTGGGACGATTGAGAGTGGCGACCCAGCCAATGGTTTACCTGAGCGCTTAGGCGCCCTCTATGCCGGTGTCAAAGAAGTTTTAGAGACCTATCACCCAGAATCTGCCGCGATCGAAGAGGTTTTCTTAAACGTTAATCCCCGCTCTACGCTGATGTTGGGCCAAGCTCGGGGTGCAATCATTGCCGCCCTTGTTTCTGAAAAACTCCCTGTAGCTGAGTACAGCGCCTTAAGAGTCAAGCAGTCCATTGTTGGCAGTGGTAGAGCAGCCAAGCCTCAGGTCCAAGAAATGGTAAAGCGCCTCCTGAAACTCAATCGCGCCCCTGGTACTGACGCCTCTGATGCACTAGGTGTTGCCATTTGTGCTGCTCATCATGCACAAATACCAAAAGCAATTAGTGCTGCCTTGGCTCCCAAGAAACGTAGCAAGTAAAAATACACATCACAGGTTAAGATCTCTACATGATTGGTCGCATTCAAGGTACTCTCGTTTCGGTTCACCCTCCTCGCCTCTTGGTCGACTGCCAAGGGATTGGTTATGAGGTTGATGTGCCTATGAGCACGTTGTATCAATTGCCTCAGGCTGGTCAAAAAATCACTCTTCTAACGCACTTCCAAGTTCGCGAAGATGCGCAGCAACTTTTTGGTTTTGCAACTGAGGCTGAGCGTGAAGCATTTAGACAGCTGATCAAAATTAGTGGTGTTGGCTCCCGTACGGCACTAGCCGTTCTCTCAGGCATGAGTGTTAATGAACTGGCGCAAGCTATTGCGCTTCAGGAGGCTGGACGTCTCACACAAGTGCCTGGCATCGGCAAGAAAACCGCTGAACGTCTCTGCCTAGAACTCAAAGGTAAACTAGCTCCAGACTTAGGCATTACTGGCGACAAACCTCCGGCGATTGAAACTAGCAGCGAAGTATTGCAAGCGCTCTTGGCGCTAGGTTATTCAGAAAAAGAAGCACTGTTAGCACTTAAGCAAATTCCACCCGATACCAGTATTTCAGATGGCATCCGTATGGGATTGAAGTATCTATCTAAAGCCTAATAGCCAAACGGCACTAAACTCTCAGCATGGCAATACATACAGACGACCTCAGCTCCATTCCTGAAGATTTACCAGAAGGTAATGCCCGCATTGTGAGCGGTGCAGCAGGCAATACTGAAGCCGTCTTTGAAAGAGCCCTTCGCCCTAAACAACTCGATGAGTATGTTGGCCAAACTAAGGCCAGAGCACAATTAGAGATTTTCATCAGCGCTACGAGAGCGCGCCAAGAAGCCTTAGACCACGTTCTCTTGTTTGGGCCTCCTGGACTTGGTAAAACAACTCTTGCTCACATTATTGCGAGAGAGCTAGGTGTGAACTTACGTCAAACGAGTGGCCCTGTTCTAGACAGGCCGGGCGATCTTGCTGCCTTACTTACCAATTTAGAAGAAAACGATGTTCTCTTTATTGATGAGATTCATCGCTTATCTCCAGTTGTGGAAGAAATTCTGTATCCCGCACTAGAGGATTACAGCCTAGACATCATGATTGGCGAAGGTCCTGCAGCCCGTAGCGTGAAAATTGATCTCAAACCATTTACCTTGATCGGTGCAACTACTCGCGCCGGCATGCTAACTAACCCACTGCGTGATCGCTTTGGTATTGTGGCCAGACTCGAGTTCTACACGACTGAAGAGCTCACCAAAATCATTAATCGCTCAGCCAGCTTACTTAAGGCTGATATTGATCCAGAAGGGTCCGTTGAAATTGCAAAGCGTGCTCGTGGCACTCCTCGTATTGCCAACCGCCTATTACGCCGCGTTCGTGACTATGCAGAAGTAAAAGGCACTGGCACGATCACTAAAGCTATGGCAGATGCTGCACTGAAGATGCTGGACGTGGATCCAAGCGGCTTTGATGTGATGGACAGAAAACTCTTGGAAGCAATCTTGCACAAGTTTGATGGTGGCCCAGTAGGCATTGATAACTTGGCCGCAGCGATTGGTGAAGAACGCGACACCATTGAAGATGTTCTTGAACCCTATTTGATTCAACAGGGCTACCTACAAAGAACCTCGCGCGGCCGAGTAGCAACTCGCCAAGCCTATGAGCACTTTGGATTAACTCCGCCTAGCGGAAGTGCTAGCTTAGATATTTAAGCTAGCGTTACCTTCGCAAACTTTCGTTTGCCAACCTGCACTACGTAAGTTCCAGCTTCAACCTTTAGTTGCTTATCAGCAACGGTTACACCATCAATCTTTACGCCGTTTTGCTCAATATTGCGCATCCCTTCAGATGTCGATGGGGCAAGACCTGCGGTCTTCAAAAGATTAGCGATTGCCATAGGCGCACCAGAGAGGCTTACTTCTGGAATGTCCTCAGGCACGCCACCCTTAGCGCGGTGATTAAAGTCTTCTAAAGCTTTTTCTGCTGCGGCTTGCGAGTGGAAGCGTGCCACGATTTCTTGGGCGAGCAGTACTTTGCAATCTTTTGGGTTTCTGCCAGCAGCAACCTCTTGCTTCATCAAATCAATCTCAGCCATTGGACGGAATGACAGTAATGTGAAGTAGTCCCACATCAAATCATCCGAAATGCTCAAGAGCTTGCCAAACATATCGCCAGCAGGCTCGCTGATACCAATGTAATTGCCTTTAGACTTACTCATCTTCTCAACACCATCAAGACCAACGAGTAGTGGCATCGTCAAAATACATTGAGGCTCTTGGCCATACTCACGTTGGAGTTCACGACCAACTAGAAGATTGAACTTCTGGTCCGTACCACCAAGCTCTAAATCACTCTTCAGTGCAACGGAGTCATAGCCTTGCATGAGTGGATATAAAAACTCATGAATCGAAATAGGCACACCATTGCGATAGCGCTTCGTAAAGTCATCACGCTCGAGCATACGAGCAACAGTATGTTTAGCAGCCAACTGAATCATGCCGCGCGCGCCCAAAGGATCACACCACTCGCTGTTGTAACGCACTTCGGTTTTAGAAGGATCGAGCACCATACTCGCTTGACGATAGTAAGTCTCTGCATTGACTGCGATTTCTTCTGCGGTCAATGGAGGGCGGGTAGCGTTACGACCCGATGGATCACCAATCATGCTAGTGAAATCACCGATCAAGAAAATTACGGTATGACCTAAGTCTTGTAACTGGCGCAACTTGTTCAAAACAACGGTATGACCCAGATGAATATCAGGAGCCGTAGGATCTAAACCTAATTTAATCCTGAGTGGAGTCTTGGTAGCTTGGCTACGAGCCAGTTTCTGAACCCAGTCTGCCTCAACCAATAGCTCATCGCAGCCACGTTTGGTGACTTCGAGCGCCGCAAAGACTTCAGGGGTCAAAGGATATTTTTGTTCTGGTTTAGCCGTCATGCTGATTCGGATTGCTGATTCAGTTAAATTAGTAGTTAAATTGCTAAAGCATAATTGTCGCATTCCTGAGAGCTCCATGAACAAACCCCATTCCCTCTATATCGGCCTAATGTCTGGCACCAGCCTGGATGGGATAGATGCTGTTCTAGCGAAGATAGGGGCTAATGGGGAAGCTAGTGCGCTAGACGCCATTAGCGCCCCTTTCTCAGCGGAGCTCCGTAAGACCCTATCCGAGCTTCAAAGCCCTGGCCCAAATGAGCTTCACCGAGAAAAACAGGCAGGAAATGCTTTGGCCTTGGCTTATGCAGAAGCCGTTAGCCAGTTACTCAGAAAAGCAAATCTACAGCCTTCTGATATCGCTGCCATCGGCGCTCACGGTCAGACCATTCGCCACCAACCTCATCTAGGTGATATGGCTTATACACATCAAACACTCAACCCAGCCCTCTTGGCAGAAAAAACGGGTATTGATGTGATTGCGGATTTTAGAAGTCGGGATGTAGCTGCTGGCGGTCATGGAGCACCTTTGGTTCCAGCGTTTCATGCGCAACAGTTTGTAGAAGATCATAATTTAGCTATTCTCAATATTGGCGGCATCGCAAATCTCACATTACTTCCTAAGAATGGTGAAGTCACTGGCTTTGATTGCGGGCCAGGAAATATATTGATGGATGTCTGGATTCAAGAGCATCAAGGCAACGCATTTGATGAGAATGGCAACTGGGCGTTACAAGGAAAAGTTCATGAAGCACTACTTACAAAAATGTTGTCTGATTCTTTCTTTACAAAAGTTCCGCCCAAGAGTACTGGTAGAGACGACTTTCATCTTGCTTGGTTACAAGAAAAATTGAATGGTGAAAATCATCTTTGTGAAGATGTACAGGCCACTTTATTGCACCTCACTGCTCACTCAGCCCTCGAAGCTTTAGCCCGTCATGCCCCGCAAACCCAGAAGCTGATTGTCTGTGGAGGCGGCGCTAAAAATAATGCCTTGATGAATTTATTCAAAGTGAAGTCGCAGCATTTCTTCAAAAAGCCATTAGAAATTACTACGAGTGAATCCGCAGGAATTGATCCGCAACTTGTGGAAGGCCTTGCCTTTGCATGGCTTGCATGGGCCCACAAAGAAAAACGGCCAGCAAATTTGCCAGCCGTTACGGGAGCGAAGGGTCCTAGAATTCTAGGCGCTTGCTATCCTGCTTAATTAAATATTAATTAAGCTCGTTTTTATTTAAGCAGAGAAAGAAGATCCGCAGCCACAAGTAGTTTGGGCATTTGGGTTCTTAATCACAAACTGTGAGCCGTTGATATCTTCTTTGTAATCAATCTCAGCGCCAACTAAATATTGGAAGCTCATTGAATCTACCAACAAGGTAACGCCATTCTTTTCAAAGAGAGTATCGTCTTCATTCACAGCGTCATCAAATGTGAAGCCATACTGAAATCCTGAGCAACCGCCACCTTGAACGAATACGCGCAGCTTCAATTCTGGATTGCCTTCTTCAGCAATCAAGTCCGCCACTTTCGCAGCAGCGCTATCCGTGAACACCAATGGGGTTGGCGGCTCGGCTAAATCTTGTGCAGGTTGTGTAGCTAATTCGGTCATGATTTACTCCTAATTCAAAAGGCAATGTCTTATTTTAGGCTTTTAATGCCCAGTTTGCTGAAGGGTCATTATGGGGAAACGGCGATCTGGGTAAGACCCATGGTCTCTGGCAACCCAAACATCAAGTTCATACACTGCACGCCCTGCCCTGAAGCACCTTTCACCAAATTGTCTTCAACCACCAAAATAACTAAAGTGTCACCGCCGCCCGGACGATGGATCGCAATCCGAATACCGTTGCTACCCCGCACAGAACGCGTCTCTGGATGACTGCCTGCTGGCATGACATCGACAAATGGCTCATCCTTATAGAAGTTCTCATATAGCTTTTGGTAATCAACCTCTTTACCTGCGTCAGTCAAACGCACATACAAGGTCGAATGAATACCTCTAATCATGGGCGTTAAATGCGGCACAAAGGTCAAACCGATCTGATCATGGCCAGCAATGGCTTTTAAACCCTGCTCGATTTCCGGTAAATGGCGATGCCCCTTCACGCTATAAGCCTTGAAGTTATCACTTGCTTCAGACAATAGTGTGCCAATCTCTGCTTTCCGGCCAGCGCCAGAAGTACCCGACTTTGAATCAGAAATAATATGCGAGCCATCAATCAGGTGCTTGCCGCCAGTCGATTTAGGTGACAGCAAAGGCGCTAGACCTAGCTGCACCGATGTTGGATAGCAACCTGCCAAACCAACTACGCGAGCTTTCTTAATGGCCTCACGATTAATTTCCGCCAAACCATAAACCGCTTCAGCCAAAATTTCTGGGCAGGTGTGCTCCATGCCATACCACTTTGCAAATTCTTTGACATCCTTCAAACGAAAGTCTGCAGCAAGGTCCAAAATCTTCACATTGTTAGCGAGTAATTCTTTTGCTTGTGCCATCGCAACACCATGTGGAGTTGCAAAGAACACCACATCACATTCATTCAGCTTGGCTTCATCAGGTGTTGTAAATTTCAGAGCAACACGGCCACGCAAAGATGGAAACATCTCAGCCACTGGCATGCCAGCTTCTGTGCGAGAAGTAATTGCAGTGAGCTCTACCTCAGGATGCTGCGCCAATAAACGCAACAATTCCACTCCGGTATATCCAGTGCCGCCTACGATGCCAACTTTAATCATGCCATTCTCCAAAATACCGATCATGAGAAGTTTCTTTTAAAACTTCTGAATACCTCAATTGTAGAAACAAAAAGGGCCGCTTGCGCGACCCTTTCGATAAAACTTGAGCGACTGAAAGAATTAGCGCTTGCTGAACTGCTTACGACGACGCGCGCCATGCAGACCAACTTTTTTACGCTCAACTTCACGAGCATCGCGAGTCACCAAGCCTGCTTTAGACAGGGCTGGCTTCAAGGCGTTGTCGTAGTCGATCAATGCACGAGTAACACCGTGACGAACTGCACCAGCTTGGCCAGTTTCACCGCCACCAGAAACGTTTACTTTGATATCAAAGGTCGTTAAGTGGGCTGTGAGAGCCAAAGGCTGACGAGCGATCATGCGTGATGTTTCACGAGCAAAATAGGCATCGATAGGCTTACCATTAACAATGATTTCGCCTTTGCCAGATTTAATGAATACACGCGCCACAGAACTCTTGCGACGACCAGTACCGTAATTCCAATTTCCGTAATTAATAGCCATTTGGGTTCCTTAAATCTCTAACGCTTTAGGCTGTTGAGCCGTATGCGGATGATTAGCGTCGCCATAAACTTTCAATTTCTTGATCATGGCATAGCCTAGTGGGCCTTTTGGCAACATACCCTTCACAGCCTTCTCCAAAGCGCGACCTGGGAAACGGTCTTGCATCTTGTCGAAGTTAGTCGAGCTAATACCACCTGGGTATCCGCTGTGACGGTAATAAATTTTGTTCAAGCCTTTTGTGCCTGTGACACGGAGCTTAGATGAATTGATGACAACGATAAAATCGCCAGTATCAACGTGTGGGGTGTATTCAGGCTTGTGCTTGCCGCGTAGACGGAGTGCCACTTCACTGGCGACACGACCGAGGACTTTGTCCGTAGCGTCAATCACGAACCATTCATGCACTACCTCATGGGATTTTGCAGAAAAAGTTTTCATGATTTCTCAAATTGTTATGGTCAAAAAAATTACCCCAACCAAACTACGTCCACCTTGGCCCTGCTTATATTTGCAAGCTCGCAGATTCTGCAATTCAACTGGTACAACAAATTACCGCTGACCGGCTCGGTAATTCAGTAAAGCCTTGAATTGTAACCTAAAAAAAACCCAGGAACGAGTCCTGGGTTGGAATCCACCTATGTTTGGGTGGAGGAGACACTGGGAGGTAAGTCGCAGTCTTATACAAGACTGACTACCAATATGGTTATTGTATCCATATGCATGGTGCGATGCAAGAATATTGACCAAAATCAATATTTTTATGTTGCTATGCAGCAACTTTATTTCCCATAAAATAGGTAAACTATTGATAATATTGATTAATTTAGTAAGTTAGGGGTCACTAATAATGGAATGTCGAGTAAGTTGGTTGGGTAATGGCGGCATGGCTTTTTCTGCAGAAACCGGCAGCGGCCACCTGGTAAATATGGATGGTGCCCCTGAAGCAGGTGGCAAAAACCTCGCTCCAAGGCCAATGGAGCTGCTTTTAGCGGGTGCCGGCGGTTGCTCTGCATTTGATGTGGTTTTAATCCTACAAAGGGCCCGTCAGGCCATTAGTGGCTGTGAAGTAGTCCTCCAGGCTGAGCGAGCTACAGAAGACCCTAAAGTCTTCACTAAGATCAATTTGCACTTTACGGTCAAAGGAAAAGATTTGGATCAGGCAAAGGTAGATCGCGCAGTAAAGCTCTCACATGAAAAATATTGCTCAGCTACGACTATGTTGGCTAAAACTGCAGAACTGACTTACAGCGTCGAAATCATTGCGGAATAAGTGCAGAGTCAATCGATAAGCCGGATTCTGTCGCCTAGATTTGCATCTAGGGGCAATCATTCCTCTAGGCCGGCAGTTACCTGACGGCTCAAGCTCCCTACCCGCAGACTCAGCGGGACGCCTCATCGCCTGCTTACTTGGGATTGCTCCAGGTGGAGGTTACCGCGTTTCACCGTAACTAAATACGCTCGTCTCTGTGGCCCTATTCCTCACGTCGCCGTGGATGGCCGTTAGCCATCACCCTTCCCTATGGAGTCCGGACTTTCCTCCCCCTCAATAAAGAGGCGGCGATTGCCCAATTGACTCTGCGCCTGCAGTCTAACGCAGTCGGGCCAATTTGGCTAAGAAAGTAATGATTTGTGTTTTTTAAACGAGTGACCAGGCGATGGTTTCGCCAGCACGGAGCGGAACGATAGTGGTATCACCCAATGGCAATTCAACAGGGATACTTTGCGCCTGCTTTACCAGAGTAATTTTTTTGCTGTTACGTGGCAGAGAATAAAAATCCGGGCCAAAGAAACTAGCAAAGCCTTCTAACTTATCCAGTTTGCCAACACCCTCAAATGCTTCGGCATATAAACCTAAAGCATTAAAGGCGCTATAACAACCCGCACAACCACAAGCCGCCTCCTTAGCGCCCTTAGCATGAGGTGCACTATCGGTGCCTAAGAAGAAACGAGCATTTCCACTAGTTGCAGCTTCCAATAAAGCAATGCGATGTTCTTCACGCTTGAGCACAGGCAAACAATAATTATGTGGACGAATGCCGCCTGCAAAAATAGCATTGCGATTCATGAGCAGGTGCTGCGGTGTAATCGTGGCTGCAATCGTATTCTTTCCACCGGTTGCAGCATCACGCACATAGTGAGCGGCCTGCTTGGTGGTGATATGTTCAAAGACGATTTTGAGCTCAGGAAATTTTTTACGCAAAGGCTCTAGCACCGTATCAATAAAGACCGCCTCACGATCAAAGATGTCAATTTCAGAGCTGGTTACTTCACCATGCACTAAGAGTGGCATACCTACAGCCTGCATCGCTTCTAATGCCCCATGGCAATGTTTAAGATCACTGACACCAGCATCACTATTCGTCGTTGCACCTGCGGGGTATAGCTTAAATGCTGCGATGCCTGCAGTTTTAGCCTTACGAACTTCATCTGCAGAAGTATTGTCAGTGAGATATAAAGTCATTAAAGGCGTGAAGTCACTGACACCCAGAGACCTTAAATTCGATTCAATGCGAGATTGATAAGCCTTAGCCAAATCCACAGTAGTCACTGGTGGCTTGAGATTGGGCATGATGATCGCACGCGCAAATTGACGTGCAGTGTCTGCCAACACATCTTTCATCACTTCACCATCACGAATGTGCAAATGCCAATCATCCGGCTGAATCAGTTGAATTTGTGTAGGACCATTAGACATAATATTTATCGAGCAAGATGATGCGTAAATCATTCACATTGGTAAGTGTAGGGCCAGTTTCCACTAAAGCGCCTAATTCTGCAAAGAAGCCATAGCAATCATGCGCGGATAAGAATTTCTCTGGAACCAGACCTGCGGTATGACTAGCTTGACGAACAGTGCCATCAAACCAGGCTCCAGCATTCTTTTCGCTACCATCAATTCCATCGGTATCAGCAGCCAAAGCAGCCATTCTTGGCAAATCAGAGCTAGCAGCCAAAAGTGAGAGCAGGTATTCACTACAACGACCACCACGGCCTTTAACGCCTGCTGGAATAGTAACGGTACATTCACCACCTGAAATGAAGGCAAGCGGCTTAGTATTTCCCTTGGCCATGTATTCACGAGCTAACGCAGCCTGCTCCACACCCACTTCTTGCGCCTCACCAGTAATAGTGTCCCCTAAAACAATAGGCTCATAACCCTGCGTGCGGACATACTCAGCGGCAGCCTCCAAACTTTTATAGGCAGTTGCAATCACATGATTGGCCACTTGAGCGGAGATAAAATCAGAATCTTTCAGAGTCTCTGGCTTTTCACCAGCCAAACCTTGTTTGAGATGATTCAATACTGATGCGGGAATAACCGAATCATCCAAATCATATTTTTGCAAAATATTGAGCGCATCTAAATACGTTGAGTAGTCTGCGGCACATGGACCGCTAGCAATATCGGCTGGTGAGTCGCCTGTGACATCAGAAATTAATAAAGCCTCGACTCGTGCGCCACGGGCGATAGCTACTCTAGCTAAATTGCCACCCAAGATTGCAGATAAATGTTTACGCACCACGTTCATCTCTTCGATAGGTGCGCCGCTACGCAAAAGCGCTTCCGTGGTCTTGCGCATGTCATCAATCGAGATACCCTCTTGCGGCAGGGTAAGAAGGCTTGATCCACCACCAGAGACTAAGGCGATCAATACGTCGTCTTTTTCCAATTGATTGGTTAAGGCAAAAATTTCTTTAGCTCCATCCATACCAGCCTGATCGGGCACTGGATGGCCAGCTTCTACGATCTTGATGAAGGAAGTTGGTGAGCTGTGACCATAACGCGTCAGCACAACGCCCTCTAATTTCACCTGTGGCCAATGAGATTTGGCATAAGCTTCCAATGCACTAGCCATCGAAGCACTAGCTTTACCTGCACCCACTACCAAACATTTACCCTTAGGCTCCTGCCCGACCGGAAATATCTTTGCTAAGTACTGGGGAACAATGACCTGTGGATCAGCCACTGCAACTGCAGCAGAAAAAGCATTTTTAAGAATTGCTTCTTTACTTGCTGCCATAGAGGGAGAAGAACTGTTTTGAGTCATCCAGCTATTCTAATCAACAGTGGCACGCTCTTGCATCTGCCACATCTCCGCGTATCTTCCTTGAGCTGCAAGCAACGCTTCGTGAGTTCCTCGCTCCACAATCTGACCCCGGTCCATCACTAAAATTTGATCGGCATGAATAATGGTTGAAAGACGATGGGCAATAATGAGGGTCGTCCGATTCTTGGCCAAACTGAGCAGCTCCTCCTGAAAAGCGCGTTCTGTTTTGGAATCTAAAGCTGAAGTCGCTTCATCAAAAATCAACATGGCTGGTTTCTTTAGAAGGGTTCTCGCAATCGCCACGCGTTGCTTCTCGCCCCCAGATAGCTTTAAGCCCCTCTCGCCGACCTGAGTGTCATAACCGTCTGGCAAGCGCTTAATAAAGCTATCGATTTGAGCTGCCCTAGCCGCCTCTTGCACCTCTTCAATCGTTGCCGAAGGATCGCCATAGGCAATGTTGTAACCAATCGTGTCATTAAATAAAACGGTGTCTTGCGGAACGATGCCGATTGCTTTACGCAAGCTAGCCTGCGTCACATCTTGAATATTCTGTCCAGCGATCAGAATTTCTCCTGACTGCACATCATAAAAACGGAATAACAATCTGGCGAGAGTACTTTTACCTGCGCCACTTTGACCTACTACTGCAGTAATGGTTCCAGCAGGAATGTTGAAACTGACATCACGCAGAATTTCACGCTTCGCATCATAGTGAAACGAGACATGCTCAAACCTAACATCTGGGCCATGTCCCTGGTCGTGAACTTGCAGTGGCCTTGCATCTGGAGAATCAGCAATCTCTTTATCGGTATTCAGCAAAGAAAACATCCGATCCATATCAGTCAATGACTGCTTAATTTCTCGATATATCACCCCCAAGAAATTGAGTGGGATATAGAGTTGAATCATCAAGGTATTTACCAGCACCAGATCACCCAAAGTCATCGTGCCATTGACAACACCGACAGTAGCACGCCACAGAATTAACATTAAGCCCGTGGCAATGATGATCTGCTGGCCAAGATTTAATACGGCCAAGGTCTTTTGTGACTTCACTGCTGCAGATTGATAGCGCAGCAAGTTTTCATCGTAACGCCTGGCCTCAAAGGCCTCGTTACCAAAATACTTCACTGTTTCAAAATTCAAGAGCGAATCAATGGCCTTTTGATTGGCTTTTGAATCCATATCATTCATGGTGCGGCGGTAATGGGTACGCCACTCAGTAACTACAACCGTAAAGACAATATAGAGAACTAAGGCTATGAATGTAATTGCGGCAAACCAAATATCGTATGAATAGGCAAGGTAGCCCAGCACCAAACAAAACTCAATTACTGTTGGCAGGATGCTGTAGAGCGAGTAAGAAATCAGTGACTGAATACCACGGGTACCACGCTCGATATCTCGACTCACACCACCCGTCTGACGAGCTAGATGAAAGCTCAGCGCTAGTGAGTGCAAATGCTCAAATACCTGAAGAGCCACTTTGCGGACGGCATTCTGGGTAACCTTGGCAAATAAAGCTTCACGCAACTCTGTAAACAAGGATGCGGAAATTCTTAATAAGCCATAAGCCAGAATAATTCCCAAGGGAACAACCAAAAGGGCTTGAGGAGAGCTTGCTTTGATATCCAAAGAGTCAATTAACTCTTTCATCACAATCGGAATGCCCAGATTAACTACCTTAGCTGCAATCAGGCAGCTCAGGGCAATGATTACCCGAAAGCGGTACTCCAAAAGATAAGGAAGAAGATCACGAATGACGCGCCAATCACCGCGCCCTGGTGTTTTTGAATCTGCGCTACCGTGATGATGTCCTGATGAATGTCTCATCGCTCTATCTTATTCCTAATTCACTATTTGACTTGCCTTAGTTCGCAGCGAACAATTTCAGAATAGCCTCGCCATTGCTGCGAGAAAAACATTTCTTAGCAGCCTCTTCATAAGGTAGCCACTCATATGCAACATGCTCTCTAGGAGCCAGTGTAATTGGGGTGTTATCTGGAACTTCTAACGCAAACCAATGCTCGATATTTCGGGTAACCCCTGGGGCATAACGAAAGCGCCACTCAGGATAGATTTCATACTCGATTTGATGATGCATGTTTTGTAATGCGCCTTTGGGTAGGTAATCTACTGCAATCCCAGTCTCTTCAAAAACTTCTCGGGCGGCCGCAAAAGCCAGGTCTTCATCGAGAGCATCAAGACTACCGGTGACAGACTGCCAAAAGTCAGAGCGATCAGCGCGCTCTATTAATAAAACATCCCTATTCGATTTGTAGATAACGACTAAAACCGAAATAGGGATTTTCAAAGTGGGAACTAATTAAATTACTTTAAGCGGCAGGGGTCGCTTGACGCAAACGAATATGCAACTCACGCAGCTGACGCTCGTCTACTGGGCTTGGAGCTTGAGTTAACAAGCACTGCGCACGTTGTGTTTTAGGGAAAGCAATCACATCACGAATGGATTCTGCACCAGTCATCATGGTTACGATGCGATCCAGACCGAACGCGATACCGCCGTGAGGAGGGGCGCCATACTGAAGTGCATCTAACAAGAAACCAAACTTCGCTTGCGCTTCTTCTGCATCAATTTTCAATGCACGGAATACCTGGCTTTGAACTGCTTCTTGGTGAATACGGACTGAGCCGCCACCAATTTCACTACCGTTCAACACCATGTCATACGCTTTAGCTAAACACTTACCTGGATCAGACTCCAAATACTTCATGTGCTCATCTTTAGGGCTAGTAAACGGATGATGACAAGCAACCCAACGGGCTTCGCCTTCATCGTAGTCAAACATTGGGAAATCTACTACCCACAATGGCTTCCAACCCTCTGTAAAGAGGCCATGGGCTTTACCCCAAGCGGACTGGCCAATACGCAAACGTAAATTACCAATTGCATCGTTTACTACTTTTTCTTTATCGGCACCAAAGAAAATAATGTAGCCATCTTTTGCACCAGTGCGCTTCAAAATGCCTTCAATCGCTGCATCATGCAAATTCTTCACGATTGGTGACTGCAAGCCATTACGGCCCTCAGCAACAGAATTGACCTTGATCCAAGCCAAGCCTTTAGCGCCATAAATACTGACGAACTGAGTGTAGTCATCGATTTCGCTACGGCTAATTTCAGCGCCGCCAGGAACGCACAAGCCCACAACACGGCCACCAACCTGATTCGCTGCACCTGAGAACACCTTGAAATCAACATCTTTCATTAAATCGGTCAATTCGGTGAATTCGAAGTTCACACGCAAATCTGGCTTATCAGAGCCAAAACGCGCCATACCTTCAGAATAAGGCATGGTTGGGAATGGATTAGGAAGCTCCACATTCATGGTCTTCTTGAAAATATGACGAATCATGTTTTCAAACAAATCACGAATTTCCAACTCACTTAAAAAAGCAGTTTCACAGTCGATCTGAGTAAATTCAGGTTGACGATCTGCGCGCAAATCTTCGTCACGGAAACACTTGGTAATTTGATAGTAGCGATCAAAGCCAGCGACCATTAACAACTGCTTGAATAACTGTGGAGACTGTGGCAGCGCAAAGAACTGGCCATCATGCACACGGGAAGGCACCAAGTAATCACGCGCGCCTTCTGGGGTGCTCTTAGTCAACATCGGTGTTTCGATATCGATAAAGCCAGCATCATCTAAATAACGACGACACTCCATCGCCACGTTGTAACGCAAACGTAAATTCTTTTGCATTTGTGGGCGACGCAAATCTAATACGCGATGAGTCAATCGAGTAGTCTCTGACAAATTCTCATCATCAATTTGGAATGGTGGAGTTACAGAAGCATTCAGAATCACCAAGCTATGGCAGAGGATCTCTACTTTTCCGCTAACCAAATCCTTGTTCTCAGTGCCGGCAGGACGTGCGCGTACAAGACCTTTAATCTGGATACAGAACTCGCTACGAACTTGCTCAGCAAGAGCAAACATTTCTGGGCGATCAGGATCGCAAACAACCTGCACAAAACCTTCGCGGTCACGTAAGTCAATAAAGATTACGCCTCCGTGGTCACGACGGCGATTAACCCATCCAGCAAGAGTAACTTCTTGACCAATCAGTGAATCGGTTACCTGGCCGCAGGTATGGCTTCGCATTGACATAACAATTTCCTATAAATCAAAAATGGTGTGGCAACTGGGATGCAGTTAAACCACTAGAACTATTGGGGGGAACAGAGCCCATTGAAACAATATGTTTCAGAGCCTCTTCCACACTCATCTCTAATTCAATCGTTTGTGCACGTGGCACGATCATGAAAAAACCAGAGGTTGGATTTGGGGTTGTAGGCAAAAATACGTTGACGTAATCTTCACCCAATTTGGCAGTTACTTCTCTTGCGGGAATGCCAGTTTGAAAAGCAATCGCCCAAGAATCCGCATGGGGATATCGAATCAGCAAGGCTTTGCTAAAAGCTTGCCCACTTCCAGAAAATAAAGTGGATGAGACTTGCTGAACGCTGGAATAAATGGAACGAACAATCGGTATGCGATTAACAAATTTATCCCAAACTTTTAACCACCACTGTCCGGCAAAATTAATTGCGGTCAATCCAGTGAGAAGGATGACCACAATCACAATCAGTATTCCAACACCCGGGAGGTCGCGGAAATGCTGCAAATCTCTAGCGGCATCCTCAGGGAGAACAATAATAATGGCGTGCATTACAGAACCAAAAACACCATCGAGCAGGCCCAAGCCCCAAGCAATCACCCAAATGGTGATCGACAATGGTGCCCAAACGAGGATGCCAGCGATAAAGTATTTTTTCATGTGTTCTGCCTAACCCGCTATTTTAGCGGGTTAGCAGCCAATCAGCGAGAGACTAATAAATGCCTAGGCTGACGATCAAAATTCCAGCCAAAAACCCGCCAGCAAAGAGTAAAGCGCCTGCCAAAAGGCGATGTGTACGTCTTTCTTGCAATAAAAGGGCCTTTAAGACCTCTAATTCGCCATTTTGGTCTTTGATGGGGGAACGGGCCTGCGCTAGGCTATCCGCAATCAAACGGGGCAATGTTGGCAGAATTTTGGCCCAAGTAGGCGCCTCTTCCTTGATGCCATCAATGAGACCACGCCACCCCAACTGCTTGCTTACCCATTTTTCCAGAATCGGCTTAGCCGTTTTCCAAAGATCCAGGTCGGGATCCAGTTGACGAGCCAGACCCTCGACATTCAAGAGGGTTTTTTGTAGCAAAGTGAGTTGCGGCTGAATTTCCACCTTAAAGCGACGCGATGTTTGAAATAGGCGCATCAGCACGATGCCCAAGGAAATTTCTTTCAGGGGGCGATCGAAATACGGTTCGCAAACTGAACGTACCGCACCCTCTAATTCTTCAACGCGGGTATTCGCCGGAACCCAACCCGATTCAATATGTAACTCAGCAACTCGGCGGTAATCGCGATTAAAGAATGCCAGAAAATTCAAGGCTAAATAATTTTTATCGGATTCACTTAACGCGCCAACGATTCCAAAATCCAGAGAAATGAAACGGCCAAAAGTTTCTGGCTCTAAGCTAATCATGATGTTTCCGGGATGCATATCCGCATGGAAGAAACCATATTCAAATACTTGGGTAAAGAATATTTCTACACCATCCGAAGCTAATTTCTTAAAATCAACACCCGCCTCTCTGAGTGCTGCCGTTTTACCAATTGAGATGCCATACATTCTCTCCATGACAATCACATTGGTGTGACATAAATCCCAATACATCTCGGGAATCATTAACTTATTCGAATCCGCAAATTGCCTACGTAGCTGACTCGCATTAGCGGCTTCGCGCATGAGATCAAGCTCATCATGCAAATAAGTATCGAACTCCGAAACGTTCTCACGCGGTTTTAAACGGCGGCCATCTTCGGAGCTTTTTTCAATCACTTTAGCTAAGTCGTACATCAAAGCCAAATCACCCTCAATCACCGGCAAAATACCGGGGCGCAAGACCTTGATGGCTACTGAACGACCCTCCCATTCAGGATGCTTATCTGTGCCACGCAAGACTCCGAAGTGCACCTGTGCCACTGAGGCACTAGCGACAGGTGTTGCATCAAAGCTAATAAACACTTCTTCAATTGGTTGACCTAGATCCGCTTCAATCAAGCGACGAGATTCTTCGTTTGAGAATGGTGGTACCTGATCTTGTAATTTAGCCAACTCATTAGCGATATCTTCTGGCAATAAATCGCGACGTGTAGACAGTACCTGACCGAACTTCACAAAAATAGGGCCTAGTGCCTCTAGCGTCAATCGAATACGCTCACCTCTAGGTAAATGACTGCCAGGAGACATCCAGCAAAGCACTGTTAAGAATCCGCGACGAATGCCCGGCTTTAGAAGATCACGCAGAAGTGGCAATAAACCATAACGCCATGCGGTAAAGAAAATGAAAAAGAGACGAGCAATTCGACGCACGATTTATTTAGCCTTTTGCTCTAAAAGTTGAATACGTTTTTCCATACGATCTACAGACTCGCGTAAATCACTTAATTCGGATTTACGAACCATAAAGTCTCGTTTATTTAAAAGTACTTTCTTTTCTTCGCTGACATACTCCACTATATTGTCCAGCAAATCGCTTGCGGCAGAACGCGTAGCAGATACAAACTGTTTACCCTGTCTTACGGCAAAGTTTGCAGGTGCATCACCAACGAGCTGAGCCAAATCTTCCTCGTATTCCCAGCGCAACTGCCCGGCAAGACGACCCAATAATTGGGCTAAGTCTGCATCACCAGTAATTTTGACCGCTTTAAAAGCCTGCTCTCGCAAAGAACCTGTACTACCTACCAAGTCGCTCAATGCCTTGGCAGAAACCTCCAAAGTGAGCGAAGGCGCCTCAATCTCTTTTAAGCTAGCCAATAAACCATCTGACTTGATCTCGAAACACAGATTACCTAGCGGAAGTTGTAACAATATTGTTTTGTTGGCATGGCGAGCCAATTCAGCAGACGCCCAAGGCTCGCTACCCAACACGTGATTTATCCCCCGGCAGGCTGCGCCAGAAGCAATCGTATGGGTGGTCAAAAAATGTCTGTTCATGAGTGTAAAAAACCCGCACTAGTGCGGGTTTTCCAACGGAAAGTACCTAAAGCTTAAACCAACTGGGAAATACCCGCCAGTACCCAGCCGCCAGGACCTTCCACAGGCTTGCTTAAATTCCAGATTTCGGAGAAGTCGCTCGCTGGAGCTCCCTGCTGCTCACGAATCATGCCGCTGAACTGAACGCTACAGAAATAATGGGCATCTGCCGTCTCAACCCCTAAGAGCTGAGCATTAATAGTCACGACATCTGTTTGATTACTGCCATCAGTTCTACCAGCTAAATCTTGCTGAATCGTGGCAAACATATCGGGAGTTGTAAATTCACGTAAGGATGCAAGATCACCTTGGTCCCAAGCTTTTTGCAAAGTTACAAAATATTGTTTTGCATTTTCCAAAAATGTTTGCTGATCGAAACCAGGGGGCAAAGTTGACTGAAATACCTCAGGCTCTGCACTCACCCCACCGAATGCATTTGCAGCAGGAGTGAATGCAGGTTCTTGTCTGGGCATCTCAACGCTATTGCGCTGCATGCCTTGTGATGGCGCATTTGAGTTTTGACCAGCACCAGACATCGCTGGCAATAATCTACGAATCACAAACATAATGACAAAGCCAGCCAACATTGCGATCAGCAAACCAGTAATTAATGAAGAGGCTGCTTCACCTAAACCAAAATGCGATAAGAGGTAACCAATTCCCAGGCCCGCAGCTAAGCCACCCAAAATACCACCCATGCCACCAAAACGACTAGGCGCAGGTGCTTGAGGGGCGGGGGATGGGGAAGTCGGCTGTGCTTGCTGAACTGGCTTTTGCACAGGAGCAGCCTGACGTTGCATTGGTGCACTTGGCGCGCGTCCAAGACTTCTTCCGCCACCTAAGCGAGCAGCATCAACCTGACCAACCATTGCAATGATCAAAGTAAAGCTCAAGAGAACTGCTTTAAAAAAATGTTTATTCATTTTTAGATTTACCCCTTCTGATAACTACTCAACTTCTTTAGTTTTTAAGACTTTAAAAACTATACGACTATTAGTATTTAATACCAATATGTAAGGCAACGATACCCCCAGTCATCCTGTGGGTTTCCACTTCATCAAAACCAACCCCCAACATCATTTCTTTGAGGGCGTCTGCATCGGGATGCATGCGAATCGATTCAGCTAGATAGCGATAGCTTTCTGAATCTTGCGCAATCTTCTCACCCAACCAAGGTAAAACCTTAAATGAATAAGTGTCATAAACGGGCTGCAAAAAGGCATCAGGCTTGGAGAACTCCAATACCAAAACACGGCCACCAGGTTTGATCACACGGCACATTTCACCTAAAGCAATTTCCTTATGCGTCATGTTACGTAACCCAAAAGCAACAGTCACCACGTCAAAATGGTTGTTCGGAAAAGGAATTTTTTCGGCATCAAACTGAACGCAAGGCAAAGCCATGCCGCGATCCAACAAACGATCACGCCCAACACCCAACATGGAAGCGTTGATATCACTTAACCAAACTTGAGCATCTGGATTGCGCCCCCAATCAGCGGCTTTTGCAAAAGCCGCAGCAAGATCACCAGTACCGCCAGCAATGTCCAAGATCTTTTGGCCGGGACGAACATTTGCACGAGCAATCGTCACTTTTTTCCAAACACGATGCAGTCCGAATGACATCAGATCATTCATGACATCGTACTTGCTAGCTACCGAATGAAATACTTCAGCAACCTTGCCGGCTTTTTCAGCTTCATCAACACTTTGATACCCGAAGTGCGTTTTACTCATTAGTGACTTCCACAAGAATGGCCTGATGCACCGCCTGCTTGAGCCATCGGTGTATCGCGGTCTAAGCCAGCAGCGGCCAATTTATCTAAATGCTCTTTCCATAACTGCTCCTGGTTCTCGCACAGAAACAATAAATAATCCCAGGTAAACAAGCCAGAGTCGTGCCCATCAGAAAAGCTAGGCTTGAGTGCATAGTGCCCAACGGGTTCAATGTTGGCAATCAAAACATCACGCTTGCCCGTCTGTAATGTTTCCTGCCCAGGCCCATGGCCCTGAACTTCGGCGGAAGGAGATAAAACCCTCAACAACTCAAACGGCAGGCGATAAATCTTGCCGCCCTCGTAAGAGAGTTCCAAGACCTTGGATTGCTGATGCACAACGATATTACTTGGAATCATTAAACGAGGACCCTCTCAATGCCACCTTGGTTAGCCTTGGCTACATAGTCTTGCATCCAGTCTTTGCCAAGTAGCTTCTGAGCCATTTCAACAACGATGTAATCGGCTGTAGTGTCGCTATCCGCATCAAAACGCGTCAGGCCCTGTAAACATGATGGGCAGCTGGTTAACACTTTGACCTCGCCAGTGAAATCATCTTTGCGCAATTCAGTCGCAGCTTTTTCCATCTCAATCTGCTTACGGAAACGCACTTGAGTAGAAATATCAGGACGTGTGACGGCTAATGTGCCAGATTCACCGCAGCAACGATCATTCTTCGCAATCGCTTTGCCATCTTCGAGTTGAATTAACTCATTCACCGTCTTCAGAGGGTCTTGTAACTTCATTGGGGAGTGGCAAGGGTCGTGATACATATACTTCACGCCCGTTACGCCAGAGAGCTTAACGCCCTTCTCTGCCAAGAACTCATGAATATCAATAATGCGGCAGCCAGGGAAAATCTGTTCAAACTGGTAACCCGCTAACTGGTCATAGCAAGTGCCACAAGAAACAACTACGGTCTTGATATCTAAGTAATTGAGAGTATTAGCTACGCGATGGAATAACACACGGTTATCTGTGATCATCTTCTCTGCTTTATCAAAGTCGCCATTACCACGCTGCGGGTAGCCGCAACAGAGATAGCCCGGTGGCAGAACCGTTTGAACGCCTACATTCCACAACATCGCCTGAGTAGCCAAACCAACCTGAGAGAACAAGCGCTCAGATCCGCAACCCGGGAAGTAGAACACCGCCTCAGTATCTGCAGAAGTTGTCTTAGGATCACGAATAATTGGAACGTAGTTCGCATCCTCAATGTCCAACAAAGCACGCGCCGTTTTCTTGGGTAGATTGCCAGGCATCTTCTTATTTACAAAAAAGATCACCTGCTCTTTAACGCTCGGCTTTCCTACTGTTGAAGGCGGATGGGCAGTTTGTTTTTTCGCAAACTTCCGTAAGACATCATTACCCAAACGTTGCAACTTATAACCCCAGCCAATCATCGTCTTGCGAGCGAGATTAATCGACTCTGGGCTGGTGGCATTCAAGAAGAACATGGATGCTGCTGTGCCAGGGTTAAAGCGCTGCTGACCCATCTTGCGCAAGAGATTGCGCATATTCATGGTCACATCACCAAAGTCAATATTGACCGGGCATGGAGTTAAGCACTTATGGCATACGGTGCAATGTGCAGCGACATCATCAAACATTTCCCAGTGACGAATCGAAACACCACGTCGAGTTTGCTCCTCATATAAGAAGGCTTCAATCAATAGTGATGTTGCGAGGATTTTGTCGCGCGGACTGTAAAGCAAGTTTGCACGCGGTACATGGGTTGAGCAAACAGGCTTGCATTTACCACAACGCAAGCAATCTTTTACACTATCAGCAATCGCACCAATATCGCTTTGCTGCATGATGATCGATTCATGGCCCATCAAACCAAAGCTTGGCGTGTAGGCCATGCTCAGGTCAGCATGTGGCATCAACTTACCTTTATTAAAGCGACCTTCTGGATCCACGCGATTCTTATAGTTGCGGAAATCTTTGAGTTCAGCTTCTGTTAAATACTCTAATTTAGTAATACCAATACCATGCTCACCAGAAATCACACCATCTAATGAGCGGGCTAATTTCATGATCCGATCTACGGCGCGATGCGCATCCTGCAACATCTCGTAGTCATCCGAGTTCACAGGGATATTGGTGTGCACGTTGCCATCGCCAGCATGCATGTGCAAGGCCACGAATACACGTTTACGCAAAATGTTTTTGTGGATTGCTTCTAACTCTGCCAGAATCGGCTCAAACGCCAAACCACCAAAGATGATGCGCAACTCTGAGCGCACTTCCTCTTTCCATGAAGCGCGCAGACTGTAATCCTGCAGACGCGGGAAATAAGAGTCCATCTCAGTGAGCCACTCAGCCCAGCGTCCACGAACCTTGGCAATGAGCTCTAAGGCTTGCTGAACACGATCACCCAAGATTTCTGCTGTTGGAATTTCATACTCAGCATCACTCTTACCTAGCGGTAATGCGCTCTTTTTCAAGAAAGCCTCAAGACCATCAAGTACTTGCAACTTGTTCTTGAGAGAGAGTTCAATATTGATGCGATCAATACCGTCGGTGTACTCGCCCATACGCGGCAAAGGAATCACAACGTCTTCATTGATCTTAAAAGCATTGGTATGACGGGCAATCGCCGCTGTGCGGGCACGATCGAGCCAGAATTTCTTACGAGCTTCAGTGCTGACTGCAACAAAGCCTTCGCCAACACGTAAATTTGCCATGCGCACTACTTCACTAGTAGCAGCAGCAACAGCTTCCTCATCATCGCCAGCAATATCGCCAATCAATACCATCTTCGGCAAGCTATTGCGCTTCGATTTAGTTGAATAACCCACCGCTCTTAAATAGCGATCATCCAAGTGCTCCAGACCAGCCAAAATTGGACCACCTTGCTTGCTTAAACCATCTAAGTAAGCTTTGATTTCCACAATACTCGGAATTGCCTCTCGCGCTTGACCAAAAAACTCCAAGCAAACCGTGCGCATGAATTTAGGCATGCGATGCAATACCCAAGTTGCGCTAGTAATCAAACCATCGCAACCTTCTTTTTGCACACCAGGTAAACCTGATAAAAATTTATCAGTAACGTCTTTACCTAAACCTTCTTTGCGGAAACGTCTGCCTTCAACTTCCAATAATTCTGTTTTTAGAATACGCTGACCCGGCTCGCTATTGCCATCAGACCAAGTGAGCTGAAAACGGACAGTCGCCACATCATGGATCTTGCCCATATTGTGTTCAAGACGCTCGACATCCAACCAATTACCTTGCGGATCCACCATGCGCCAGCTAGCAAGATTGTCTAAAGCCGTTCCCCAAAGAACAGCTTTCTTACCACCCGCATTCATGGCAATATTGCCGCCAATGCAGCTTGCATCAGCAGAAGTAGGATCAACTGCAAACACAAGACCAGCATGCTCTGCAGCATCAGATACGCGACGGGTCACAACGCCTGCGCCAGTGAAGATGGTAGATACTTCGCGATCTAAGCCTGGCAGTTTTTTAGCTTTTACACCACCAATATCTTGCAACTTCTCAGTGTTAATCACTGCCGACATTGCATACAGCGGAATAGCGCCACCGGTATAACCAGTACCGCCTCCACGAGGAATGATCGTGAGACCTAATTCAATACAAGCTTTAACTAGGCCGGGAATTTCAGATTCGTAATCCGGCTTTAGAACAACGAGTGGAAACTCCACGCGCCAGTCTGTTGCATCGGTAACGTGAGCGGCACGAGACACGCCATCAAAGCAAATATTGTCTGCAGCAGTATGACGACCTAACTCCTTACGAGCACGCTTACGAATGACTTCAACTTCTTTAAATCCGTTTTCGAAATTTTCGATTGCACGATAAGCAGCGCTTAATAAAATTTCTACTTGGTCAGCAGAATCGCCACTATTGCGCTTCTTGACTTCGCCCAAGCGATGCCAGAGTGCATCGATTAATTGTTTGCGGCGATTGGGACTATCCAGCAAATCATCTTGCAAGAAAGGGTTGCGCTGCACCACCCAAATATCACCCAGAATTTCAAACAACATGCGAGCGGAACGGCCTGTACGACGAACGCCACGCAAGTTATTGAGAACACGCCATGACTCCTCGCCCAATAGGCGAATCACAATCTCTCGATCAGAAAAGGAGGTGTAGTTGTAGGGAATTTCGCGAAGACGGGGGGAGCCCGCCTCAGCATCTAGCAACTGGTTCAAAGCTAATGGTGCGTTCATAGCGACATATTTGATAAATAAGCATTTTAATTGAGTGAACCTGATAGTGGCAGGATTCCGAGAAAGTTGCTCCCCAAAGGGATAAACCCTTGCAAATCTAAGGGCTTAGGAGCCATCCGTGGTACGCTCATCGGATGGCAACGAACTATTTAAAGAAAATTTTATCGGCTCGCGTCTATGACGTAGCCAGAGAAACCGAACTTCAGCTCGCCCCAGAACTGACTAAGCGTTTGGGCAACCAGGTCTTACTCAAAAGAGAAGATAACCAGCCGGTTTTCTCCTTCAAACTCCGTGGCGCCTACAACAAAATGGCCCATTTACCCCCAGAAGCCTTAAAACGCGGGGTTATTACAGCTTCCGCAGGCAATCATGCTCAGGGTGTAGCCCTATCGGCAGCCAAAATGAAGTGCAAAGCCGTCATCGTGATGCCGGTTACGACCCCTAGCGTCAAAATTGACGCAGTCAAGGCCAGAGGCGGATCCTGGGTGGAAATCATCCTTCATGGTGAATCCTATAGCGATGCCTTTAAACATTCTGAGATTCTCGGCAAAAAACGAGGCTTAACTTTTGTCCACCCTTTTGATGATCCCGATGTCATCGCAGGTCAAGGAACGATTGCCCACGAAATTTTTACCCAATACGAAAAACCCATCGATGCAATATTTGTAGCTATTGGTGGTGGTGGTTTGATTTCCGGCATTGGCGAATACATCAAAGCTGTTAGCCCTAAAACAAAAGTCATCGGCGTTCAAGCTTCTGACTCAGATGCTATGAATCAGTCACTCAAAGTAAATAAACGTATTGAGATGAAAGACGTCGGTTTGTTCTCTGATGGCACTGCTGTGAAATTGGTTGGCAAAGAAACATTCCGTATCTGCAAGAAAGTAGTAGACGAGATTGTTACTGTCGATACAGATGAAATCTGTGCAGCTATTAATGATGTGTTTACTGACACCCGCAGTATTCTTGAGCCCGCTGGCGCACTCGCTATTGCAGGCATGAAGAGGTATGTCGAGAAAAAGCGCATCAAGAAGAAAACCTTAGTGGCTGTGGCTTGCGGTGCCAACATGAACTTTAGCCGTCTCCGCTTTGTGGCTGAGAGAGCAGATGTTGGTGAGTTCCGCGAAGCCGTGTTTGCAGTCACTATTCCGGAAGAACGTGGCTCCTTTAAACGCTTCTGTGAATTACTCGGCAAACGTAACGTGACTGAATTTAACTATCGCATTGGTGATCAAAGTGAAGCCCATATTTTTGTTGGTATCAGCACACAAAAATCCGGTGATAGCGAGACGATTGCAAAGCATTTCCGAAAAGCCAAGTTTGCAACCATTGATCTCACGCATGATGAGCTAGCAAAATCACATTTACGCCATATGGTTGGAGGCCACTCAGCGCTGGCTAAAGATGAATTGCTCTATCGCTTTGAGTTCCCAGAGCGACCAGGCGCTTTGATGAAGTTTTTAACCAGCATGGCTCCTAACTGGAATATCAGCTTGTTCCACTATCGCAATCATGGAGCTGACTATGGCCGCATTCTGATTGGTATTCAGGTGCCTAAGAATGAGCAGAAGAAATTTCAGAGTTTCTTGGCAACCTTAGGCTATCCACATTGGGATGAAACCAATAACCCTGCCTATCGCCTATTCCTGAAATAAGCCCAATCTCAAATGTCATACACACTCACTGGAAAACTCGTCGTCGCGATCTCTTCGCGCGCCCTGTTTGATTTCGAAGAAGAAAATCGCATCTTCGAATCGACCGATGACAGCGCTTATATGAAGTTGCAGTTAGAGCGCCTCAGTGAGGCCGCTCAAAAAGGGGTGGCATTCCCCTTGGTCAAGAAACTCCTCGCTTTTAATGATGAAGGTGAGCAACGTGTCGAAGTAGTCATTCTTTCTCGCAACGATCCAGTCAGTGGTCTGCGTGTATTCCGCTCTGCCGAACATCATGGCCTCCATCTTGAGCGTGGCGTATTTACCAGAGGTAGACCTCCGTATCATTATTTGCGCTCTCTACATGCCAATCTCTTCTTGTCTGCAAATGAAGATGATGTGCGAGCAACGATTGATGCAGGCTTTCCTGCCGCTCGTGTGTATCCAGAGTCCAGCAAAACCGCTGAGTCTCATCCTAATGAAATCCGTATTGCATTTGACGGAGACGCCGTCCTTTTTTCTGATGAAGCCGAACAAGTCTTCCAAAAAAAAGGTCTTGAAGCCTTTGTGGACCACGAAAGCAAGAAGGTCGATATTCCCTTGCCTCCCGGCCCATTCAAGCCCTTGCTAGAGGCCTTACATAGACTGCAACGCTCCACTAGTGAAAACGGTATGCGCATTCGTACCGCATTAGTTACAGCACGCTCTGCACCCGCCCATGAACGAGCCATTCGCACACTGATGGCTTGGGGTATTGATGTAGATGAAGCAATGTTCTTAGGCGGCCTCTCGAAGAGCGAGTTTTTGCGAGAATTCGAACCAGACTTTTTCTTTGATGATCAAACCGGTCATTGCCAGTCAGCTGCGTCCGTAGCACCAACGGGCCACGTGGTATCTGGCGTATCAAATAAACCTAAGAAGTAAGTGAAATACTGTAATGGCAACCTTACCCCTCGGACAATCAACGCAATACCCAGATCAATATGATCCGAGTGTGCTGTTTCCCATCCCCAGATCTGAGAACAGAAAGAAGTTGGGCCTTAAAGAAGATCAAGCCCTACCCTTTGTTGGTGTTGATCTATGGAACGCCTTTGAGCTGAGCTGGCTTAATCAAAAAGGTAAACCGCAGATTGCTTTGGCGGAGTTTCAGATTCCTGCAGACTCACCGAACATGATTGAGTCTAAATCTTTCAAGCTTTATCTCAACAGCCTTAACAGCGCACGCTTTGAAGATGAGAATGAAGTTAAAGAGCGCCTCATTACAGATTTATCTGCAGTTGCAGGCAGCAAGATCACCACCCGCATTAACCCAACAGAAGTGGTCTCTAAAAAGGGAATGCGAGAAATGGGTGGCATTTTGATGGATCGGCTCGATATTGAGATTGATCCAAACCTACCAGCAGACCCAAGCCTACTGGGTGTTAATGAATCCTTTGGCCCTATTGAACAATGCTTGGTTTCGCATCTATTGAAATCCAACTGTCCCGTTACTGGCCAGCCAGACTGGGCGAGCGTACAGATTCGTTATCAAGGACGTCCAATTTTGGAAGAGGGTTTATTACGCTACCTCATTGGCTTTAGGCAGTTGGGTGAGTTCCACGAGCATTGCGTGGAAACCATCTTTACTGATATCAAGCATCAGTGCAAACCAGAGAAACTTTCTGTCTATGCGCGCTACACAAGACGCGGCGGTTTAGATATCAATCCATTCCGTACTGACTACAACTCCCCTTGGCCAGAAAATATTCGACACGCACGTCAATAAGTCAAAACTTAAGGCGTCGTAGTCTGGATGCTTACTTGTGCGGGCTTGCCATATATCTTTTCCAGATTTGTATGAATACTTGGGGCCTGAGAAAAGCAGCTATTTACTAAAGCTGGGTTCAAGTACCAGCCTACATAGCCTTTTGCCTCATCAATAAATGACTTCATCACAATTGCACTGTCAACGTCATCAAGACCTGCTGACTTCAATTTCGATAAGGCAATGGAGCAGGCGCGAGTGAGATCGGCCCCCTCCACTTTTGTCACTTGCTGCAAAAGACTTGGCGCTGAACTATTTAAGAGTTGCATAAAGTTTTGACTAGAACCAGGCACCTGGAAATTTAAAATATAATCTGATGACAGGTTTTCACGGGTAGCCAAATCCACAATGTTCGCTACGGTTGGATAGAAGATGCTTCTGAAGTATTGAACCTCTAACTTCACTGTAAACATTAATTGCTTATCTGCTTTGGGATCTTTTTGTAGTTGCTGAATTTGTTTATCCGTCAGACTACTTACGCTTTGATCAATCTTGTATACAGGGATTTGCACTGCGCTAATTCCTCGACGCAACTCTGACCAGCTAAATGTCACGGGCACTTTTGCATCAATCATTCCCTGCAAAAGACTATTGGCTTTTTTCTGGGTATCGCTCATCACTGAATTACCAACAGTCGCTGAAATACCCCCAATCGCCGCTGCTGATCCGCCTGTTGCCACCATTGCCGCTGCGCCGAGAAGTAATTTTGCAGAACCCACAAAGTCTTGATTGGAATCATTCGAGCTTCTGACATTCAGGACCAAAGATAGATTTCCTGGATTAAATACTGAGTAAGCACCAAGACTGGTGATTGGCACTATCTGCAATGGTGTAGTGCTCAGAGAAGAGCACTCAGAGCCACTATCTCTACCATCAAAAGTCCCAATTGGAATGTCTACTTTATCAAGCTTACTCTTAAACCCATAGGTAACAACCGATAGAACAAGCTGAGTTTTATCCGATCCCCAGAAACTACGACTAGCCATCTGCGTGCATGTATTAACTGGAATCACTTCAGAAGTAATTGTTAGGTAGCCGTCATTGCCCCGGCCTTCTTGCAACCATTCGGGGGAATCTCCTTTAACAAAGGAAGGATTCATATCCGGAAAGAAGAAGGGGGCACCATAAGATAAGCTAGGCATGATGGCCGCAAGCACTACTGTGCATAGCAAAAATACTAACTGCCTTATTCCTCTGATATTCATATGGTTATTTTAAGGTCAATAGTGAATGTTAGATTTACATGCACCCAAGAATCCCGATCACATAAAAGAAAACCCCAATAACTAATTGGGGTTTTGCTGGTTTTTAGTAAAAACTACTTACTAGGCATTCCGAAGTTATTAAAACGGAATATCGTCGTCCATTGCACCTAATGATGCAGCGTTTGATGCTGCTGGGGCAGACTGCTCAGCCGGCTTTGAGCGGCTATAGCTCTCGCCACCATCACCACTTCCACCTACTGGCTTGCCACCAAGCATTTGCATTGTTTCTGCAACGATCTCTGTGGAATACTTTTCTTGGCCACTAGCGTCAGTCCATTTGCGTGTGCGCAAACGACCTTCAACATAAACCTGCGAACCTTTTTTGAGGTACTGACCAGCGATTTCTGCAAGCTTGCCAAAGAATGCAACACGGTGCCATTCTGTGGTTTCTTTCATTTCGTTAGTTTGTTTGTCTTTGTAGCGATCAGATGTTGCTACTGAGATGTTTGTAACTGCGTCGCCACTTGGCATATAACGCGTCTCTGGATCACGTCCTACGTTACCTACGATGATGACCTTATTTACCGAAGCCATGTTGTCTCCCGAAGAAAAATACTACTGTTATTACTGCTAAAAAATAAACTGCTCGCTTTAATATAATCAATGAAGCTGCGGTTATGTCGTTGTGCTTACATCCTTGGAACCTGATGCTCTCGTTGGCATTTCACCCATCGACCAAGCAATTATAAGCCAGCAAACGAGGAGTGCTGCACCCATGGCAAAGACCGATAAATCACCGTGGCTATCCATCAAATAGCCCCCAATGACCGCCCCTGAAAACAAGCCAATGGATTGCGTAGTGTTGTAAACACCTAATGCAGTGCCCTTGGATTCTTTAGCAAAACGAGACACCAAAGAAGGTTGTAAGGCCTCGAGTAGATTGAAGCCTACAAAATACACTAGTAGCGCAATTGCAATCGTCATGACTGAATTGGCTTGCGTAAAAATCAATTCTGCAACCAGCAATAAAACAATCGCAACTAACAAAATGGTTCTTAACTTCTGCTTCTTTTCACCATAGATAATGGCGGGTGCCATGAAGACAAATGACAGTAGTACTACAGGAAGATAAATTTCCCAGTGTGAAGAAAGTGGTAATCCTGCCTGCACCAAGAGTCTAGGAACCACCAAGAACATCGCAACTTGAGTTGCATGTAATACAAATACACCGAGATTCAAGCGCATCAAGTCCGGACGAAAGAAAACTTCTTTCAATGAAGCTTGTTGCACTTTCGCTTCAGGCTTACTCGTTGGCAAAACGTAATAAGTCACAAACATCGCAATCACACCCAACACTGCCAGAACGATAAAAATTCCGCTCAGACTAATCGCTCGATAAATCGGGGCGGCAATCACTAAAGACAAAGCAAACGAGAGGGCAATACTGCCACCTACCAATGCCATAGCTCGAGTGCGAACCTGCTCGCGAGTCAAATCCGCTACCCATGCAGAAATCGCCGCTGAGACGGCCCCAGCCCCCATAATCCCGCGGCCAATCGCAATCCAAAGCAAATCATCTTTGGCGGCACAAATTAAAGCTCCAGCCACAAACAGGGATAGACCCCATAAAACAACGGGTTTACGCCCAATTCGGTCCGATAAACGGCCTAAAGGGATGTAAAAACAGGCCTGAACAATATTAAAGATTCCGAGAGTCAAACCGACCCAAAGTGCGTGCTCACCACCCGGCAAGCCACGCGCATGGAGGCTAAAGATGGGCAGTAGCAAGAATAGGCCCAGCATACGGAGGCCAAATATGCCTGCTAAGGCCAGAGTGGAGCGAAGTTCAGAAGGATTCATGGGAAAGAGCTATATTAACAAGTTACGCTAAAAAATCATGAATAACGAAATCAAGATCCGCGGTGCCCGCACCCACAACCTCAAAAACATCAATCTAGACATCCCTAGAGAGAAACTCGTCGTCCTTACTGGCTTATCTGGCTCAGGCAAAAGCTCATTGGCTTTTGACACGCTGTATGCAGAAGGTCAACGCCGCTACGTGGAATCTCTCTCAGCTTATGCCCGCCAGTTTTTGCAACTCATGGAAAAGCCAGATGTCGATACGATTGAAGGGCTTTCACCAGCGATTTCGATTGAACAAAAAGCCACCAGCCATAACCCTCGCTCCACCGTGGGTACCGTTACTGAAATTCATGATTACTTGCGTTTGTTATTTGCCCGCGCAGGCACGCCCCATTGTCCAGACCACGATCTACCTTTAGAAGCACAAAGCGTTTCTCAAATGGTCGATACCGTACTCTCAATGCCTGAAGATACGAAGTTGATGATTTTGGCTCCAGTAGTGAGCGAACGCAAAGGTGAATTCGTTGACCTCTTTCAAGACCTGCAGGCACAAGGCTTTGTGCGCTTTCGTGTGCGCTCTGGTGGTGGTACAGCAAACGTAGCAAAAGCCGAGATTTTTGAAGTGGATCAATTACCAGCGCTCAAAAAGAATGATAAGCATTCGATTGAAGTAGTGGTTGACCGCATCAAGGTACGTCCCGATATTCAGCAACGTTTGGCAGAATCTTTTGAGACAGCCCTACGTTTGGCGGATGGCAAAGCCATGATCGTCGATATGGATACTGGCAAAGAGATGATTTTCTCCAGCAAGTTTGCTTGCCCAGTTTGCTCATACTCTTTGCAAGAATTAGAGCCGCGTCTCTTCTCTTTTAATAACCCGATGGGCGCCTGCCCTTCCTGTGATGGCCTGGGTCACCAGTCTTTCTTTGACCCAAAGCGCATCGTTGCGCATCCTGATTTGTCACTCGCCTCTGGTGCCATTAAGGGGTGGGATCGCCGCAATCAGTTCTACTTCAAACTACTTCAAACCCTAGCTAAGCATGGCGGCTTTGATGTGGAGAAGCCATTTGAGACGCTGAACAAAAAGCAGCAAGATCTGATTCTCTTGGGCTCTGGCGATGTCACTATTCCTTTCGAATACATCAACGAGCGTGGCAAGAACAGCATTCGTGAACATGCCTTCGAAGGCATTGTTGCCAACTTTGAAAGACGCTATCGCGAAACCGATTCCATGACAGTTCGTGAAGAACTATCGCGCTATCAAAATGTCCAAACTTGTCCTGAATGCAATGGCAGCCGTTTACGCAAAGAAGCTCGCTTTGTCAAAGTGGGTGAGAAGAAACAATCTCGTGCGATATACGAGATCAGCGCCCTACCACTAAAAGAAGCAAAAGAATATTTCGAGACCCTTGAGCTCAAGGGTGCCAAACGAGAAATCGCTGACAAGATTATTAAAGAGATTGGCGCACGTCTACGCTTCTTAAATGATGTAGGCCTAGACTACCTTTCACTCGAGCGTAGTGCCGACACTCTTTCTGGCGGTGAAGCCCAACGTATTCGCCTAGCAAGCCAGATTGGCTCTGGCTTAACGGGGGTGATGTATGTATTGGACGAACCTTCAATTGGCCTGCATCAACGCGATAACGATCGCCTGATTGGCACCCTGAAGCACCTGCGAGATTTAGGTAATAGCGTTTTAGTCGTTGAACATGATGAGGATATGATTCGCGCCTCTGACTGGGTTATTGATATCGGTCCTGGTGCTGGTGTTCATGGTGGCGAAGTGGTCGCTCAAGGCACGCCAGCAGAAGTTGAAGCCAACCCAAATTCCTTAACTGGTGCTTACCTTGCCGGCCGTGAAGCAATCGCGGTTCCAGAAAAACGGATTCCGGTAAATGATCGCTTTTTAGAAATCATTGGTGCGCGCGGCAATAACTTGCAATCTGTTCATGCAAAAATTCCCGTTGGCTTGTTAACTTGCGTTACTGGTGTATCAGGCTCTGGTAAATCCACCTTAATTAACGACACCTTGCATCATGCAGTTGCTCAGCACCTTTATGGTTCTAATGCAGAGCCTGCGGCGCACGATGCAATTAAGGGTTTAGAACATTTTGATAAAGTCATTAGCGTTGACCAATCTCCTATTGGTAGAACTCCGCGCTCCAACCCCGCCACCTACACGGGACTATTTACCCCAATTAGAGAACTCTTCGCAGGCGTTCCTGCATCACGTGAACGGGGCTATGAAGCGGGTCGCTTCTCCTTTAACGTTAAAGGTGGGCGCTGTGATTCTTGTGAAGGCGATGGCGTTCTTAAAGTAGAGATGCACTTCTTGCCTGACGTGTATGTTCCCTGCGATGTTTGTCATGGAAAGCGTTACAACCGTGAAACTTTAGATATTCGCTACAAGAGCAAGAATATTCATGAAGTGCTCTCGATGACTATCGAACAGGCCCATGAGTTTTTTGAAGCGGTGCCCGTTGTTAAGCGCAAACTCAAAACATTGCTAGACGTAGGTCTGGGCTACGTGAAGCTTGGACAAAGCGCAACCACCTTATCTGGCGGTGAAGCACAACGCGTAAAACTTTCTCTTGAACTCTCCAAGCGTGACACCGGCAGAACCTTATATATTTTGGACGAGCCAACTACTGGTTTGCATTTCCACGATATTCAATTATTGCTAACTGTGATTCAAACACTGAAGAAGCAAGGCAACACGATTGTCATCATTGAGCACAACCTTGATGTGATTAAGACTGCGGATTGGATTATTGACTTAGGGCCTAAGGGCGGCGCCGGTGGCGGGCAAATCATTGCCACCGGGACACCAGAAGACGTAGCTAAAAATGAATTGAGTTTTACAGGTCACTACTTAGCGCCATTGCTAACTCGTAAAGCGCCTACTCCTGTAGCCGGTAAAAAGAAAAGTAAGTAAAGCAATAAAAGCGCGCAGCGCTATTAGATTGATCTCAGAGTAATTTAGCTTCAGCCAAATCGGTTGCCTCTGAATTGCCTGAGATCACCAAAATGTCGTTGGCCTCAAGCTTGAGATCCGGAATGGGGTCCAACTTCACATAATCTGCGTTTCGACCCTTGCGACGTACTGCCTGAACATTGACGCCTTCTTTCTCTAGGTCAAGCTCGCCTAAAGCTTTACCAATCGCTTTTGACTGGGGCAGCAGCGTAATGGCATGTAAACGCCAAGATTCATTGGAGCCAAAGTCATCGTCCGCAGATCCGCGGAAGTAGCCCCTCAATAGGCTGTAGCGCTCTTCCCTTGCTGTTGTGATGCGTCTCACTACCTTACGCATTGGCACACCCATGATCAATAGAACATGGGAGGCGATCATTAAGCTACCTTCAATGAGTTCGGGCACGACCTCAGTAGCTCCAGCTGCCTGCAACTTGGCGATATCCGCATCATCTCTAGTACGCACCAATACCGTCATACCAGGACGTAAGCGCTCTACCTGACGCAAGACTCGCATACTTGCTGCGGTATCGGCATAAGTAATCACGACCGCCTTTGCCCTTGAAAGGCCAGCAGCTACTAAATAGTTTTCACGACTAGCGTCGCCATAAACTACATTGTCGCCAGCAGCCGCAGCTTCTTTAACGCGATCAGGATCTAAATCCAAGGCAATGTATGGAATTTTTTCTTGATCAAGCATGCGGGCCAAACTTTGACCTGAACGACCGAAGCCACAAATGACCACATGGTTTTCATTACGAACACTCTTGGAAGCAACACGAGTTAATGCAAGCGATTGCAGCAACCATTCGTTACTGGCAAAACGCATCGCAATGCGATCGCTATATTCAATGAGGAATGGTGCGCAGAACATGGAGATCAACATCGCTGCCAATACTGCTTGACTCAAGGTGGGATCAATTAGATCCAGGCCATCAATTTGATTGAGCAAAACAAAGCCGAATTCACCTGCTTGAGCTAAGCACAAGCCCGTTCTAATGGAGATGCCAGGACTAGAGCCAAAGCTCCGTGATAGCAAAGCAATAAGGCCAAACTTGAAGATGAGTGGGCCAACGAGTAAAACCAAAACCAATATCCACTGCTCACGAATGACGTTGAAATCGAGCAACATGCCAATCGTCACAAAGAAGAGGCCGAGCAAAACATCGCGAAACGGCTTGATATCCTCTTCCACTTGATGGCGGTAAGGCGTTTCAGAAATCAACATGCCAGCTAAGAACGCACCAAGCGCTAGCGACAAACCAAAGTGCTCGGTAAGCGCCGCCATACCCAAAACAATCAACAACAGATTGAGCATGAACAACTCTTGTGAGCGCAACTTAGCAACCAACTTAAACCAATGGCTCATCAAGCTTTGGCCAATAAAGAAAATTAACACCAAAGCAACGGTAATTTTGATTGAGGCCGCAGTGAGCGCAACAAATAAATCCGATGGATTTTTTCCAAGTGATGGCAATAAGATCAACAGGAAGACCACGGCCAAATCCTGGAATAACAAAATACCCACGACATTGCGACCATGCTCTGTCTCTAATTCAGCGCGATCAGAAATCAATTTGGTCACAATTGCGGTGGATGACATTGCCAGCGCACCACCCAAAGCGATCGCAGCATGCCATGAGATGGGATAAATCCAATTCATTAGCAAACTGGCGGGGATTACTAAAAGCATTGTCAAAATGACTTGGCTGCCACCAAGACCAAATACGATCGATCGCATTGCCCTTAATTTATGCAGGTTAAATTCCAAACCAATCGAGAACATCAAGAAAACCACGCCAAATTCAGCCAAATACTTCACTGTGGCTGAATCATTCGCCAAGCCCAAGGCATTAGGCCCAATCAGCACGCCAATGGCCAAATAGCCCAAAATGGGGGGTAAGCCAAAATAGCGGAAAATAACCACTCCGGCCACACCCGAGGCCAGGAGAATGAGGGTTAATTGAAGGACTGACGGCATATACTTACTCGATGATAGCTAAGACTCGTGAACGTACCCTAAAGCTTGCGCGCGACACCCTCACTATTGAGGCTGCTGCACTGCAAACTATGCGTGATCGCCTTGAGGGCGCCAATGCTGATGCCCTCGTCCTGGCGGTTGAACTTTTACATGACTGCAAAGGCAGAATCGTCGTTTCTGGAATCGGCAAATCGGGCCATATTGCTCGCAAAATTGCCGCTACTTTTGCTTCCACAGGCTCCCCTGCATTTTTTGTTCACCCCGCTGAAGCCAGCCATGGTGACTTAGGCATGGTTACTAGAGATGATGTTTTTGTCGCACTTTCTAATTCCGGCGAGACCGATGAGCTTTTGACTATCGTGCCAATCGTGAAACGCACTGGCGCAAAACTCATTGCCCTCACTGGCGCTCCAAATTCCTCCCTTGCCAAATTGGCAGACGCGCATTTAGATACCAGTGTTGAAAAAGAGGCTTGCCCTTTAAATCTAGCGCCCACTACCAGCACTACTGCAGCACTAGCCATGGGCGATGCACTTGCTGTCGCCTTACTAGATGCACGCGGCTTTGAAGCTGAAGACTTTATTCGCTCACATCCCGGCGGCAGACTAGGTCGTAAGCAATTGATGCATGTCAGTGAAGTAATGCGCAGCCTTGCAGACACACCAAAAATCTCCATTGATGCATCACTACAAGATGCCTTGTTAGAGATGACCTCAAAGCGTATGGGTATGGTGGTAATCCTAGATGCCAACAAAAAAGTATTTGGCATATTGACTGATGGCGACTTGCGTCGCCTTCTAGAAAAAACTACTGACCTGAGCGGCATCAAACTCGAGAGTGCAACCACTGCCGATCCTCGCACCATTCCAGCAGAGTTACTTGCTGAAGAAGCGATCGAGATGATGGAGAAACATCGCATCAATCATTTAGTGGTAACAGATAACCAAGGCCATTTATTAGGCGCATTAAATCTACATGATTTATTTGCAGCCAAAGTCATTTAACCTCCATTAGTAATCGAGTTTCCCTTTCATGCCCAGCGCTTTCAATACTCACAAGACCAACCCTCTAACTCAATATCCACAAGCATGGGAGCGTGCAGGCAAAGTGAAGCTTTTGGTATTGGATGTTGATGGCGTATTAACAAATGGGCAAGTTTGGATTGGCTCTGATGGCAAAGAATCTTTAAAAGCCTTTGATATTCAAGATGGTTTAGGCATCAAATTATTAGAGCAATGCGGCATTCCGACTGCCATCATTACCGGCAGAAACTCCAAAATGGTTTTGGCGCGCTGCGAAGAGCTTGGCATTAAACATGTTCACATGGGTGTTGAAAACAAAGCTATTGCCCTGAAAGAAGTTCTTCAATCTCTGGGGCTGACTGCGGCTGACTGCGCTGTTATGGGTGACGATTGGCCAGACATGCAAATGATGAAAAATGCAGGCTTTCGTATTTGCCCAGCACAAGGTCACGAAGCTGTTCAAGAATTTTCCCACTTGGTGACGACACGCAATGGCGGTAATAGTGCAGTGCGTGAAGTATGTGACCTGATTCTCAAAGCCCAGAATCGCTACGAAGAATTACTTCTTAAGGCTCGTAGCTAAGCAATGCAGTTAAAACCTCAGCAAATTAAGGTCGGCATCGGGCGCGCTTTGTTGCGCCTACTACCCTTGATATTAATGGGAGCACTCACGCTGGCAACTTTTTGGCTGGTCCAAAAAAATACTCCACCAGAAAAATCCCCCCTAGAACGCGTGCGTCTGCATGAGCCTGACTACACCATCAAAGATGGTGCACTATCTGCCCTAAATGAATTAGGCAATACCAAATACCGAGTGTTAGGCGTTAAAGTCACTCACTATGATGACGATGCTTCTATCGATATTCTGACGCCGCGCATGCGCCTATTCCAAGCTGAGAAAGCGCCTGTAACTGTAAAGTCGGATACAGGACATCTCGACGGCGACCTCACCATCCTAGATTTATACGATAACGCTAGCATCTTTCGCCCAGCTCAAGAGGCGACTGCATCACAGCCAGCTACCTTAAGAATGTTGGCTAGCTCAAGCTATTTCAAAGTGCTTATTAACGATGACATTATTGAAACCGATCGTCCAATTACCCTTGAGCAAGGAATGTCGATCCTGAACTCCACTGAAGGTGGTGTGTTTAACAACATCGAACAAAGTATGGTGCTCAGCGGCCAAGTTAAAGGACGTATTGAGCGCGCCCCACGGAACCACCAATAAAATGATGTCGATGAAAATATTATTGGTTCGGCTTGTGCTCCTGAGCTTTGGGCTCTCCCTTGCATCTTTGTCGTTCGCAGAAAAAGCAGACCAAGATAAACCCGTCATTCTGGAAGCGGAAAAAGTTTCTGTAAACGACGTTAAGCAAATCTATGACCTCAACGGTCAGGTGCTACTGATCAAAGGCAGCATTATTGTTACTGGTGAGGATGGCCACATTGAAGTCGATCCCCAGGGTTATGAGTTTGTCGATGTCGTGGGTACTCCAGAAGCGGTTGCGAGCTTTAGACAACGTCGCGAAGGCCTTGCAGATGAATTCATGCAAGGACGCGGCGCCCAGGTTACCTATGACGCCAAGACAGAATTTCTGACGTTGACAGGCGATGCCAGCTTGAAGCGCTTGCTCAATATGCAAATGCTCGATCAATTAAAGGGCTGGAAAATTGAGTACGATGATGTAAAGCAGTACTATCATGTCACGCCCCCTAAAGATGCAAAACCGGATGATCTGCCCTTAGCAAGAGCCATCCTTTCACCAAGACGAAAAGCAACCCTAGAGAAATGACAGCGGATTTAGCCCACATCGATAATGCGCCCACACTAAGCGCCCATAATCTACAAAAACGGTATGGCTCAAGAACCGTGGTTCGTGATGTATCCGTACAAGTCAGATGCGGTGAAGTGGTAGGACTACTAGGCCCAAATGGAGCAGGCAAAACAACTTCGTTCTACATGATTGTTGGACTAGTCCCACTCGATGGTGGAAATATCGTTTTAGATGGCGCAGATATTACGCATTTACCGATTCATGAACGTGCTCGAATGGGTCTCTCCTATCTACCACAAGAAGCCTCTGTATTTAGAAAGCTCAACGTAGCTGAAAATATTCAGGCAGTCTTAGAGCTTCAAGCTCAAGGTGGCAAACCCCTGACTAAGGCTGAAATTGCCAACCGCCTAGATGAGCTCTTGGGTGAACTCCAAATTAGTCATCTGCGCAATAACCCAGCCCTCTCTCTATCGGGTGGTGAACGTAGACGGGTAGAAATTGCGAGAGCACTAGCTTCCCAGCCAAAATTTATCTTGCTAGATGAACCCTTTGCCGGTGTTGACCCTATCGCCGTTGGGGAAATCCAGCGCATTGTTCGCTTCCTACGGGACCGCCAAATTGGGGTACTAATTACCGACCACAACGTCCGCGAAACCCTAGGTATCTGTGACCACGCCTACATCATCAGCGAAGGTAGCGTATTGGCAGAAGGCAAGCCTGATCAGATTATTCAGAACGATGCCGTCCGCAGAGTCTATCTGGGCGAAAACTTCCGGATGTAGGCCAGACGAGGCTTCCCGCTTTTAAAGCAATAATAATTTCACTTCCCTCTTGGTTTTCAGCAAATTCGCTGATACGCTGGAGGCTCATGGTTTATCTTCCAAAAAAACAGCACAAAAAATTTCAGGGGCTTGCTGCGCACCCCGGGCATGACTATGCGCACGCATCTATAGCATCTATAAAAGGAGTCGCTAATGAATTTGAAAATTAATAGCCGTCACGTGGAAGTTACCCCTGCCATGCGCTCTCATCTTGAGGCGGGTCTAGCCAAAATTCGTAAGCACTTCGATCACGTCATTGATGCGTCTGCCTTCCTGGTAGTAGATAAAGCCAAAGAGAAGGACCTACGTCAAAGCGCCGAGATCACCATTCACCTTAAGGGGAAAGATCTGTTCGCTGAAGCACACAATGCCGACCTCTACCACGCCATGGATGCAGTGGTTGATAAGTTAGAGCGCCAAGTTGTTAAACACAAAGAAAAGATTCAAGATCATCACCACGAAAAGCATTTTGAGTGATCTAGTGCGTCAGGACACCTATAATCAATTCACATGAATGCCCTGACCAATCTTTTTACTCCCGACTGCATTGCATTAGATATCCCCGCCACAAGCAGGGCTGATGCATTTGCAGCCGCTGGAGAACTGTTTTCTAAACAAACAGGAATAACAGCCAACTCCGTTATAGAGTTCCTCAATGCTCGTGAAGATTTAGGCTCCACCGCCCTCGGTGCTGGTGTGGCCATCCCTCACGGTCGTGTGAAAGGCTTAAAGCAGCCGAGCGCAGCTTTTATGAGACTGCAAAACCCCATTGAGTTTGCAGCTCCGGATGGTGAAGCGGTTTCCATCTTAATTTTCTTGCTGGTGCCAGAAAAAGCAACCCAACAACATTTAGAAATTTTGTCTTCGATTGCTCAGCTGCTATCGGATGCCGACGCTCGCGAGTCCTTATCGTCTACTGCAGACCCCTTAAAGGTTTGCGAACTCTTACAACACTGGGGTACAGCAAAATGACTCAGCCATTACTCCTAGAGGGAGTAACTGCTCAGCAGATTTTTGATGACAATGTTTCAGAATTAAAGCTGTCTTGGATTGGCGGTCTTGAAGGTGCCGACCGCACCTTCCCCCCAGAAGCTGTAAAAATAGCTGCAGCCAGCTCCGACTTAGTAGGTCACTTAAACCTTATTCACCCGAGTCGTATTCAAATCTTCGGCGAGCAAGAGGTTGAATATCACGCAGCTCTGGAGCCAAAACAAAGGCAAGAGCAAATTGCCAGTTTGATCTCCAAGATGCCTCCTTGTGTCATTGTGGCTGATGGTAAGAGTGCAGATCCAGATCTGCAACTATTCTGCCAGCGCTCCTCAACGCCACTATTCACCACCACTATTTCTGCTGCGGAAGTGATTGATCATTTACGCACTTACTTAACCAAAATTGGTGCCCCTCAAATCACAATGCATGGTGTCTTCATGGACATTCTGGGCTTGGGTGTACTTCTTACTGGCGAATCTGGCCTAGGTAAAAGTGAATTAGGTCTCGAACTCATTTCTCGTGGACATGGATTGGTAGCCGATGATGCGGTTGACTTTGCACGTCTTGGACCTGATTACATTGAGGGTCGCTGCCCCGTCATCTTGCGCAACCTACTTGAGGTACGTGGACTGGGATTGCTCGATATTCGGACGATCTTTGGTGAAACCGCAGTACGTCGTAAATTAAAACTACGCCTCATTGTTCAGCTCGTTCGTAGAACCGATGGCGAATTTGAGCGTCTACCCCTTGAGGCCCAGCATATCGACGTACTAGGCATCCCCATTCGTACGGTCAAAATTCAGGTGGCTGCAGGTCGCAACTTAGCCGTACTAGTTGAAGCTGCTGTACGCAATACCATTTTGCAATTGCGCGGTATCGATACCTTAAAAGAATTTATCGAGCGTCAACGTATTCAGATGAATGCTGAGTCAGAATCCTCAAAGTCCCAAGGACGCCTACTCTAAGCCATGCAAATCAATCTGATTACCGGAATCTCAGGCTCAGGTAAATCAGTAGCCCTGAGGGCTTTTGAAGACGCAGGCTATGACTGCGTTGACAATCTTCCTGTCTCGCTTCTAGAAAACCTCATCTCCACTCTTGAAAAAGAAAAGTGCGAGCAAGTTGCGGTCGCCATAGATGCTCGTCGCGGACAATCTATTGCAAACTTGCCGTCCATTCTCGAGAACCTACGTAAAAATCATCAGGTCAGAGTGGTATTTCTAAATGCCGATACCAATACTTTGGTGCAACGCTTCTCGGAAACCCGTCGTCGCCATCCCTTATCTACTAATGGCAAACAATCTCAATCGGCAACCCTGATTGAGGCAATTGATAAAGAGCGTAATTTGCTGGAGCCCTTACGTGCCCAAGCGCACAGCATCGATACCAGCAACCTACCTGCTCATGCACTGCGTTCCTGGATTCAAGATCTTCTCAAAGACAAACCGGTAGGTCTCACAGTAGTTTTTGAATCATTTGGTTTTAAAAAGGGTGTGCCCAGCGAAGCGGACTTAGTTTTTGATGTGCGCTGTCTACCAAATCCTCACTATGACAAAGTACTGAGGCCCCTTACTGGCAACGACAAGCCCGTGCAAGAATTTCTGGAAAAAATTCCGGAGGTGATGAGCATGGAATCTGACATCACCCAATTCATTAACAAGTGGTTGCCCCATTACATTGCTGATGGTCGCAGTTATTTAACGGTTGCTATTGGTTGTACTGGCGGCCAACATCGCTCTGTCTATCTCGTAGGCCGCTTGAGCGAACACTTCCGCGCCCAAAAGGACCTCATGGACTTGCAACTTAATTTTTTAGATCGTCACCGCGAACTAGATTCAATCCCTGCAGCAAAAGCTTAATCGGCTGCGGCAGGCCATGGCGCCCTAGCTGAGCCAACGGCACCCACTTCAGATCTGGATTTAAGAAGGCCAACTCTTTTGGAGCGCTTACCTGCCATATCTGCATCCACAATTTGCGGTGCGTAAAGACATGCTTAATTTCTTCGGTCTGCTTTATGGCTTTACAAGCTTTTGTAAGGGCTGCCAATTTTTCTTCGGGCAATGTAGCTGCAAATAATTCCGGTGGGCTTATCTCAACAATTTTTGCACGAGCTACCCTGGGGGTCCAAGGCCCTTCAGGCAAAGACCACAGACCGCCCCAGATAGCTTTACTTGGGCGCTTTTTCAAGAGGATGGAGTTGCCGGAACGCATCAACAACATATTGCAATCAAATTCTGGGGATTTAGTCTTCTTGGTTTTTTGTGGAAGCAAAAGGACTTGACCGCTTAAATTGGCTTGGCAGTCTTTTGCGAATGGGCATTTTTTTTCTGACCCTAAACATACTGGTTTGCGTGACGTACACCAAGTAGCGCCAAAGTCCATCAGTGCCTGGGTATAGACCGGCATATCTGTAGGCTCAATTGGTAGTAAATCTATTGCTAAATCCCACAGTCGATCGTTGATCTTCTTATCTTGTATCGCACCTTCAATGGCAAATAAACGCGCCAGAATGCGCTTCACATTCGCATCCAAAATAGGTGCTCGTTCATGAAAAGCAAATGCAGCGATTGCGCCAGCTGTAGATCGCCCAATCCCTTTTAATTGCTCAAGCAAAATGGGGTCACTTGGAAAATTGCCACCAAACTCTGTCATGACCTGCTTTGCGCACGCGTGTAGATTTCTCGCGCGCGAGTAATACCCTAATCCCGCCCACTCAGCCAATACTTCATCGATATCAGCGCAAGCTAATTTTTTAACTGTAGGAAAGCGCTCCATAAAACGTGGGTAGCGCTCAAGGACAGTAGCCACTTGAGTTTGTTGCAACATGATTTCTGAGACCCACACCGCATAAGGGTCTCGATTACCTTGCCAAGGCAAGCCTGAGCGCCCACTGATCGCATGCCAAGCAACTAGCTTTGATGCAAATGTGTTGATCAGCGTTTTTGACATTGAGTACAAAAATAAGTGGAACGTTGGCCCTGCACTATTTGACTAATAGGCGTCCCACATACCTTACACGGAAGTCCTTTGCGGTCATAGGCCTTGGTTTGGACCATAAAGTGTCCAGGATCACCATCGCTATTTACAAAATCTTTCAAACTACTGCCGCCAGCTGCAATCGCTTTTTTCAAAATCAATCTCACCGCTTCAGCCAAACGAGAACATTGCGGACGTGTGAGCTTTCCTGCAGCTTTAGCTGGATGAATACCCGCCTCAAATAAACTTTCAGAACAATAAATATTGCCAACACCGACAACCGCTTGCCCTGCCAAAAGAAACTGCTTCACAGCAACACTGCGTTTGCGGGATTTTTGATACAAAATATCCGCGCCCAGCTCACCCGCAAACTCCGGAGAAAATGGCTCAACGCCTAACTTTTGCAAAAGCGCAAATGCTTCAATGGGACCTTTTGATTTGGGATGCCATAAAACGGCACCAAATTTTCGTGGGTCATGTAAACGCAAACTGAACTTACCGAACTCTAGCGTCACGCGATCATGAATCTTAAGGGGGTCCGAGCTTGGGAGTACACGCAAAGTTCCCGTCATCCCCAAATGAATCAGTAAGTAGCCCGTATCCATTTCTAATAAAAGATACTTCCCACGCCTTTCAATAGCATGCACTTTTTGCCCAGGCAAGCTTTTAGAGAGGTTGGCGGGCACTGGCCAACGCAAGCGTCCATCAATAATATTGACGGCGCTGACCTTGCGCCCCTCAAGATGGGGGGCGATTCCTAATCGGGTGACTTCTACTTCTGGAAGTTCTGGCATAAATGGATTGTAGATTCGCGGATTAGAATGTGCTTATGAGTAAATTCACACTGAAACCTCTTTTAAAGGGTTTATTCCTGGCAGCCCTCACTGGTGGAGTCATTTCATCAGCTCATGCCCAAACCCAGGCAAATGGATTACAAACTGGCGAAGCGGTCTTTGAGGTGCTCGCCTCTGAAATCGCCCTTCAGCGGGGTGAGGCTGGCTTGGCTTACAACACCTACCTGGAGATGGCGCGTCAATACCAGGACCCCAGGCTTGCTCAAAGAGCTATGGAAATTGCGATTGCTGGAGGTTCCCCAGATTTAGCCATGCAAGCAGCGAAAGCTTGGGATGAACTCTCTCCAGCTTCGGATACCAAACCTAAAGAAGTCCTGGTAACGCTATTGATCTTAAGTAATCGCTGGTCTGATGCTGTCAAGCCAGCAATTACTCTATTGCGCCAACAAACTCCCGCCGAACAGGAGAATACTCTTTTGCAATTACAAGCATTGCTTGCTAAAGCGAAAGATGAGTCGGATGCTTTACGCGCTTTTTATGAAATCGCATCTACTGTCAAGATTCCACCCAAAGATCCGGGCCTGCTTTATACCTATGCCATGTCTGCTGAAAAAGTAGGTCACATGGATGTAATGGAAAAAACACTGCGTGACATTTTGCGCAAGAACCCAAACGATGTAAATTCTCTTAATGCCCTTGGCTATTCTCTAGCTGACCGCAATTTGAAGTTACCTGAGGCATATGCGCTCATCAGTAAAGCACATCAACTGTCTCCAAAAGATAGTTTTATTTTGGACAGCTTGGGTTGGGTCAATTTTCGTCTAGGTAAAAATACCCTCGCATTAGAACAATTACAACAAGCATTTGCTATGAAACCAGAAGCTGATATTGCGGCTCATACTGGTGAAGTGTTGTGGGCCATGAATCGCCGTGCGGAAGCTGAAGAGATGTGGCGCCAGGGACAAAAAATAGACGCCAATAATCCAACCCTGAAAGAAACCTTACAACGTCTAAAGCCAGACTGGGCAAGGGATGACCAAGCATCTAAGGGCTCATGGGATGGGCGCTTTGCCGTCAAAGTCATTGGCTTAACTGTGTCACAAAACCAAGGTGGCTCTGGTGGCTTTACCTTGACCCAAGAAGCATTAAAGGATGTTTTAGAAATACGCAATCCCATGGGTGGCTCGATTGCAAAAATTACTATTACGCCAGGTGAAGCCACACTCGAAAGTGATGGCAAAGTAGTTACTGCAGTTGATGCAGATACCTTATTGCAAAACACATTAGGCCTACCACTACCAGCTCGCGGATTATCAAACTGGTTAAGAGGCGAAGTGCGTCCTGGAAGCGAGGCAAGTGTTGATAGAAATGCAAATGGTCAAGTAAGTAAAATTAGTCAGGATGGCTGGGACTTGGTATACACCTGGAGCAATACCAATCGCCTCGAAAAACTCACCATGACGCGTAGCTCGAATATCGGATCGATTGATATACGCCTCGTGTTTGACCGCCCGAATGACTAAGCAAAAGAACAATGGCGAAACCCGATTCTTTATCTCTTCGTTCGCCGGCTAAGCTCAATCTTTTTTTACACATCGTCGGACGTAGAGCAGATGGTTATCACCTACTTCAGTCTGTTTTTCAACTAATTGACTGGTGTGACACCATCCACCTAAAAAGCATTTCTGAAAATGAAGTGCGCCGCATCAATCCCATTCCCGGAGTTCCGCCAGAACAAGATTTGGTGGTTCGCGCAGCTAAGCTACTAAAAGATTTTTGCAAGATTGAGGCTGGCGTTGAAATCCATCTTCATAAAGAAATTCCGATGGGGGCGGGTATGGGGGGCGGGTCCTCTGACGCAGCAACTACATTGATTGGTCTTAACGCCCTTTGGAATCTCAATCTCTCTAAAGAAATGCTTTGCACCCTTGGGCTTCAGCTCGGTGCCGATGTCCCCTTCTTCATTTTTGGTCAAAATGCCCTTGTTGAAGGCATTGGGGAGAAAATTCAAGAAATTTCCCTCCAAACCCCTGATTTTTTGGTGATATTTCCCAATCAAGGCATCTCAACAGCAAGCATTTTTCTAGACCCGGAATTGACCCGAGATCACGCTCAGATTACAATTGATGGCTTTCTTGCATCGCCATTGTCATATCAATTGAATGATTGTCAGGCTGTAGCGATGCGGATTTGCCCAGAAGTGAAGCAAGCTTTGGATTGGATTACCCAGGCAGTACCGGGCTCACAGCCCCGAATGTCTGGTTCTGGTAGTAGCGTTTTCGCAGTCTTAGACCCTAAGACCGACACCGCAAAACTAGAAAATCTTCTGCAAAATCTTCCTGAAGGGTGGGTAGGTCGGGTTGTTCGGGGGCTAAATAAAAATCCCGCTTACAATTTGATTTCTTCAGATTGACCTGTAGGGGAATCGCCAAGCTGGTTAAGGCACTGGATTTTGATTCCAGCATGCGAAGGTTCGAATCCTTCTTCCCCTGCCAAGTACTGTAGAAACGATAAAGATAACCTTTTGACCCCACAAAACCCATAAGACTATGTCCTCCACAAACGCAGATTTATTGACTCTTTTCACAGGCAACGCAAATCCCGTTTTGGCTGAGGCTGTAGCCAAAGAACTAAAACTCCCAATGGGAAAAGCCTTTGTTGGCCGATTCTCTGATGGCGAGATTCAAGTAGAAATTCAAGAGAACGTCCGCGGCAAGAATGTCGTGGTGATCCAATCAACCTGCGCACCTACAAATGACAGCTTAATGGAGCTCATGATCATGATTGATGCTCTGAAACGAGCATCTGCAAGTCGCATAACCGCAGTGATTCCTTACTTCGGTTATGCCCGTCAAGACCGCCGCCCTCGTTCTGCCCGCGTAGCTATTTCCGCTCGGATTGTGGCTAACATGCTTCAGTCAGTAGCTGGCATTGAGCGTGTTTTGACTATGGATCTGCATGCTGACCAAATTCAGGGCTTCTTTGATATTCCGGTAGACAACATCTATGCTTCCCCAGTCCTTTTGGCTGACTTGGAGGCACAGAAAACTAAAAAAGACTTGATCATTGTGTCTCCAGACATTGGCGGCGTGGTTCGAGCCCGTGCAATGGCTAAGCAATTAGGCACTGATTTGGCGATTATTGATAAACGCCGTCCTAAAGCAAACGTATCCGAAGTGATGCACCTCATTGGCGAAGTAGAAGGCCGCCATTGCGTCATCATGGATGACATCATCGATACCGGTGGAACCCTCTGTAAAGCCGCTGAAGCGCTTAAAGAGCGCGGCGCTAAGGGCGTTACCGCCTACTGTACTCACGCCGTGCTCTCAGGCGGTGCTGTAGCCCGTATTGCAGCCTCTGAATTGGATGAGTTGGTTGTTACCGACACCATTCCCCTGACTGCAGAGGCCATGAAAGTATCCAAAATTCGCCAATTGAGCGTTGCTCCGATCCTCGCTGAAACCCTTTCCCGCATCAGCAAAGGTGATTCAGTGATGTCGATGTTTGCTGAATAAGTCAAAAATCACCGTTTTACCCCGGTTTTTGGCAGTTTTAAGCCTTTTGTAGGCAAAAACACTCTTTCCCACGATATAATTGAAGGCTTTTCTGTTTGGTCGCGGACGGAAATTAACCTTAATTAGGAAAATCATCATGAAAGTAGTTGCCTTTGAAAGAAGCGTACAGGGAACGGGTGCGAGCCGCCGTCTGCGCAATTCCGGAAAAACTCCGGGAATCGTTTACGGTAGTAAAGATCCAGCCTTGGTAATCGAGTTAGACCACAACGCGTTGTTCCATGCTCTCCGCAAGGAAGCATTCCACTCATCCATTTTGGATTTGGAAATTAGCGGTAAGACACAAAAAGTGTTGTTGCGCGATTACCAAATGCATCCATTCAAGCCATTGGTATTGCATATTGACTTCCAGCGCGTATCTGCGACTGAGAAAGTTCATATGCGCGTTCCATTGCACTTCGCTAATGCTGACACTTCAGCTGCTGTGAAATTGCAAGGCGCTGTTATTAGCCATATCCTCACTGAACTCGAAGTTTCTTGCTTACCAGCAGACTTGCCAGAGTTCATTGAAGTGGACTTGGCGAAGATTGAAGTTGGTCACGGTATTCACGCTAAAGACATCGCATTGCCAAAAGGCGTTACCTTGGTATTGCATGTTGAGCAAGAGAATCCAGTACTTGCTAACGCACGTATCCCATCAGTTAAAGGTGCTGAGCCTACAGACGCGCCTGCTGCACCAGCAGCCGCAGCCTCTGCAGCTGAGGCACCAAAAGATAAAGCTTAATTTTTAGCTCAATCGCTTGTACAAGAAGGCCTGCGCAAGCGGGCCTTTTTTATTGCCCTAAGTTTTCACTCTTTTTTGGCGAAATACTTTTATATCTTTAAACTCTCAACATGACTAAATTAATTGTTGGCCTAGGCAATCCTGGAGATGAACATAAAGAAGATCGGCACAATGCTGGCTTCTGGTTTGTTGACGTCTTGGCAAAACAACTAAGCACTCGTTTTGAATCTGAAAAACGCTTTCATGGCAAAGTAGCTAAAGCTAAATGGGAAGGCGAAGATCTTTACTTACTCAAGCCAAGCACTTACATGAACCTGAGTGGGCAATCGGTTGGCGCGCTATGCCGCTTTCACAAAATCACTCCTGCGGATATTTTGATAGTCCAAGATGAACTGGATTTGAAGCCTGGTACTGCACGACTGAAGTTAGGTGGCGGCACCGGCGGTCACAATGGCTTGAAAGATATCCAAGCGCATTTAAGTACCCCAGATTATTGGCGCTTACGCTTAGGCATTGGCCACCCCAGAGATTTAGCTGGTGATGGACGCCCGATGGATGTTGCAGATTATGTATTGCGTAGACCTCAATTGGACGAGCAAAAACTTATTGATATCAGCATTGAAAATAGCCTGCAAATTTTGCCGCTCTATTTAAAAGGCGACACTCAAAACGCTATGATGGAGTTGCACTCCAAGGGCTAATTACTGAACTAAGCTGCTCAGTTAAGCTGTATTGGCTTTTTTGGCAGCAGTTAAACGCGTGAACTTCACCATTAACTGCTCTTGAGTTTCTGTGTGCTCAGGATTAAATGGGATGCAGTCGACTGGACAGACCTGGCGACATTGGGGGGCATCATAGTGACCTATGCATTCGGTACATTTATCGGGATTGATTTCATAAATCTCCAGACCCATATAAATAGCATCATTCGGACACTCTGGCTCGCAGACATCGCAGTTGATGCATTCGTCCGTGATCATTAATGCCATGATTTACTCGCCAAATTTCATTTGGTCACTCTTTATTCTGAGTACCTGAAGCAATTTTCCTGACGAGCCATTTTTCCACTGATGGAAAAACAAACTTACTCACATCACCACCCATTGAAGCAATCTCACGTACGAAAGTGCCTGAGATAAATTGATACTGATCGGATGGGGTTAAGAATAAAGTTTCAACGTCAGGAAGCAGGTAACGATTCATGCCTGCCATTTGGAACTCATACTCAAAATCAGATACAGCACGTAACCCCCGCACGATCACGCGCGCTTGATGCTCGCGTGCAAAATCTTTTAATAAGCCAGTAAAGCCAACGACTTTTACATTCGGATAGTGGCCAAGTACTTCCTTGGCGATAGCAATGCGCTCTTCTAAATTGAAGAATGGACGTTTGCTGCGACTGTCGGCAACACCCACAATCAACTCCGTAAAAATGCTCGATGCGCGGCGGACCAAGTCCTCGTGACCACGAGTAAATGGATCAAATGTTCCAGGGTATACGGCAACTGTCATAACGTTCCTAAGGCTTTATCGGCTACAGGCAAGAGTTTAGCCTCTTCCACCCCGAAATAGACAGGCTTTTACCTGTCCAGCCTCTAAGTATTTTCCACAATGCCAGTCCGGTAGTAGGGCCTCCACCTCCTCGCGTGGTCGACTAGAGGGAAATTCCACATAAATACCACCGCCTGCCGAGTCATCACAAACCCTAGCTGCCTGGATAACGGCGCGATCTAATAAACCCGAATCCTGGAATGGTGGATCAATAAAAATTAAATTGCTAGAACGATCTGCCTGCTGCTTCAGAAACTCAAGGCTATCTCGCTGCAAAATTTCTACAAGGCCAGCAGCTGGTGAAGACTGCAATAAAGCAAAATTGGCTGTTAAATTTATGTAAGCCTTTTTTTCTTTCTCCAGCAACACAACCAATGCAGCGCCTCTTGATGCGGCCTCAAAACCCAAAGCACCGGTACCCGCAAAAAGATCTAGGCATCGTAAACCTGTTAAATCTTGTCCCAACCAATTAAAGAGCGTTTCCCGAATGCGATCAGTTGTAGGGCGTAGGCCAGGCAGGTCCAAAACCGTTAGCAAACGACTTCTCCAATTACCACCAATAATCCGCACCTTCTTCGGCGGCTCAGTCTTTAAAGGCTTGCTTACTTTATTGGGCTTATTTATTTTTTGCTCCCAATACAATAATCTTCATACGATCCATTGCAAGGTATTTTTGGAATGCAGTCTTGACCTGCTCCAAAGTTACCGCCTCAACTTGCTTAGTCCATACATCCATCGTATCGAGCGGCAGGTCATTCCATGCAATTGAAGAGACGTTATCCAACAACTTACGATTGTTATCAATCCGCAGCGGGTAACCATTCACTAAGTTTGCTTTAGCAGCCACAAGCTCAGATGGAGTAGGTCCATCGGCGATAAATTGAGCAGTGGTAGAACTCATCACCTCTAAAGCCAGCGCAGCCTGATCACTCTTGGTTTGTAGGCCCGCTTGAAAAATGCCATTCTCTTTTCCAGGAATAAAATAGCTAAACACGCTGTACGCAAGACCGCGCTTCTCGCGCACCTCAGCCATCAAACGAGAAACAAAACCGCCGCCGCCCAAAACATAGTTACCAACCAGCAATGGGAAGTAATCAGGGTTGTTGCGAGCAACCGCCGTCATCCCCATAGCAATGTGGGCCTGCTGAGAGTCAAAAGGAATTTGAATTTCTCGTTGCGCCAGAGGCTCTACAGGAGAGCGCTCGAGTTCGGGCAACTTTGCGATGGGCTGACCCGAAGCTGGAATCTGCTTTAACAAAGCTTTAACGATTTCTTCTGCTTGAGCACGGTCAACATCGCCAACAATACTCACAATCATGCGATCACCGCGATAAAACTGCTTATGAAATTGCACTAAGTCATTTACGCTTACAGCAGCAACTGATTTTATTGTTGGCGAATCAGCTAGAGGATAGTTTTCATACACTGACTTTTTAAAACGACGCTCTAGAACAAACTCGGGTTTAGTTTCCGCCTCAAGCAAACTTGTTATCGTTCTTTGTTTCTCACGCTCAACAATTTTTGAATCGTAAGTCGGCTCGCTCAACATAGTAGAGGCTAGTTGTACCGCTCTATCGCGCAAGTCTTTTCGACTCAAACTGCGAATGCGCAAGATTGCTCGCTCACCGCTCACTGATAGGCCAATATTGGCTCCAAGATCAGCGATTTCATCAGCTATTTGAGCTTCAGTGAGAGCCCCTTTTTTACCCCTAACCCCATAATTCATAAGGCCTGCAACCATATCGGCTAGGCCACTTTTGCCAGCAGGGTCATAGCGATCGCCTGCATCAATGCTCACTTCAATGTCTACCATCGGCAGCGCTTTGGTTTGCACTAAATATGCCTTGGCACCCTTATAAGAATCTAACTTCTCGATCGGTAAGATGGCGTGCGCGTTACTAAGCAAGCCAAAAGCAAAGAGGCAAACTGAAATACCTTTAACAAAGAGATTCATCACTTGCTCTCCTTACCTGCAGCTTGACGCGCCTGAGGATCCAATACCGCAATCGTCAAACCCTCATCAACCAGATATTTTTTTGCAACTGCTTGCACTTGCTCAGGTGTAATGGTTTGCATTTTCTCCAGTATGTAATCGATGTCCTTCCAAGAAAATCCTGCCATCTCTGTACTGCCAATTTCCATTGCTTGACCAAAGATAGAGTCGCGCTTATAGATTTGCTCCGACAGGATGCGAACCTTAATTCTTTTGAGCTCAGATTCAAGAATTCCTTTTTGCTTTAATTCGTCAAGCGCCTTGCGGATGCTTGCCTGAGCCTGATCGACTGTTTTTCCTTTAGCCATCGTGGCGCTAATTAAAAATAGTTCTGGCCCACGAGAAATCATGTCGTAGCCCACACCCACATCATTCACTACTTTTTCCTGCTTAACGAGAGTGCGGTTTAAGCGGGCATTGTCATAGCCATCCAGCACTGCTGTCAGAAGCTCTAAGGCATATGGCTCGGGGTCATCCAGCTTGCCATGCTCAAGACGGGGCACCTTCCAAGCCATGGCTAATTGAGCGCTATCAGCTGGCGCCTTTACCTGAACCTGCTTAATACCTTTTTGAGGCGGCTCAATTTGTGGCTTACGCACTGGCAACTCATGAGCAGCGGCAGCGCCGTAGTACTTCTCCACCATATTCAACACTTTTTTAGCATCCACATCACCGCTGATGACTACGGTTGCATTGTTTGGCTTATACCAACTGCGATACCAATCTCGCGCATCGGATGCTTTCATATTCTCTAAGTCATTCATCCAACCAATGACCGGATGGCGATATGGGGAGCTCATATAAGCAGTTGCCATTAATGATTCGTTGAGCAAACTACTAGGATTGTCTTCTGTTCGTAAACGGCGCTCTTCCATGATGACCTGAATTTCTTTTAAGAATTCTGCATCATCAAAATTGAGGTTAGACATACGATCCGCTTCAAGCTTGATCACGTCTTCTAATTTTGATTTTTCAACTTGCTGAAAATAAGCGGTGTAATCGCGCGAGGTAAATGCATTCTCGCGCCCACCGACCGCGGCTACCAAGCGAGAAAATTCGCCTGCCTTCACTTTGTCGGTACCCTTAAACATCATGTGTTCAAGCACGTGTGCAACGCCCGTCTTCCCATTGACCTCATCCATTGATCCAGCACGATACCAAGCCATATGAGCTACCGTTGGCGCACGATGGTCTTCCCTGACAATCAATTTGAGGCCATTGCTCAACTGATACTCATGCGTATCCTCTGAATCAGGACCAGCAGCCCAAGTAAGTTGACTAAATACAAAGAATAAAAAGGAAAATCGAAGTAAATTGGAAAGCATCTGCTAAATCACCATATCCCTAGAATTAAATTGATAAGATGCAAGGTTTAAATTGTATCGATTATGTTCGGCTTACGTAAAACCCTCGGATCCCTTTTTAAATCAAGCAAGATTGATGAATCTTGGTTTGAAACTTTAGAAGAATCACTCATTCAAAGTGATGTGGGTCTGCCTACGACCGAACAACTCATCACCAAACTACGTAAAGCAGCAAAGTCTGAAAAGGCTTCTAGTCCAGAGGAGTTACAAGCTCTTCTCATTCAAGAAGTCAGCGCTCTATTAACTGCTATTGAACCTTTACCAAACCCACTGTTTACAAGTGATAAGCCTAACACCCCAGAGGTGTGGTTGGTTGTAGGGGTAAATGGAGCCGGCAAGACTACGACTATTGGCAAACTCTGCCGACTCTTTCAGTCTCAAGGTAAGTCAGTTCTTTTGGCTGCTGGCGATACCTTTAGAGCTGCGGCACGTAACCAGCTTCAGGAGTGGGGTGGACGCAACCAGGTTGACGTTATTACTCAAGAAGGTGGTGATGCAGCAGCCGTTGCACACGACGCCATTCATGCTGCCATCTCTCGTAAGAACGATATTCTCATCATTGACACTGCAGGGCGTCTTGCTACCCAAGACAACCTCATGGAAGAGCTTAAGAAAGTCAAACGTGTCATTGGTAAAGCGCTACCTGGGGCGCCTCACCACACCCTGCTTGTTTTGGATGGCAATACCGGACAGAACGGCTTGAGCCAGGTAAAGGCCTTCCATGCCGCCCTTGGCCTCACTGGAATCATTGTTACCAAGCTTGATGGCACCGCTAAGGGCGGAGTGATCTGCGCCCTAGCCCACACCCTACAAGATGGCCCAAAACCCGCTGTTCTAGCTCTAGGCAAGGGCGAAGGGATTGAAGATTTAGCCCCCTTCACAGCAGAACAATATTCATCTGAATTATTCAATTAATTCAATAGCTTAGAGGTCATTAAAACCATTAGCACTCTCTTGACAAGAGTGCTAAAATAGACTTCTACTAATACATCATATTTATAAAAAAAATGGCTCAAAAGAAATCCGACAAACCGAATTTGCAAACGCTGCCAGTCGCGCAGACTGCGTCGGCGTCTGCATTTCCGATGCTGCCAACTCTTGGGGTTGGCACTCTCGACTCATACATTTCGTACGTTAATCGCGTGCCAATGCTTAGTGCTGCCGAAGAGTTACATCTTGCGCAGGAATTTCGTCGCACTGAAAATGTCGATGCCGCTAAAACTTTAGTGCTCTCTCATTTACGCCTAGTAGTTTCTGTTGCTCGCCAATATCTTGGCTATGGAATCCCGCATGCTGACTTAATTCAAGAAGGCAATATTGGCTTGATGAAAGCCGTTAAACGCTATGACCCAAACAATGGTGCACGTTTAGTGTCGTATGCAATCCATTGGATCAAAGCAGAGATTCATGAGTACATTCTTAAGAATTGGCGCTTAGTAAAAACTGCAACTACCAAAGCACAACGCAAACTATTCTTTAACTTACGCAGCAATAAACCTACATTAAGTGCGCTTACTCCGAGCGAAGTTGAAGCCTTGGCCAAAGCACTTGATGTCAAAGGTTCCGATGTTAAAGAAATGGAAATGCGCCTTGCTGGTGGAGATGTCGCTCTAGAAGGCGATGACAGCGATGATGAATCTGCTTACGCCCCTATTCAATGGCTAGCGGATAACTCTCAAGAGCCTACCGCTCGCATTGCTAGCGCTGAAGCAGATGCCTTGCAAGGCCCGAAGCTAGACCAAGCACTGATGGCCTTAGATGAGCGTAGTCGCAATATTGTGCAATCTCGTTGGTTGGCCATGGATGCCGAAGGTAATGGCACTAAGACGTTACATGATCTTGCTAGCGAATATGGCATCTCAGCAGAGCGTGTTCGTCAAATTGAAACGGCCGCTCTCAAAAAGATGCGCGGCCTGTTGCAAGCAGCTTAATCAAGCAAGAAGTTTGCAGGCAGCAAACTTCTTTAATTCTCTTACTTCAGCAATTCTTTCAAGTCATGCGCCAAGGTCTCTGGACCTTGAGCGTGCTTGATATACAAACGTAGATGACCCTCAGGATCAAATGCATAGCTACCCGCTGTGTGATCCATGGTGTAAGAGCCTGGCTTAGATCCTGGAACCTTCTTGTAATAAATCTTGAAGTCTTTCGTCACCTTCTCCAAAGCTGCCTCATCTGCGGGACGCAAACCCAAGAAACGAGGATCAAAGGCAGGGACATACTGCTTGAGAATCTCTGCAGTATCGCGCTCAGGATCTACAGTGACAAAAAGTACTTGCACCTTATCGGACTGAGACCCCAAGAGCGTCATAACTTGCTGCATTTCAGTTAAGGTGGTCGGGCAAACATCAGGGCACTGGGTATACCCAAAAAACATCACCACTACTTTTCCCTTAAAGTCCGCCAAGGTTCTCACCTTGCCATCAGGATCTACCAAACTAAAGTCTTTTCCGAAAGCGGTGCTGCCAGTGATATCAATATTTTTAAACTCTGGCTTTGGGCTGCAAGCAGTCAATACAAAACAAAGAATTGCTAAAAAGCAAATGCGCAAAAAATTCATATGACTCTCAGAGGAAATAATGGTCTATCAAAAGCGCTGCAAAGAGTAGCGAAAGATAGGTAATAGAAAAGCGGAAGGTCTTTTTGGCTAAAGCATCACTATAGGAAATAAATAAGGCGATGACATAGGCCAGGAACATTAAGCCTAGGACGATTGCCGAAACTAAATACACCATACCGCTCATGCCATAGATATATGGCAGCATCGTAGCTGCAATCAATATAAGAGTGTAGAGAACAATATTCAGAAGTGTGAAACGCTCGCCATGGGTCACTGGCAGCATTGGTAAACCCGATTGAACATAGTCATCGCGACGATACAAAGCGAGTGCCCAGAAATGTGGAGGGGTCCACACAAAAATAATCAAAACCAAAAGCCAGGCTTCTGCAGAAAGGGTGTTAGTCACTGCAGCCCAGCCCAAAGCCGGCGGCATCGCACCGGATAAACCGCCAATCACAATATTCTGCGGCGTGGCAGGCTTTAGTAGCCAGGTATAGATCACTGCATAACCAACGAAGGTAGCAAGGGTAAGCCACATCGTTAATGGGTTACAAAAATTCCACAAAATAATCATTCCGAGTGAACCCAGAACAATTGAGAAAATAATAATGTGAAAAGGTGTGACTTCGCCGGTGGCTGATGGACGCCAAGCAGTGCGCTTCATCTTGGCATCAACAGCTTGCTCAATCAAACAGTTCACTGCAAATGCAGCACCAGCTAAAAGCCAGATACCAACAATGCCACCAAATAGCACTGGATACGGAACCATGCCAGGCGTCGCTAAGAACATACCAATCACTGCACAAAAAACAGCGAGCTGAGTCACTCTGGGTTTAGTTAAAACCCAATATTGACGCCAACGTGGCATAGCCACTGGTGCGCTTGTTTTAGAGTCACTCATATTTACGCCATCTTCTTTTGAATGAAAGGCTTCCAAGAAGCCCAATAACTCATTCTGACCAAACAGAATACCAAAGCCGCAGAGCCGGCAGTGTGTAATAAAGCCGCCAATAACGGCCACTGAAACACCACATTAGAAATACCAGTGATGACTTGCAATAAAAGCACTCCTAGCAATAGCTTAGCCACTTGACTAAGGCCTGCTAGAACTGGGGTTGCCAGCGCAAGAGCTCTCCAGGCCAGGGTCCCAAGTACAACCAATACCAGCATGGCAAAGAGGCGATGTGCCCAGTGGATTGTTTGCAAGGCCTCTGGAGAGATAAATTCTCCTTGCGCATTAAGGCCCAACTGACGCCAGAGAGTAAAGCCCTCACCCCAATTAGTCTCAGGCCAAGCACCTCCCAAACACATCGGAAAATCAGGGCACGCTAATACAGCGTAATTAGTACTCACCCATGCGCCTAGAAAAATTTGGATGAATAAAACCATAAAAGAAAGGATGAGGAGTTGCGCAGAAAGCGGCCGTACCCGAATAGTACGAATAGCAGAGGACTTGCTCTCCCATGACTGCTGCGCATACGCCGTTAAGCAAGCCAACAAGACTAAGGCCAACATCAGGTGTGTTGTAACAATGATTGGCTGCAACTTCAGGGTGACAGTCCAAGCACCAAAGGCGCCTTGAATGCAGACCAATAAGAGCAAGCCCAAGCTGCCGAGCAAAGGATTTTTTCCCAAGGACTTCAGCTTAGAAAATGCAATAGCCACTTGTACCAAAATCAATGTACCTACTGTCATGGCTAAGTAGCGATGAATCATCTCAATCCAGGCTTTAATAGTTGTGACTGGCCCGGTAGGCCAAGCGCTCTCAGCTTGCTGTATATCCGTTAGCGCATGAAAAGGATTGGAAGTACCGTAGCATCCAGGCCAATCAGGGCAGCCCAGCCCAGAGTCAGTGAGGCGTGTAAATGCGCCAAATACAATTAGATCAAAGGTCATGAAGACCAAGACCCAATTGAGTTTTTGCAACAAGCTATAGCCAGGTTTTTTCCAAATGAAGAAGAGCGGTAGGCCAGCAAAAATAATAGCGATGGCTGCCAACTCCAGAAATAAAATGAAACTGGGCATTACAAATTCTCGCCCTTGTGATTTAACTTCAGAAGCTTTTCCAAGTCCTTCTTCATGCTAGAAAATTCTTTAGGAGAATTTGTCACTGGGAAATACATCATCTTGGCAGGACTTGGATCAATCAACTGAATTTCCTGTCCTACACCTTCTTTATTTAACCAAGTCTCAAAGTCAGCCCTTTGCTTTGGGTCGGAGGGCAATGTAAGTACCTTAAGCCCCGCCGTCTTTTCGTCATAAATCTTGAGGACTTCAGGGTCAACAGGTTTGCCATCTGTATTCACCCAGATCAACTGCAAGCGTTCGCTTTCTCTACCCATGGCAACTTTGGTTTGGCGCATCAGAAATAAAGCTTCAATGCATTTCTCATCTTTGATGTGGCATTCGCCAGCTGGACGAGCAACCAAGAGGGTCCATTTACCCTGGAGGGGGGCATTAAGCCACGCCGTATTGAACTCTTGCGCTGGATATACGAGTGTTCCGAAATTGGTTTTTCCACCCTCAGGTTTAATCACGTAATAAGCAAAGTAAGAAGCGAGGACTGGTGAGGCACAGGCAAGCAATAACAACAACATCTGAATACGGCCACGACGCGTACGCGCATTAATCGCAGATGCATCCACCTGTGAAGCCGGAATTAATAACTCTTTATCACTCACTCTTGATCCCCATTCACTAATCCCTGTCGTTTATATTGCCGCAGGCCACTTAGCAACCAAAATAAAAATCCAGCAAAAGCCAAAGCAAACCACTGGAATGCATAAGCATAATGGCGATCGACCCCACTTGTCAGAGGCGCCCAATCGCGGATTAAGCCATCCTCTATGCCAACCTCAATCTCACGCAAGATAAAGGGCGCTTGACTCCAACCATGTAACTTGCCTTCAGCTGTTAAATCAAAATTTTGCTCAATTCTTGGTTTGTTTATATCAGCAGAAATCTTGCTGCTCCCAAGCTCATAGACTTTTCCGGGATGAGCAAATACAACGCCTTCAATATTGACTACTGTATTTGGGGTTTGCACGGGTGGAAGGGTTTCGCGATTTTCATTGTTGCGCGGCGCCCAACCCCGATTCACCCAAAGAACCTCGTCTTTCCCCTCAAGCCTCAATGGCATCATCAGGTAAAAGCCGGACTGTGCAGTGGCGCTACCAACAGGAGGAATGGGTCTTGGCCTGTTATCCAGCCAAATTGCTGCCTCAGGAACATATCGCCCACGAGCAATCATACGGCGCTCACTAGCCTCTTCCAAAGTCCATGGTGTTGCATTGGCACTTAAGATGGACATTTGTTGGCGAGCCTGTAAATTCGCTGCCAAGGCAATTTTGGTATCAGCCCTGCTTAATTGCCAGACCCCAGCACCACAGCCGATCCCAATCACCAGCAAGGCTGATAAAGTAGCGACTATGCGCTTGGCAACGAGGGCAAAAAACAGCTTATTCAATTGAGGGATTTGAAATGAAGTGGATTATTCCTATTGTCCTACTAATGATTGTTTTTAGCTTAGGATCGGCTTTGTATTACATGATGAAAGATAGGGGGAATAGCTCCCGTATGGTTCATTCACTGATGCTACGCATTGGGTTGTCCGTCGCGCTATTTTTAGGAATTTTGCTAGCCCACTACTTTGGCCTCATTGAAGCTACCGGCATCAGGGTGGGAACAAACTAGTCGCTAGCGAACAACACAAGAGCGCTGAAACAAATCGGGGCTTTAAAGCCCCGATTTTTTATTCAAACTACATCCAGTAAACAGCGATGTACAGTCCAAGCCAGACTACGTCAACGAAGTGCCAGTACCAAGCAGCGCCTTCAAAAGCAAAGTGGTGTTTAGCAGTAAAGTCGCCACGAATCATACGGCGCAATACGATGGCCAGCATAGTGCCGCCAAGGAATACGTGGAAACCATGGAATCCAGTCAACATAAAGAATGTAGAGCCGTAGATACCTGATGTGAGCTTCAAATTGAGCTCATGGTAAGCGTGGTAGTACTCAAAAACCTGGAAGCACAAGAAGATAAAACCCAGGCCAACAGTTGCAGCCAAGCCAATAATGGCCTTCTTCATGTGGTTCGCTACCAATGCATGGTGAGCAATAGTAATCGTCACGCCAGAGCTCAATAACAATAATGTGTTGATAGTTGGAATCGGCCATGGGCCCATGGTGGTGAACTTCTCAACCAATCCAGCAGGACCATCATTTGGCCAGACAGCCTGGAAATTAGGCCAAAGTAATTTGCTCGTAACGTCACCCATCCAAGGCATTGCAATATTGCGTGCGTAAAAGAGGGCCGCAAAGAATGCGCCGAAGAACATGATTTCTGAGAAGATGAACCAAGCCATTGACCAGCGATAAGAAATATCAACGTTGATACCATTCTTACCAGCATTGGACTCAGCAATCGTATCGCCGAACCAGTGATAGAGCACAAATAGAACCCATGCCACACCAACCAAACTTAGGGCACCGCCCCAAGAAGTGTGATTTACCCAGCCAGACATACCAGCGCCAAATGCAATTAAGCCGGCGGCGGCCATGGCAGGATGCCTAGATAGTCCAGGAACGAAATAGTATGGGGTTGAATTGGATGACATCTTATTCTCTCTATTCAATCAAAAAATAATCAATGGGAAACAACTGCTTTCACTATCAACAGGAGAACACCCATAAAAATCAAGGCGCCAACAACACCTGCAATGATAATGTGAACAAAACTAAGTGAAGCGACATCTTCCTGCAAACCTGATTGTTTACGCACCCCCAAGAAACCCCACATTACGGCTTTCATAGACTGCATAAAACTACTTTTTTTCTTCACGACACCACCTTTGATTTTGGAGCCGGTGGTGTACCACCCGCGCCCAACTCAAAGAAGGTATACGACAAAGTAATGGTTTTCACATCTTCCGGGAGACCCGCATCGATCACAAAAACTACCGGCATCTTTTTTGTCTCATTTGCCGCTAATATCTGCTCTTGAAAACAAAAACACTCTAACTTTGTAAAAAACTCTGTTGCGCTTTTAGGCGCATAACTTGGTATTGCCTGTGCTCGCACTTGGCGATTTTGATTATTGGTGACTTCATAAACAATCTCAGTCATTTCACCAGGATGCACTTCTAAAAAATTTTTTACTGGTTTGAAAGTAAACGGGCCACGGCTATTGGAGTCAAACTCAACCATCACCGTGCGAGCATAGTTAACCTGGGTATTACCAACCCTATTTGGGCTGAAAGCTCTAACGCCATAGTCATTTTTGCTCGTTACAACATTAATCCCGGTAGCTTCACACAAGGCTTTATACATTGGGACTAGTGCGTAACCAAATCCAAACATCATTACCGCTGCAATTAAGAGCTTTAATAAAATCTGGCGATTTAGTGATTGAGTTGAAACCATCGTCATTGCGGGATTAACCCAACATACTCCGTTTAATCACAATACCAATAAAAAATATCAGTGACACACTCAAAAGAATGAGGCCCATCCTGCGATTCTTCGCAGCAAGGGCTTGTTTCTCTGAAGAATTAAATTCCTGCTTCATGCATTTGCTCAGCACTAGGCGGAGTTTCAAAAGTGTGGTGTGGTGCTGGAGAAGGAATAGTCCACTCCAAACCTTTAGCTCCATCCCATGGCTTCATTGGTGCTTTTTCACCTTGGCCGCGGTATGCAGGAAGCACGACGAAGATCAAGAAATAGACCTGCGACAAGCCAAAGCCCAATGCGCCGATTGAAGCAACCATATTGAAATCAGCAAATTGCGTTGGGTAGTCAGCGTAACGACGTGGCATACCTGCCAAGCCTAAGAAGTGCATCGGGAAGAATGTGATGTTAAAGAAAATCATGGAAGTCCAGAAGTGGATCTTGCCGCGAGTTTCACTAGCCATGCGACCTGTCCACTTGGGGCACCAGTAGTAGAAACCGGCGAACATGGCAAACAATGAACCTGCTACCAGTACATAGTGGAAGTGAGCCACAACATAGTAGGTATCTTGCAAACCGATATCAATTGGCGCCATTGCTAAGATCAAACCAGTAAAGCCACCCATCGTAAATACGAAGATGAAACCAATGGCCCACAACATTGGGGTTTCGAAAGTCATCGAACCTTTCCACATTGTTGCTACCCAGTTAAAAATCTTTACACCAGTTGGAACAGCGATCAACATGGTTGCGTACATGAAGAAAAGCTGGCCAGTGACAGGCATACCAGTTGCAAACATGTGGTGAGCCCAAACGATGAATGACAAGATCGCAATAGATGCGGTTGCATAAACCATTGAGCTGTAACCAAACAATGTTTTTCTGGAGAAAGCAGGAATAATTTCACTCACGATTCCAAATGCTGGAAGAATCATGATGTAAACCTCTGGGTGACCAAAGAACCAGAAAATATGCTGGAACATGATTGGGTCGCCACCGCCAACTGCGGAGAAGAATGAGGTGCCAAAGTGACGATCAGTCAAAGTCATCGTGATCGCACCAGCCAGTACAGGCATCACAGCAATCAACAAATAAGCAGTAATCAACCAAGTCCAGCAGAACATTGGCATCTTCATCAAAGTCATGCCCGGAGCGCGCATATTCAAGATGGTCACGATGATATTGATCGAACCCATAATGGAAGAAGCACCCAATAAGTGGAGGGCAAAAATTGCCATGTCCATGCCAGGACCCATTTGTGAGGTCAGCGGAGCATACATAGTCCAACCGCCTGCTGGAGCACCACCAGGGACAAGGAATGAGCTCAATAACAAGGTTGCAGCCACCGGTAGAATCCAGAAGCTAAAGTTGTTCATACGAGCAAATGCCATATCGGATGCGCCAATTTGCAAAGGCACCATCCAGTTCGCGAAACCAACGAATGCCGGCATGATCGCACCGAATACCATTACCAAGCCATGCATGGTGGTCAGCTGATTAAAGAACTCAGGGCGGAAGAATTGCAAACCAGGCTGGAATAATTCCAGGCGAATACCCAAAGCCATCGTGCCACCAGCTAATAGGCTGATGAATGAGAAGAGCAAATACATCGTGCCAATATCTTTGTGGTTGGTTGCAAACAACCAACGACGCCATCCGTGTGGCATATGATCATCATGCGCGTGGTCGTGTGCGTGATCGTGGGTAGTAGAGACTGTACTCATGGATTACTCCGGTTTCGTTTTTATCTGTATTAGTTAATCTGGATTACTTGCCGCCATGTGCGGTCATGATTTCTTGGGTCTGAATCACTTCGCCTGTCTTATTGCCCCAGGAGTTACGGGTATAAGTAATTACAGCAGCAATATCGGCATCAGAAAGAACACCACCCCATTTCGGCATTGCATTTTTACCATTGAGCAAGATATTGAACTGACCCTCCTTAGGACCGTTCACTACTTTACTGCCATCCAATGCAGGGAATGCACCCGCGCCCTTACCATTCGGCTGGTGACAAGCTGCACAGTTTGCTGCATAAACTTTAGCGCCGCGCTCTTTTTGTTCATCCAAGGTATAAACCTTTGATGGATCGTCACCGCCAGCACCCATTGCTTTTTTCTTCTCAGCAACCCAAGCGGTGTAGTCCTCTTGTGACACTACTCTCACAACGATAGGCATGAATGCATGCTCTGCACCGCATAGCTCAGAACACTGACCGCGAAATGTACCAATCTTGTCAGCTCTAAACCAAGTGTCACGAACGAAGCCCGGGATCGCATCTTGCTTTACGCCAAATGCTGGGATAGTCCAAGCATGAATAACGTCGTTAGCAGTAGTAATTAAACGAATTTTTTTGCCAACTGGCACAACCATTTCGTTATCCACTTCCATCAAATAAGTATCTGACTTAGGTGCTAAGTTATTGATTGCTTCACGTGATGTTGCCAAAGTGGAAATAAAATTGATGCCTTCACCCTCACCCTTAATGTAATCGTAACCCCACTTCCACTGATAACCAGTGGTCTTAATAGTGATGTCAGAGTTGGTAGTGTCTTTCATCGCCACAACAGTTTTTGTTGCTGGCAATGCCATGCCGATAACAATCAGCAATGGAACAACTGTCCAAATAATTTCAACAGTTGTGCTCTCGTGAAAAGAAGCGGATTTGTGACCTAATGATTTACGGTGCTTCAAGATGGAATAAAACATCACCCCAAAAACGCCAATAAAAATCACTGCGCAAATGACCAGCATCATCCAATGCAACCAATGGATTTCTTGCATGATTTTGGTAGCAGGAGGCGCAAAATTCAGCTGATTAACAGCTGGCCCACCAGGCATATTCTCTGCTGCATGAGCAAATGCAGTGCCAAAAGCTACTGCGAAATAGAGCGAAGCCCTAGTGACTTTTCCAAATAAATTCATCTTATTCTCTGTTTATTGTCGTGAGCAAAGCAGCAAAAATGCCACAAAATGCCCAAAAAACGGTCTTAAGCTAATACTTACAGCCGTGATTATAGGGTGAATTAAGCGCAAGAACAAACCGGGTTAACCCAGCTTGAACCAATCTTGGTCGAGGTTTAAATGATAGTAAGCACTTACACTTAGGCAGAATCTGGCCTAGTCTTGTGCCCAATTTGATTTAGATCAATGTAGGCGACGTTGTCCTTTGCCTTTGCGAGGTGCTTTCCGAGTGCCCATGCATGCCCATAAACCACCTCTAAGGTGATTTTTTGCGGCAAAACCTCTTTTTCAGTGACTTCAGGAGGGGTGGAATGCACCAATTTCAGCGCACTCATATCGGCCAGCAATAAAGCAGGCTTCTCGTAATCCAAAGTGAGGCACTCCATGTCCATTACAGGATCAGAAAACCGCTCGCCAAGCAAAGCATCTCCCATATCGTGCATATCCCAAGGACTTAATAAATTCTTCAGCTTTACGTCCGAAAGCTCTAAGGCGCGCAACTCTTTTCCGGTATCAGGCCCTAAATAGCTAAATGTGATTAAGCCGCCCTCGCGCAGAACGCGCCAACACTCCTGCAAAAAATGCTTCGGATCAGGCAAATCGTGCAGCAAAAGATCGCTGAACACTAAATCAACAGAATTATCGGGAATATCGAATCTTCCAGACGAGGCATAGCTTGTCAAGGAGCTAGTGTTACACGCAAATAAAGAACGCCAATTACTCAGCGCTTTAGCGCGCCACATTTGAAATCCTGAAACACCTTTTTCGGTGATGCTAAAAATGCGCGCCTTTGGATAGCGCTGAGCGAGCGTATCTAAATGCTTACCAGCAAAATCGGGCACCACTAAGATGTCTTTTACATCAAGCTTAACAATGTCTAATTTCTGCAGCATGCGAGCTGCAATTTCGTCTTGTAACCATCTAAGGGGCTGGGTCATTGACTCAGTATACTCAGCGCCCCATGCGATTTCCAGAGAACATTTTTCAAGCCATTTGTGAACAGCTTTTGCCGACAGCTTGCATTGCTTGTCAGGGGTTCCAAAAAACATCCCTATGCGATCGCTGTCTCAATCAATTTCGCGATGAAGGTTTATTGAACTATCAATGCTGCTACCAATGTGGCATAACACTTCAGGTTTCAGAAATTGCACAACAACGCTGTATGCAATGCCAAACCTTTCAACCATGCTTTGATGAAACCTATTGCTTAGATCGCTACGATGGATTGTTACAAACTCCGCTACATGAATTGAAGTATCAAAAACGCATTGCATTTGCTAATGCCCTTGGCAGAACATGGAACTTACTTTTTAGTCAGGAATTTGAAGATATCTCTGCTGATTATTTACTGCCAGTGCCGCTTAGTATTGAGAAGTTAGCGCAGCGTGGTTTCAATCAAAGTTGGGAAATTGCTAAACGGATTCAGTGTGGAGTGCATATTCAAAAATCACCTTATGTGCTGCAGCGCCATCATTATGCAGAGCGACAGGCCGGAAGCACCTTAAGCAATCGCCACCTAGCCATTCAGGGAATGTTTTACCTTGAAGAGCGTTATATTGATCAGCTCGCAAACAAGACTGTGATTGTGTTTGATGATGTGATGACAAGTGGTGCAACTCTTAATGAAATTGCGCGCGTTCTGAAGGACAATGGTGTATCTCGCGTCATTAATTGGGTAGTACTTCGAGCTGCGCGACCAATCTAAAGAGTGCCGTATGTTTAATATTGTTTTATTCGAACCCGAGATTCCACCTAACACTGGAAACATTATTCGTTTGTGTGCAAACACTGGCGCCAAGCTGCATTTAATTGAGCCGCTTGGGTTTCCGATGGAAGATGCTAAGTTGCGTAGAGCGGGCCTGGACTACCACGAGTTTGCACGAGTCAAAGTACATAAAAATTGGGCACAGTTTTTAAAGGATGAGCAACCCGATCCTCAGCATCTCTTTGCATTGACTACCAAGGGCTCAGGAAAATTTCATGAAGGCAAATACGCGCCAGATGATTACTTTGTATTTGGCTCTGAAACCAAAGGTATTGCGGATGAAGTCAGAGACTCGATTCCAAATGAGAATCGCATGCGTCTGGCAATGCAAGATAGTAGTCGCAGTCTGAACCTATCAAATACTGTAGCAATCGTAGTTTATGAAGCATGGCGCCAGAATGGCCTTGCTGGCGGTCAATAAGAAATTGACCCAGATGCTGTAATTACGATTCGATTTTAGGATCACGCCCCATAAGTTTTTTAACGGCAACATGTGGCTTCAATTTTCCAGAGAGCACTTCACCCATCATCGTAGTGATCGGCATGTCAACCCCTAAGCGTTTTGCCAAGTCGCCAACCGCCTCTGCACAAAGCACACCCTCAGCAACGTGACCAAGACTGGCAAGAACCTCAGGCAGCGACTTACCAGCAGCAAGCTCAAGACCAACGCGCCGATTACGCGATAGATCTCCAGTGGCGGTCAAGATCAAGTCCCCAACCCCAGTAAGACCCATGCAAGTTTCGGATTTACCGCCTGCGGCTTTCACAATTCGCATCATCTCTGCTAAACCGCGTGTGAGAACAGCAGCGCGTGCGTTCAAGCCCAAATCTAAGCCATCACCAATACCTGCAGCAATCGCCAAGACATTCTTAATAGCGCCGCCTAACTCCACACCAATCAAATCATCACTTGAATACACACGCATATTGCCGTGATGGAAAGCGGTTTGCACTGCTTCACATAACTTAGGAGATTTGCTAGCAACAGTTAAAGCGCAAGGCATACCCGCACCAACCTCACGTGCAAAGCTCGGGCCGGATAGGGCACCATACGAATGCGTTATTCCATGAGAATGCATCTTGCTCTCACGCTCTACTACCTGGTGGGGCAATAGGGCGGTATTCGGCTCAAGCCCTTTGCAGAGCCAAATAATATTAAGTGGGTGCTCAGCAATCTTTAAAGCTTGGGCGATAGTTTCTGAAAGCCCTGACATTGGTGTAGCAATGACCAATAAATCATTGCTCGAAAGTCGCTTGATGGCAGCAGAAAAGTTGCTCTCAAACTTAAGGCTTGCAGGCAACTGAATGCCTGAAAGATAAGCGCGATTTTCAGCGCTCTCTTCAATTTCTTTTAGCTGTTGTTTGCTACGAGACCATAAAACAACATCACCTTCTTGGAGAAAGCGAGCTGCTTGTGCAGCCATCGCCGTTCCCCAGGCACCAGCACCAAGCAGCGTCACCTTCATGATCTGTGGGCTCGCTCGTTGAGCTTAGTGAGGCTTGCTCTCAGCGGCTGCGCCATCCTTGGCAGCAGCTTCTTGTTGAGCTTGCATCAAACGATGTTCGTACATGCCGTGGAAATTAATCTCATTCAAATGAATTGGCTGGAAGCCTGCGCGACTAATAATATCGGCAATATTTGAACGTAAATACGGATACAAAATTGTTGGGCAAGCAATGCCAAGCATAGGATCAATTTGCTCAACCGGAATGTTGCTAAATTCAAAGATGCCGGCTTGTTTTGCTTCTACCAAGAATAGTACTTTGGTATCGACTTTAGCAGTCACAGTGGAGCTTAGAGCTACCTCAAAGATACCTTCACTTAAGGGTGCAACGGAGATATCAATCTCAACCTGAACTTGTGGCTCAGAAGCCACCAACAAAATCTGCGGAGCATTTGGTTGCTCAAGAGATACATCTTTTAAGTAAATTCGCTGAATACGAAATCCAGGTTCTTTAGCTTGATCGGTGCCTGCCTGAGGTGCTGGGGTTTGTTCAGTCATTGCTAACTTTCTTTGAATGTTAATCTATTAAGCTAATAAAGGATCAAGCTTTCCAGCGCGATCTAATGCCACTAAGTCGTCGTAACCACCAACATGCGTATCACCAATATAGATTTGTGGAACAGTGCGGCGGCCAGTGCGTGTCATCATAACTTCGCGTTGGGCCGGATCACGATCAATCAAAATCTTTTCGAGATTAGCAACGCCTTTTTTAGCCAGCAACTTTTCCGCCATGACGCAGTAAGGGCAAACTTGGGTGCTATACATTATTACTGGAGGCATCGATTTATCCTTATTTCACTAATGGTAGAGCTGCTGCTTTCCAAGCCTGCACACCGCCATCTAAGGCCCCTACTTCGGCAAAGCCCAACTTTTGAGCTTCGGCCACGAGTTTGCGTGACTGAGATCCGGTTTCACAAACCAGGACTACTGGGTGCTTACGGTCAAGCTTGAGCCTTTCAATCGCTGCCGTTAAACCAGCAGCATTAGCGAATTTGGCGCCAGGTAAATGACCCGATTTAAAGGCCTCTTCCGAGCGCAGATCCAAGACATAGGCTTTGCGTCGATTAATCCAAATCGTCGCTTCGGTAGGCGACAAGCCTTTTCCGCCAATAAGCGTAGATAATGAGGGTAGGAAAAGCGCTATGCCTGAAACCAACAACAGGGCAATAAGCGCTAAATTATCAATTTGCGTGAGAAAGTTCATCACCGGATTATAGAATGGCTCTATGAAACAACTTGTCCTTATTCGTCATGGCGAATCCGCCTGGAACCTTGAAAACCGCTTTACTGGCTGGGCGGACGTTGACTTAACCCCTAAAGGCGCAGAACAAGCCATCGCAGCAGGTGAAAACCTCAAAAATGCAGGTTATGAATTTGATATCGCCTATACCTCTGTTTTAAGGCGTGCCATTCGCACTCTTTGGCACGTTCAAGATGCCATGGATTTGATGTGGCTCCCTGTTGTTCATAGCTGGCGCTTAAATGAACGTCACTATGGCGCACTCACCGGATTGAATAAAGCTGAAACGGCAACTAAATATGGCGATGAACAAGTTCATATTTGGCGTCGCTCCTATGATGTACGTCCACCGCTACTTGAGCATGATGATGAGCGTCACCCCAAAAATGATCCCCGTTACTCAAAGCTCAATCCTTCCGATATTCCTTTGGGCGAATGCCTGAAAGATAATGTTGAGCGAGTATTACCCTTGTGGAATGAATCTATTGCACCCGCACTCAAAGCTGGCAAACGCGTTTTATTAGTGGCGCACGGCAACAGTATTCGCTCACTCATTAAGTATTTAGATCAAATGTCTGATGAAGCCATCATGGAAGTGAATGTACCTAATGGTGTGCCACTTGTTTATGAGTTAGACGACAACCTCAAACCCATTCAACACTTTTATTTGGATTAAAGCAAAAGAGATATGCGCCAATTTCTAAAGAATTTCGCCCTGATAGCCGTTGGCCTTATCGCCGGCGTAGCAGCCACGATCCAGCTCTCCGCGACCGCCCAGCAAAGCCCTCAGCTACCGCTGGATGAGCTCCGCACGCTCTCCAATGTCTTTGCCCAAATTAAGCGTGAATATGTTGAGCCCATAGAAGATAAGCAACTACTAACAGATGCCGTTAAAGGAATGGTCAGTAGTCTTGATCCTCATTCCACTTTCTTAGATAAAAAAGATTTTGCAGAAATGCAAGAGATGACCTCTGGAAAGTTTGCTGGACTTGGCATTGAAATCACTTCTGAAGATGGTGTAGTGAAAGTACTCAATCCAATTGAAGATAGTCCTGCTGCTCGCGCAGGCCTTCAAGCTGGAGACCTCATTACACGCCTTGATGACAAACCTGTTCGTGGTATGTCTCTAGACAAAGCTGTGCGGACTATGCGCGGCGAACCTGGAACCAAAATTACTTTGACGGTATTTCGTAAGAGTGAGGAGCGTAGCTTTCCGGTCACAATCACTCGCGCAGAGATTAAAGTTCAATCAGTCAAAACAAAAATTCTGGATAACGATATTGCTTGGGTACGCATCACAAGCTTTCAAGAGCGCACCGTTCCCGATCTTGCCAAGAAACTAACTGATATTGCCAATCAAGATCCAAAACTCAAAGGTATCATTCTTGATCTTCGTAACAATGGCGGCGGTCTATTACAAGGAGCTGTGGGTGTGGCTGCAGCATTCTTGCCTGCTGACGCAGTCATTGTCTCCACTAAAGGCCAGTCCCCAGATTCAAAACAGGTATTTAATGCAACGCCAGCGATGTATCGCCTAAATGAGTCTGGCGACCCTTTGGCGGGTGTTCCAGCGATATTTAAGAAATTGCCTATGGTGGTCTTGGTAAACGCTTATTCCGCCTCAGCCTCCGAGATTGTGGCTGGCGCACTCCAGGACTATAAACGCGCAACCATTATTGGAAAAACGACCTTTGGTAAGGGCTCCGTCCAAACCGTTCGCCCCCTGACCAATGATTCAGCACTGAAGATTACTACCGCTTATTACTACACCCCAAGTGGCAAGTCGATTCAGGCTTTTGGTGTGAAACCAGATATCCCAGTAGATCAAAACAAAGATGGTGATCCAGATGATGTATTAATCACTCGTGAGATTGATAGCGAAAAACATCTCCGCAATAAGCAGTCTGCCGAAGATAAGTTGATTAAAGATCGGGAACAACGTCGTATCGAAGAGTTGCAGCGCATTGAAGAAAAAAATGCCAAGAAGACTCCTGAAGAAAAAGAGAAAGAGAAAGATAAGAAGCCTACAGAACTAGGTAGTGCGGATGACTTCATGCTTTCTCAAGCGGTGGCCTTTATTAATGGCCAGCCTGTGAAGCGCTCTTCATCCAAACTCGAATAACCTTTTAATCTCTGCGGCTGGCACATGAATGACGAGCAGTTACTTCGATACTCCAGGCACTTACTGCTTGACGAGATTGATGTTGCTGGCCAAGAGAAGCTTCTCCAATCACATGCTTTAGTCATCGGTGCCGGCGGCTTAGGTAGTGCTGCCGCCCCCTATTTAGCTGCTGCCGGAGTTGGACTCATCACCTTAGTAGATCATGATGATGTAGAGCTCACCAATTTGCAGCGCCAAATCATGCATGCCGAAAGTAGCGTTGGCAAAAGTAAAGTTGTCTCAGGAAAAGAATTTTTACAACGTCTTAACTCCAGCATTCAGATTGAAACCATTCAGGCTAAAGCCACAGCTTCGCTATTAGATGAAATATTGCCAAGCGTTGATGTTGTTCTCGATTGCACGGATAACTTTACAACTCGGCACCTCATTAATGCCGCCTGCGTTAAACATCAAATTCCTCTAGTTTCTGGATCAGCACTCAAGTTTGATGGTCAAGTGAGTGTCTTTGATCTGCGAAATCCAAACTCACCATGCTATGCCTGCATCTTTTCTCCCGATGAAGTATTTGAAGAAGTCAGTTGCTCCAGCATGGGTATCTTCTCGCCTCTAGTAGGGATCATTGGAGCCATGCAAGCCGCTCAAGCCCTGCAGGTATTAATTGGTTTTGGAGAGCCCTTGGTGGGCCGCATGTTGCTTTGGAATGGGCGTACGACCCAAATCGATGCAATCCGTATTAGCCGTAATTCCGAGTGCTCGGTATGCGGCTCAGCCCACTAAGCAACTCGCTAAGTAGTTAAGACAGCAGTCGCTCTAGAGCCTTTTCCTGCTCTTCGGGCTCATACGCCTTCAAGACCCTATTAACGCGGGCTTTTAATAAACCGACATTGGCCTGAAGAATTTCTCGCTTGACCAGTAATAACTGGCTGAAGTGCATTGAGAAATCCGTTAAGCCCAAGGCAAGCAATAACTTTGTTAATGCAGGATCGCCAGCCATCTCACCACAAACAGCCACAGGCACATTGGCACGTTTAGCTTGCTCAATGATATTGGCTAATAAATTCAATATCGCTGGATGTAATGGGTCATATAAATGGGCAACTGCATGATCTGCACGATCAATCGCTAGTGTGTACTGAATTAAATCATTCGTTCCAATAGAAAGAAAATCGAATCGATTAATAAACAAAGGCAAGACTAAAGCAGCGGCCGGAATCTCAATCATTGCGCCAACTTGAATATTCGGATTAAATGCTTTGCCACGCTGATGCAATTGTTGTTTCGCTTTTTCAATCAGTCTAAATGTTTCATCAATCTCTTTAGCATGAGCCAACATTGGAATCATGATGCGCGCTTGACCATGTGCTGATGCACGCAGGATTGCTCTGAGCTGCGTTAAAAAGATTTCAGGCTCCGTTAAAGACCAGCGGATTGCCCGCAAGCCCAATGGTGATGTGCCTGTTTGAGAAATATCGCCACCGCCGCCCAATGCCTTATCTGCACCAACGTCAATCGTTCTGATGTTGACAGGTAAGCCATGCATTAAATCGACTACGCGACGATATTCTTGATATTGCTGCTCTTCATCTGGCAAAGCCTGTTTACGGTCCATGAATAAAAATTCAGAGCGGAATAAACCAACCCCTACAGCACCCAACTTCACCGCCTGAATAGCATCTTCTGGCAATTCAATATTGGCAAACAACTCAATCTCAACACGGTCGGCTGTTTCTGTTTTTGCATGCTTTAACTGTTGGAGCTTGCGAGCTTCTTTGAGAACCTGAGCTTGTAGTTTGCGATATTCGGCTAGCAGCTGCTCATCTGGGGCAACTACTACAACTCCTCGATCGCCATCTAGCACCAACCAATCACCATGACGAATCATTTCGCTGGCATGGCGTACGCCAACTACTGCGGGTATCTCCATACTGCGTGCCACGATAGCCGTATGGGAAGTTTTACCGCCCAGATCCGTGACAAATCCGGTAAATGCATGCTCTTTAAAGCGCAGCATGTCGTGCGGAGCAATATCGTGAGCAACAATAATTGACTCAACACCAATATCGCTGGTTGGCAAAAAATCAGCATCGTTTAATGGATCTTTTTTCTGGGCATTTAAAGCCTTAATAACGCGTTCGGCAACCTGCCGAATATCGTTAGCACGCTCCTTTAAATACGCATCCTCAATATCTGCAAATTGCTCCAACAGATCATTCAACTCAGTAGTTAAGGCCCATGCTGCATTTAAGCGTTGCGTACGAATGAGTTTAATAGGCTTCTCAGCCAATGCTGGGTCCGCCAATATCATGCCGTGCACGTCTAAGAATGCCGCCATCTCTTGCGGCGCATCTTTTGGCAATCCTTGGCGCAATTGCTCAAGCTCTAGGCGAACCTGATCAAATGCATCCAATAGCTTTTGCGCTTCAGCCTCTTCTTTACCAGCCTCAATCAGGTGATGACTGACTTCTAATGCTGCACGAGAAATCAGTACCGCCTTGCCTATGGCAATGCCTTTCGATACTGGAATTCCGTACAATGCAAAAGTCATGCTAATTACTCACCCTCACCAAATCGGTCATTAATTAAGGCAGTGAGTGCCTGCATAGCTTCATCCGCTTTTTCACCCACAGTCTCAAGGGTCACAGTGCTGCCGATACCGGCCGCCAACATCATCACACCCATAATGCTCTTCGCATTAATTTGACGCCCATTACGTGACAACAATATTTCACAAGGAAACTGAGCAGCTAATTGAGATAGCTTGGCAGATGCGCGCGCATGCAAGCCTAATTTATTGATGATTTCGATTTCTGCCGAAGGCATAGTGTGCTGGACCTTATCTATTCTTGATTTACTTTTGTACCTAAGCGTAAGATGCCATTCTGCCCACCGGCAAGGGCTTTTTGCGCTAACTCTTCTAGATTCTCACTGCGATGAGAAATGCAACGCATCAGCATAGGTAGGTTTAATCCCGCCAATACGATGACAGGAGCATTTAAGCCTGATAAAGGGCCCAAGGCCTCTAGCTTGGAAGCCACATTAGCAGGGGTTGCGCCCATGACATCTGTCAGGATCAAGACGCCATTGCCTGTGTTCACACCATAAGCCGCCTTCATTACGCGATCAAAGCTTGCCTTGGTATCTTCATGAGGAGGGATATCCACTGCTCGAACACGCTCAGGCAATACACCAAAAGTATGCTCAGCAAACCCCAGCATTGCGCTGGCAACCGGTGTGTGAGCAACGATGACAATTCCAACCATATTTATGCCAATGCTTTCTCTAGCGCTGCTAACCAAAATTGCGCAACATTAAAGTTGCTTTGGTCAGTAATTTCTACAAAACAAGTAGGGCTCGTCACATTAATTTCAGTGAGATAACCACCAATTAAATCCAGCCCAACTAAGAATAATCCACGCTGATTTAAAACAGGTGCTAATTTTTCAGCAATCCTTTTTTCAGTCTCGGTTAAAGGCATCGCTACGCCTTTGCCGCCGGCAGCCAAATTACCCCGAATTTCGCTACCCTGCGGAATGCGGGCTAGCGCAAATGGCACCACCTCTCCACCAATTAAAAGTACCCGTTTATCACCCTGGGCAATTTCTGGAAGAAAGCGTTGAACCATCAGGGTTCTTGCGCCATTCTCACCAAGGGTTTCTACAATGCTCGCAAGGTTAAGGCCATCAGCCCCAACTCTAAATACACCCATGCCGCCCATGCCGTCTAACGGTTTAATCACGATATCGCGATGTTCTTGATGAAAAAGCTCTACTGCAGCTAATTCACGCGTGACTAAGGTAGGCGGAATCAGCTCTGGAAACTCTGTGATGGATAGTTTTTCTGAATGATCTCGAACAGCGCTTGGCTCATTAAATACTTTCGCGCCCTGACGTGCTGCGGCCGATAACAACCAAGTGGTATTGAGATATTCAATATCAAAAGGAGGATCTGTGCGCATAAGCACAGCAGAAAAAGACTTGAGTGTTCGAGACTCAATATCACCTAACTCAAACCAGTGAGTGGAGCTGGGCTTAATCACTAAAGATTGGCAATCAGCCACTACGAAATCATCTCTCCACAACACATTGCGACTTTGACAAAACCACAAATGGTGGCCTGCCTCTTGCGCTGCTCGCATCATTGCGAGTGTGGAATCTTTTTGAATCTTAAAAGATTCAAGGGGATCTGCAATAAAAAGAAGGTTCATTATTTCTATTGAGAGATTAGTGATTTATTTATGCGGCTTCAGCATTGGGATCAGTTCGCTCTAGCTCCAATGATGCAGCAAGCAGCGCTAAGCGAGCAACCACACCATATAGATAGAAGCGATTTGGAGCGGCACTACCCGGCTTAGCTCCGAGATCAGGCATCGAGTTTTGCTCGAAGGCTAGAGGCACAAAATGCATACCTGGAGCATTCAGGTTCTCATCTGGTCCACGGTCAGTATGAACGCGATAGAAGCCGCCAATGACATAACGATCGATCATGTACACCACCGGTTCAGCAACCGCTTCATTGACCTTCTCAAAGGTATAAACACCCTCCTGAATCAGTACATCACTAACTTCAAGACCTTCCTTGACCACACTCATCTTATTGCGGTCCTTACGATTCAAGCCCTTTAACTGCGAGGGATCATTCACTACCATCACGCCCATGCCGTAAGTACCGGCATCAGCTTTTACGACAACATAAGGCTTCTCTTTAATACCGTATTCACGATACTTCTTAGCGGTCTTTTTTAAAACTTGCTCTACAGCAGTTTGAAGTTCGTCCTCACCCTTACGCTCGTGGAAATTAATATTGGAGCAACTAGTAAAGTAAGGATTAATCATCCATGGATCGATATCCACTACTTTGGCAAATTTCTTTGCCACCTCTTCATATGCGGCAAAGTGATTAGATTTACGACGCACATGCCAACCAGCGTGCAAGCCTGGCAGCAAGTACTGCTCATAGATATTCTCCAGAATCGGAGGAATGCCTGCGGATAAGTCGTTATTTAACAGGATCGAGCAAGGATCAAAATCTTTTAACCCTAAACGTTGTTTCTTGAGACCTAATCGAGAAAGTGGCTCCATCAACAAGCGATTGCCATCGGGTAAATCAATCCAGGTTGGCTTCTTAATTTCTTCAGAGAAAGTACCTAGTCGAACATTTAAGCCAGCTTGACGCAAAATCGAAGACAAGCGCGCAATGTTCTGCAAATAGAAAGTATTGCGTGTATGTCGTTCTGGTATCAGCAATAAGTTTTTGGCCTCAGGGCAAATCTTCTCAATGGCAGCCATGGCAGCCTGAACAGCAAGCGGCAACATCTGCGGCGAAAGGTTATTAAACCCTCCAGGGAAAAGATTGGTATCAACTGGAGCTAACTTAAAGCCAGAATTGCGTAAATCGACAGAACAGTAGAAAGGCGGGGTATGTTCTTGCCATTCCAGCCTGAACCAACGCTCAATGGTTGGGGTCGCTTCTAGAACCTTTGACTCTAATTCGAGCAAAGGGCCGGTGAGTGCAGTAATGAGATGTGGAACCATTCCACCATTGTAAGATTATTAAAAGAAAGACGCGGGATCCGAGGATCCCGCGCTTAAAACTAGGCAGCCAACTAGGGCCGCCCAGTGAGGGGTAATTCTACTGATTAAGACTCGTAAGCAGTCTCACCGTGTGAGCTGATATCCAAGCCTTCGCGCTCTTCTTCTTCCTTAACGCGCAAACCAATCACGATATCGATCAATTTGAAGGCTACGAAAGAAACTACGCCAGACCAAATTACAGTGGTAATCACGCCTTGAGCCTGGATCCACAATTGGCTAGCAACAGAGTAATCAGGAGCAACTGCATTGGCTACATAATCCCAGATACCTGTTCCACCCAAAGCTGGGTCAGCGAATACACCAGTCAATAATGCACCAGTAATACCACCTACACCATGAACACCAAACACGTCCAAGCTGTCATCTGAACCCAAAATCTTCTTGAGACCAGTAACACCCCAGAGGCAGATTACGCCAGCGATAACACCGATTACGATTGCACCCATTGGGCCAACGAAACCAGCAGCAGGAGTAATTGCAACTAAACCAGCTACGCAACCAGATGCAGCACCTAACATTGATGGCTTACCTTTGAGAACCCACTCAGCAACTGACCAACCCAATACAGCAGCAGCGGTAGCTAAATAAGTATTCACGAATGCCAAGGCAGCACTACCGTTTGCTTCAAGAGCTGAACCAGCATTGAAACCAAACCAGCCGAACCACAAGAGAGCAGCGCCAGCCATTACATAAACTAAGTTATGTGGCTTCATTGCTTCTTTGCCGTAGCCCAAACGCTTGCCGATAACAAAGGAGCCAACCAAACCAGCGATCGCAGCATTGATATGCACAACAGTTCCGCCAGCAAAGTCGAGAACACCTTTTTGCCACAACCAACCAGCACGAGCAGTAATTGCTTCGAGTGATGCAGCATCTTTGATGTCATCTGGACCAGGCCAGAACCAAACCATGTGAGCGATTGGTAAGTAGCTGAAAGTAAACCAAATCACCATAAACACTAAGATTGCAGAAAACTTAGCGCGTTCAGCAAAAGAACCAATGATCAAGCAGCAAGTGATTGTTGCGAACACCGCTTGGAAAGCCATAAATACATACTCAGGAATCACAACACCCTTACTAAAGGTTGCCGCTACTGAGTCTGGATTCATACCGCCCAAGAAGAGACGATCTAATCCGCCGATGAATGCCCCGCCTTCCGTGAATGCAAAACTATAGCCATAAATCGCCCATAGCACTGAAATCAAAGAGAAGACCATGAAACATTGCATACAGATAGACAAGATGTTCTTGCTACGTGTCAAACCACCGTAGAACAACGCCAAGCCAGGAAGAGTCATCAACAGCACTAATGCTGTACAGACCATCATCCAAGCAGTGTCACCTTTATTGCACTTTTCAGAGCAAAGAACAGGAGCAGGTTCTGCAGCAGCAGGAGTAGCAGCAGGAGCTGTTACAGCTGGTTTTTTTACTTCATCAGCATGCGCTGGCGAAGTAACCATTACACCAGTAGCGCCAATAGCCAAAGCCATAGCACCACCAGCAACGAGTCGTTTCATCCAAGTTAACATTTTGAACCTCTCTTTAAAGTGCTGACGCGCCGGTTTCACCGGTGCGAATACGAATGACGTGCTCAACTGGAGAGACAAAAATCTTGCCATCGCCAATCTTGCCAGTACGTGCTGATTTTTCAATTGCTTCAATCGCACGCTCCAAGATGCCATCTTCAACAGCAGCTTCAATTTTTACTTTAGGTAAAAAGTCGACAACATACTCAGCACCACGATACAACTCGGTGTGACCTTTTTGACGACCAAAGCCTTTAACTTCAGTGACGGTAATGCCCGAAACTCCCACTTCCGAGAGAGCTTCGCGCACTTCGTCAAGCTTGAAGGGCTTGATGATTGCGGTAATTAATTTCATGTGTTTCTCCGTTCAGAGTGGAAATTAGAAAGTTTTTGTCAAAGCTACAACTGCGTTACCACGACCAGCGTTGCCGCCGTTTGGAGTTGCATACACATAATTGCTGCCAACTTTCTGAGCACTTGTGCCAGTATAGTAAGCAGAGCCAGATAAGCCGCCACCAAAGTCTTTAGTCAAGCCCAACTTCCAGTCAGCATAGCTTGCATTCCAGGTACCGTTGTAACCAGTAGCTGCAGTAGTTGTCACAATGTTATTAGGAACATATTGATAACCAACGTGTGCATTTACAGTAATACCGTAAAAACCAGTGTCATAGTTAGCTGTCAAATCTGGATAGAAAGCGCCTTTACTGTTTTGAAGGCCGAATAAATTTGAAACAGCGTAGGAGAATTTACCAAAACCAGTAACCGGGCCAAATGTGAAGTTTTGTGCTGCATACAACTCAGTTGTACTTGGGTTCACACCAGAAGCCTGGCGTAAGTTAGGGTTTGTAGCAACATAAGCTTGTGTTTGAACCCCACCCAGGCCAGTAGTTGGATAGTAATACTGGAGTACACCGAAGTCACTAGCAAAACCTTCGCCGATGAATTCCTTCTTAAAGCCTGCGTAGAAGTCCATCTCTACTGGAGCTGAGGCGGTTGACTGAGTCTTAGCAGGTGAACCATTTGAATTAACAGCTGAACCATAGCCATCACCAATCCAACTAATTGAGCTGTTCCAGTTACCCACATAGAAACCGCTCTCATGCGCATAGTCAAATCCACCTTGGATGGCTGGCTTGTTATTCGTCTGTGTGATACCACGATAAATATAGTTGCTTGCCACAGTTACGTTAGCAGTGATTGGGCTTACTTCTGGTGCTGCTGGCTCATCTGCTGCAAATGCTGCAGATGAAAGGCCTGCCAACAAAGCTACTGCTGCCGCAGAGATTGCTGTCTTTTGCAAAGTTTTCATGAACTACTCCTTACTGGTTGTAATAAAAAAATGGGTTGAATGCTTATTGCATGGGGTGATATTGAATCCCCAGGGGTTCATGGCCTTGTCACAAATCCCCTAAATAAGGCAAATGCTCTTTTTTGGTGCTAAATATTGCACCGAATGAGTGAATATGGGGCATTTTTCGGGTTTTAACCCCTTTTTGGGCAGTTTTACGCATACAACTTAAAATACGAATGTGTATCTTTTCTGCAACTCTCAATAGAACTGCGATCTCTCATCATGCAAAAACCAGGCGAAATCCTCGAACAAATCCAACGTATCGCCAACGATATGCAGAACAAAGTTGGTGATGCAATCCGCAATTCACCAGCTCAAGAAATTGAGAAGAACGTACGTGCCATGATGAATCAAGGATTTCAGAAGATGGACTTGGTAACGCGTGAAGAATTTGATCTTCAAAGTAAAGTACTTGCTAAGACGCGTGAAAAGTTAGAGGCGCTTGAGGCTAAAGTTGCCGTACTAGAAAAACAATAATTACATGATCTTCTCTTCAGGCTACTCTGGAGAGAAATCACTAAAGAAATTTTCGTACTCTTCTTTAGACAACAAAGTTTTTGCACTGTCTGCACCTGGATTTGCATGCAAGACTGAGATCTGATAAATCCAGTTATCGCCATTCGGCGCAACTCGATTAATCCAACGAACGCGCATTAGTTGCTGCGATTTACCGTTGGATTTCAAATCCAGAAAATAATCTTTAATCGGTAAACGCTGTCGATCTGCTGTTTTATAAAAAGCATCCTCAACAGTGACATCGCCACCAGATGCTTTTGCCCTGTCAATTAAGTTAGCCTGTAATTGCGAAAGTAACTTACTTAGTGAGGCACTTTGATTGGCCGGCAACTGGATAGTGCTAACCGAGTAAATATCATCATCAATTTTTACCGCCTCAAGTGTCTGTAAGAGTTCTTGATCAAGATAAGGAATGCGGCGCTCTAATTTATCTGGCTTGCCAGGAAATAAAGCGGTATATCTTTCTTGCGGCGCTTGGACTGTACGCCAATCTAATTTAGGACTACATGCAATGAGAAAAATGAAGGTCGCTAGTAAGGAGGCGGCTTTGAATATCTCTCTAAACAACCCCAGCTCCGTGCGCCTGTTGATCTGCGTGATAGCTTGAGCGCACCATAGCGCCTACAGCCGCATGAGAGAAGCCCATTTCATACGCCTTTTCTTCAAACATCTTAAAGACGTCGGGATGAACGTAACGCGTAACAGGTAGATGATGTCCTGACGGGGCAAGATACTGACCAATAGTGAGCATGTCGATGTTGTGCTCACGCATATCACGCATGACTTCCAAAATCTCATCATCTGTTTCACCAAGACCCACCATTAGACCGCTTTTAGTTGGGACATGAGGAAAGCGCTCTTTAAAATCTTTCAAGAGCTTTAAAGAATGCAAATAATCTGCACCTGGTCTAGCCTGTTTGTATAAACGTGGCACTGTTTCGAGGTTGTGATTCATCACATCAGGCAAACCACTAGGCGCATGCTCAGCAAAAATATCTAAGGCTTTATCTAGACGACCACGGAAATCTGGTACCAACACTTCAATTCGGGTATTTGGGGAGAGTCCGCGTGATTGAGAAATACAATCAACATAGTGCATTGCGCCACCATCACGAAGATCATCACGATCTACGCTTGTAATCACCACATAGTTCAGTTTGAGAGCGGCAATAGTGCGCGCTAAATTAGCAGGCTCTTTTTCATCAAGAGGATCTGGTCTGCCATGTCCTACGTCACAGAATGGACAACGACGCGTGCACTTGTCCCCCATGATCATGAATGTGGCAGTCCCTTTACCAAAACATTCACCAATATTGGGGCAGCTGGCCTCTTCGCAAACGGTTACCAATTCGTTCTCGCGCAAAATCTTTTTAATTTCAGAAAAGCGGGAATTATTAGAGGCCGCCTTCACCCGAATCCAGTCAGGCTTTTTTAATACCTCTGTTAAAGGAATGATTTTGATCGGAATGCGCGCAGTTTTCTCGCTTGATTTTTGTTTACGTGATGCGTCGTAATTGAGATCTTGGCGCGCCTCGATAGGTGTCTTGGTGTCAGGCTTATTTGTGGTCATGATGGCATCAGTTGCTTTTGTAAATGCTGCAAAAGCCTTTGGCTAATAGTGTCTATATTGTCCTTGATCCCAAGAGTTTGCATGTCGACCGTCTTTAAACCCTCATACCCACAGGGGTGGATACGCTGAAAGGCCTCTAAATCGGTAGCGACATTCAGGGCTAGACCATGATAGGAACAGCTTTTGGAGACTTTGAGACCCAAGGCAGCCACCTTGGCGCCAATCCATTCTGAGGGCACTCCTGACTGCTCAGAGACATAAATTCCCGGAGCCCCCGGATGCCTTTCAGCCTTAATCCCGAAATCTGACAACGTATCTATCAGCGCCTGCTCTATACGAGAGACCAATTCTTTTACAAAGATCCCTAGACGCTTTAGATCTAGCAAAAGATAAACCACAATTTGACCTGGCCCGTGATAGGTAATCTCTCCACCCCGATCTACTTGCACGAGTGGAATTTGATTGCTGGGTGTATGCAAGTTACCCGCATCACCTGCCAAACCTAAAGTGAAAACAGGGGGATGCTCTAGGACCCAAATTTCATCAGGCGTTTCACTAGTACGCTCTTTAGTAAAAAGTTTCATCGCCTCATATGTAGAGGCGTAATCTGCTAAACCCAGTTGTTTTACTAAAGCTGGCATGAATTCAATTACAGAACAACACTAACTAATGGATGAGTGGACAAGGTTCTATACAACTCATCTAACTGTTCACGGCTAGTCGCAGTAATTGGCAAAGTAATGCCTAAATAATTTCCATCCTTAGAAGGACGCTGCTCGACCTTACTCTCATCAAACGTAGGATCAAATTGTTTGGCAATATGCACTATCGCTGGAAGATATTCTGGGTTTGCTTTACCCATGACCTTGATAGGAAATAATGATGGGTACTCGATTAATGATTTTTCTTCGGCCATATAGTCTTTCTATTTCTAATTACTTACGATGATCTGGCATGCCTAACCACGCGCCAGTAATGATGTTGCGAATGCAATGTAGGCGGCGATGGAAAAAGTGATCTGCGCCAGGCACTACTTGCACAGTCAACTCTTGCGGACGCGCCCAATCTAAAACATCAATCAAGGGAATGGTTTCATCCAGTTCCCCATGAATCAAAATCGTATCGGCAGGCACTGGGGCTAGAGTCCATTTGCCTGCAGCACTACCCACCATCACTAGGCGCTCAGCTGGACGACCTAATTGTGAAAGCCGTTGCACTAAGTGACTACCAACAAAGCTTCCAAAAGAAAAACCTGAAACTACTAGCGGTAGCGTATTCGCCTCCCTTGTCCAGGAATGATTCGCCGTTGCTTCAAATTGACTCCAACTTGATGGTGTTCGCATCCAATCGGTTACATGTAGCAAGTCCTCTAACTCACCAACACCGTCGTCATGAACACCCTCAGTTCCACCTACACCGCGAAAGTTTGGGCGCACGCTGACGTAACCCAACTGGTTAAAAGCACGCGCCATAGTTTGGGCCACCTTGTTATCCATCGTGCCACCCATCAATGGATGGGGATGTGCCACGAGGGCCAAGCCACGCACAGCAAATGCAGGATCATTTTTTAATTCATCCGGCAGATCAATAGACATTTCCATTGATCCGACAATGCCTTCAATCTGAATTACTTTTGTACGGCTATTCATAAAAAACTTTCAACTCTCTGAAATGACTAAGCTAATTGCAAGCGCTCTACTGGACGACCTTCGATTAAATGGGACTGGATAATTTCTTCAACATCATCCACATCAACCATGGTGTACCAAATACCCTCTGGATAGATAACCATGACTGGGCCATCAGCACAGCGATCCAAGCATCCCGCCTTATTCACCCGAATTTTTCCTGGGCCCGCAAGACCAAGCTCTTTCACTCTTTTCTTGGCGTAGTCAAACAAAGCAAAAGCATTATGTTGATCGCAACAATCTTCACCATTGGCACGCTGATTGAGACAAAAAAATAGGTGGTGTGAAAAACTCATAGGAAAATTATATTCATCAATGTTTCGGTTTAAATTCCACGGCACTTCGAACCATCCAAATCAGTGCCAGAGGTAACCATACTACGGAAACCCATTGCATCAACTCATTAAAGTGCAATAAGCGCCCTTGATACCAGTGTCTGAGCGTCAGAATGAAATATGGATTGTCAGGCAAAACATTGACCGCTATTGTGGTTCCCAGCAAGCAAATCAAAGCTAACCAAAACTTAGTCATTTGCTTGAGCTTTAACGTCCATCTTAATAAGATGCCGCCTATTACCATTCCCCATAGAGCTCCAGCCGTAAGCCAGATCAAACTAAACTCAGCGCCAAATTGAAGGGCGGTAAATAGAATCTTCACCATCACGGTTAGACCAAGCAGTCCATTGAGAATGCGCCACTGGGGGGCTTTAGTGCGCAATCCTAGAGATAGCAACAAGGCCACTCCAAGCCAGCATAGCGAGGTGATTGCCGCCTCTTGAATAACCTGATTAATCACCACAGTACCCCAATCGACCGAGCCAAATATGGCATGGCCCCATACACCTGTGCCAAGCCAAGAGCTTTGTGGATAAATTTGTGACCAGGGAAACAATAAGAACAGGGCACACGCTGCCCAATTAAGGCCAAACCATTGATCAAAGCGCCGACGAATTGCGCTTCCAGAAAGCCATTGTGGTCCTAGCGGAATCGCTAATAAGCCACCTAACAACCCTCCTAATATATTGGCCCACCAGTCCATCTGACTCGGTATGCGAGTAGGCAGCCAAGACTGCAAAGTTTCTACACCTAGCGCCAGGCCAGCACTCAAGCTAAGGGCAATTCCAAGAGCTACGTAGTTACGCCAACGGGGATAGGCAGCAAACATCACCAAAAATCCGAATGGAATGTAAGCCAAGATATTGACCGATACATCAAATAAAGTCATAAAACGAGGCAAAGGAGCATCCAACCATGCCCAAGCAAAGATCCCATTCTGAAAATCAAAGTCAAAGGGGTTCAGGCTTACGTAGATGATCAAAAGCGCGTAGCTTAAGCTCATAGCCCTCGCTAAGGGCATAGCCTGTAGTGGCCATACCAGCTTCCGAGGTCGTTGATCTTTTTGATCCATCCCACAATTCTAGGTCAGACCTTTCTACAATGGCGGAATGACTGCAAATTGCATACTTGAGCGCGTTACTGAGACTAAATCCACCAATGATGATCTTATGAGTCGCTGGCGTGCAGGGGAACTCATTGATCCAGTGGCTCGGATTGCCCACAAACAAACTGCGGGCAAGGGCCGGGCAGGCCGAGCATGGCTAGCCAACCCCGAGGACTCACTTTGCTTCTCTCTCGCATTTCCATTTAAAAGAACTCCGGCCGAACTCAGCGGACTGAGTTTATTGGTTGGTCTTGCAGTGATAGACGGTATTGCACAAGCTTGCAACCTGAGCGAGGAAGAGCTTCAACAGGCCGGCCTGCAACTGAAATGGCCCAATGACTTATTGCTGAACAAGCATAAACTCGGCGGCATCCTTATTGAAGGCGGCCAAGCAAAATCGGGTGATCTTACTTGGATGGTTATTGGGGTTGGTATTAACTTGCGCAATCCAGAAACAATTGAAGCAAATCTAGATACTGGACTGAAAGTGGGCTCACTTGCTCAGCTGACAAAATTACTTCCTGATACAGAATATCTCTGGCTCAAACTAATCGCCTCACTCGAACATAGTCTTGCAGAATTTGACCTGCATGGATTTAAGTTCTACAAAGAACGTTGGATGAGCTGGGATGCTTATCGAGATCAGGCCGTGTACATTTCGGGCGCTGGTAAAGAGGCTATTTATGGCATTGCAAAAGGTGTGGATGAGACAGGGGCATTACTATTGCAACAAGAAAAAAAAATCATCGCCATTCATGCGGGTGATGTTTCTTTGCGGATTCAATCATGAGCCTTTATTTATTTTTTGATGTTGGTAATACGCGCCTGAAGTGGGCGGCTGTGGAGTCAACACAAAATCCTAGCGCTCAACAAAAAAAATTGTGGGCATACTCGGGCTCCATTAGTAGCAAGTCTTTACAATCAGCAGAACATCGAGCTGAGTTGGCTGACTATATTGCTAAAACCTTACCGAAACCTACAGCTATTGGTTTTGCCTGCGTTGCTGGCCAAGCAGCCATGGCCAATCTCAAATCACTATTTCCGCAATGGAGTGATTTGGATTGGAGGCAGCTCAAAGGGGATAGCGCTTATGCTGGGATGCGTAGCCTGTATCAAGATCCCAGAAAGCTCGGCGCTGACCGCTGGGCCGCGCTGATTGGGGCACGCGTCTTATCAAATAAAAACACCTTGATTGTGAATGCCGGTACTGCCACCACCATCGACTTATTGGGTTCTAACGGCGTACATTACGGCGGATGGATTTTGCCTGGCTTAGGATTAATGCAAGAAAGTCTGGCAAGTAATACTGCGCAGTTAGGCTTGGCGAAGCGTGCGGAACATCATGGATTTGGATGCTCTACCAATGACGCAATTATCGGAGGATGTGATGCGGCGCAAATTGGTGCAATCCTCTATGGCATACAACATGCAAAAGAGTTAAATTTTCCCATCGAAAAAATTTGGCTTGATGGCGGTAATGCCAAGGTCCTAGCGCAAGAAATTACAAAAACTAATTTACCAATCAAGCAATCCGTGGAAGTAACTGAAGGATTAGTACTTCGCGGTATCTGGGCGTGGTTACTGCAAAGCCTCTAAGAGCGGATCTTACCCAACAGGCTTGTAGTTGAGCGCTCATATAGGAAAGGTATCGCAACTGCTTTACCACCCCAACTTTTTACCAGATGGGTTTCTGCCAAAGTGTCGATATCGTAATCACCACCCTTGACGTAAATATCAGGACGAATTTTTTCAATCAAATTGACTGGTGTTTGTTCAGTAAACAACATCGTCATATCCACGCTTTCCAATGCAGCCAATAATGCCTGGCGATCAGCCTCTGAATTAATAGGCCTGTCGTCGCCTTTACCCAACATTTTCACTGAGGCATCAGAATTCACACCCACGACCAAGCTAGCCCCCAAGGCGCGGGCCTGGGCCAAATAGCTGGCATGGCCACGGTGCAGGATATCGAAGACTCCATTAGTAAATACCAATGGTCTAGGAAGATTTTCCAGGCGAGCAGCAAGCTGTTCTGGTGAGCAGACTTTTGCTTCAAAAGAGGGGGGTGGCAAATGACTCATAACCCAATATTAATGGCAATCTTGCGAGGCCAGCGATATTACCCAGAATGTCTTAGACTTGGCTTCTCACTCGTGAATAAAAAAGGTGCAATATGCCTCGTTTTGTAATGAACTGCCTATTTGGGCTATTTGCATTCTTGTCTGGATTTCAGCTTGCCAATGCTGCGCCCACTTGCAGCCCCCTGCTCTCCCATACCTTTCCTCGCCTGCAGGATGAAGCGCCGCAAAACCTTTGTCAATACCAAGGGAAAGTCATATTGGTAGTAAATACAGCCAGCTTTTGCGGCTTTACAAGCCAATATGAAGGTCTTGAGAAGATTTACGCCAAATACAAAGAGCAAGGCTTTGTCATTCTGGGCTTTCCTTCTAATGACTTCGGGCAACAGGAGCCTGGCAGCAATAAAGAGATAGCCGATTTCTGCAAGAACACCTATGACGTGAAATTTCCGATGTTTGCTAAGAGTGGGGTTTCCGGCAGCAACCCAAATCCATTATTTAAGATGTTGATAGCTAAAACTGGCACAACTCCAAAATGGAATTTTTATAAGTATTTAATCGATCGAAATGGTAACGTGGTTGATTCGTTTGGAAGCGTTACCAAACCCACCAGTAGCAGCATGACAAATGAAGTTGAAAAGCTTTTAGGAGAAAAAGCTCAGTGAGTAAAAAAAGAATTGCCATTATTGGCGCAGGCATCTCTGGATTAGGCTGTGCCTACGCCTTAAGACAACATCCTGAATTTGAAATTACCTTATATGAAGCTGGCGATCACATTGGTGGCCACAGCAATACCGTTGATATCACTTGCAATATCGGTGGCAAAGACATCACACATGGCGTAGACACTGGTTTCCTGGTATTTAACCGCAAAACTTATCCACGTCTCGTTCGTTTATTCGAAGAAATTCAAGCGCCAGTAGCCCCCTCAGAAATGTCGTTTTCCGTATCGATTGATACAGCCAACAAATCTGGGACGGGGAAAAAGATTGAATGGGCTGGTAATGACATCAATTCTTTTTTTGGACAAAGATCCAATCTCCTGTCTCCATCATTTTGGAGGATGACTTATGACATCATGCGTTTTAATCGTTTGGCCACTCAGTTAGCGCATGATCAAATTGAAGCTGGTCATCAATATAAAGAGCCTGATGAAAAAATTGCCGATTTTTTAAAACGTCATCGCTTCAGCCAAAGCTTTAAAGAAAATTACTTTTTACCCATGATCGGTGCCATCTGGTCTTGTTCAATCGAACAGATGCTAGAGTTCCCCATTCAAACCATGGTGCGCTTCTGCCATAACCACGGCCTTTTGCAAATCCAAAATCGTCCGCAATGGTTGACCATCAAGGGCGGTTCACGAGAATATGTAAAGCGCCTTGTGACAGCACTAGAAAAGCATGGGGTTGCCATTAAAAGGGAATGTGTCCTGAGAGTAAATACAGGTCATGATGGCGGGCCAGTTGAGGTTATCAGTCAGGCTGGCTCGGCTCACTTCGATGAAGTCATCATGGCTTGTCATAGCGACCAAACACTAGATTTAGTTCATGGCATTGACCAACAATCAAGAAATATCCTGGCATCAGTTCCATACCAAAAGAATCGAGCAATATTACATACCGATATTCGCTTCTTGCCAGACGCAAAACGTTGTTGGGCTGCCTGGAATTACACCGCCAAATCTGGTGCCAAACCAGACACAAAGCAACATGTCAGCGTTAACTACTTAATTAATCGTCTACAACCTCTGCCAGCTCAACTTCAAGATACCCAAATTATTGTGAGCTTAAATCCCTCGGAAGAGCCAGATCCAAAGCTTGTGTATCAAGAGATTCACTATTCACACCCTGTCTTTGATATGAGTGCGATACAAGCTCAGAAGGAGCTACCCTTAATTCAGGGCACAGCATCGATTTGGTATTGCGGCGCCTGGACGGGGTTTGGGTTTCATGAAGATGGTTTACGCTCCGGAGAATTAGTGGCAGAAGCTTTAATTGAAAGCATTCATCAGCCGATCAAAACCAAACAAGATGTGTAGTTGATGTCAGATGCCAAAATTAACTTTGGGGTAGTAAAACACCAGCGCTTGAGGCCGGCTAAGAATGCCTTTGGTTATGGGGTTTTCACCATCTCCATCCCTATGCGTACTCGCAATGCTAACCCGAATTTACTGAGTCAGAACGGCTTAAGCGATAACCGTTGGGGCCTCTGTGCATTTTTTGATAAGGACCATGGCTTAGGAGAATCCAATAGCCTTGCTTGGATCGAAAAGATTCTGGCAGATAATCATGTACAGCATATCGATGGAGAAATTTGGCTTCAGACTTTTCCAAGGGTATTGGGTTACGTCTTTAATCCCGTGAGCTTTTGGATCTGCACGCGCGCTGACGGCAAAGTACAAGCGGTACTGGCTGAGGTTAACAATACCTTTGGTGAGCGTCATTGCTATTTACTACACAAAGATTCGGGTAAGGCATTGCACTCTGGCGAAACACTTAGTAGTGAAAAGGTATTTCACGTTTCACCATTTTGCGCGGTACGTGGTGATTACCATTTCCGCTTCTTATTTCCGCAAGATAGTAGTAGCGGCAAGAATAATGTCTGTCGCATTGAGCTTCATGAGGACGGCCAACCCCTCATCAACACCAGCATTAGTGGCATCAGCCACCCACTTAGTCGCGCCAATATCATTCTGGCCTTACTTCGCTACCCTTTAATGAGCGTGGGCGTCATTTTTCGAATACATTGGCAAGCATTGAAATTGTGGGTAAAAGGTGTACCCTTTCACTCAAAGCCTAAACCACCAGAACTTGAAGTTAGCAGATGAATCGTCCAGGACAATCCCTTCTCTCCAGACTCAACTTTTCTCGTCCGCAAGGGCGGGATAGCGCTTCGCCACAACACCAAATTAAAGCTAAGGCACTCCTAACTCTTTTGACGAAGCTAAGCAGTGGCCATTTAAAGCTTACCCTTCCCAATGGCGAAAAGCGCGAGTTTGGCATTCAAAGTGATCAATTACATGCGGAAATTCATATCTTGGAGTGGTCTGTATTTAAAGAGATCATGTCCCACGGAGATATTGGATTTGCCGAGAGCTACATTCAGGGCAAATGGAATACCCCCGACCTTAAGGCGCTCCTTGAGCTAGTCATACGCAACCGAACCATTTTAGAAAAAGCCATCTATGGCAATTGGTATGGCTCGATTTTTTATCGACTAAAGCATTGGTTGCGTGATAACAGCAAAGCGGGAAGTCGCAAGAATATTCATGCGCACTATGACCTAGGCAATGCTTTTTATACGCTGTGGCTTGATCCCACGATGAGCTACTCGAGCGCCTGGTTTTCTGAAGGCGCTCAGCAAGTCTTAGCTGATGCGCAGCGTGCGAAGATTGGGCGCATTCTAGATTCCTTAAAGACTACGCCAGGGGAGCACATACTTGAAATTGGTTGTGGCTGGGGCGGCGTTATGGAGGAGTCTCTTCGTAACAAGAGAGCCATTACTGGCCTAACTCTATCTACAGAGCAAAAAGTATTTGCAGAGAAACGTTTGCTAGAAGTGCAAAGTCAAATTGCTAACCCTCCTAGATTTGAAGTGCGCCTTCAGGACTATCGTGATTGCCAAGAAAAATTTGATGGCATTGCTTCCGTCGAAATGTTTGAGGCAGTTGGTGAAAAACATTGGCCGGAGTATTTTGAAACGATTGCTCATTGCCTAAAAGCGGGTGGCAAAGCTTGCATTCAGACGATTGTGATTGCCGAGGATCTTTTTGATCGCTACAGACGCAACACTGACTTTATTCAACAGTATGTATTTCCTGGTGGCATGCTACCCTCTAGGGCAAGTTTTAAAGCGAGCGCTGCTAAAGCTGGATTACGAATTGATGACGAGTTCGCCTTTGGCGGAGATTATGCAAGAACTCTTTGCTTGTGGCGTGATAGCTTTAATCAAAAACTGCAAGAGGTACGCCAACTTGGCTTTGATGAAGCATTTATACGTCTTTGGAACTTCTATCTCATGTATTGTGCCGCTGGCTTTACTGAGCGTAATATCGATGTAGTGCAATTCACATTGAGCCATCAATCTTCACCAGCATCTTCTGATACATTAAGCGCATGAAACAAAGCGGAATAGCTCACTTCTCAGGCAAAAGAGTCTGGGTCATAGGCGCATCCAGCGGTATTGGTGAAGCTTGTGCGAAAACCCTTCTTCTCAAGGGCGCTAAAGTAGCGCTTTCCAGCCGAAGAGCTGAACGATTAAATGAAATTGCCAGTACTGCAGAGGTTGATCAATCACTCGTTATTCCATTGGATGTCACAGATGATGCTCAACTGCAAGATGGCTATAAAACCATTGTGAAGGCCTGGGATGGGGTTGATCTGCTCCTTTTTGTATCGGGCATGTATGTACCACTACGCGCAGACAATTTTGATATCAAGGTTGCCGAGAAGATCATTGATGCAAACCTTTTAGGACCAATGAGAGCGGTTGCTCTAGTGGTACCGGAAATGCTCAAAGCTCACTCAGGACATATTGCTATTGTTGGCAGTGTTGCAGGTTATAGCGGTCTGCCAAAAGCTTTGGCTTATGGCCCAAGTAAAGCTGCCATCATTAATTTTTGTGAGAATTTATATTACGACTTGCTGCCGACAGGAGTCAGTGTGCACATGATCTCGCCAGGATTTGTAGCTACTGAGGCTACCGCAAAAAATGACTTTGAAATGCCAGCCTTAATTAGTGCCGAGGAAGCAGCCAGTGAGATATTGGCCGGCATTCAGAAGGGAGAGTTTGATATTCACTTCCCTAAGCGATTCACAAGATTCTTAAAGTTTCTGAGAATCTTGCCTTACCCAATCTACTTTTGGATTGTGCGCCGCTTCGTCAAAATTTAAGCGGCGCTAAAGTGTTACGTAGCAAGCTGTTTCGAATTTACTACTTGTACTTATCTTTACGAATTTTCTCTTCTAGATAACCCATTACTGCGATTGCTTTAGCCTTAGATCCAGCAATGGATGGTGATGTTACGTACTTGCCTTGCATCACAACGGTTGGCACTCCATCAATACGATAGGCTTCCGTCAATTGCTTGGCAGCACGTGCTTTAGAAACTACTGCAAAAGAGCGATAGGTCGCCAAGAAGGTATTGCGATCAATGCCTTGAGACGCAACCCAATCTGCGATCTCCGTCTCCGTGAGGAGATGTTTATTTTCTTTGTGTATTGCGTACATGACTTTTTCATTTAGAGCATCAGCTTTGCCCATCGACTCTAGAGCGTAGTACATCTGACTATGCGGCAAAAAGTCATCGCGAAAGGCTACAGGGACTCTTTTGAAAACAACGTCTTTAGGTTGACGCTTTACCCAGCTACTGAGCTCAGGCTCAAAGTCATAGCAATGTGGGCAACCATACCAAAAGAATTCAATAACTTCTACTTTTCCCTTGGTTTCGACCGGCTGCGCAACAGGCAATATACGGTAATCAAAACCTTCTTCGATTTTTTGAGCTTGTGCGCTAGCGAAACTACTTAAAGAAAGCAGTGCTAATAAAGTAATGAATCTTTTGCTGAATGAAATCATGATTTACTGGATTTGATTAAGGTTGGTTTAATGCCAATGCCACTCAATTTATCTCGCACTGAGTTACTCTCATCAACACTGTTGTAAGGACCTACACGTACGCGCCAAAGAGTATTCCCGTCACTTGTGACTTCACTTAGCTGGGCTTGAATTCCCTGAATAGCTAAATTCGCTTTTTGCGCATCTGCATCAGCACGCTTTGTAAACGCACCCACTTGCAAGAAATACATGGCGTCTGATTTGCTTGCAGGGGATGCGTCCGCTGGCTTGTCAGCAGTTTTCTTGCCATTTACCAAATCTCCAATCGGATCGGGTGACGCAGGGGCGGGTGATTTACCCTGGAGCGGCTTATTCAAATCTACAGGCTCAGCAGGGGCGCCCGCTTCACCCTCCGCAGGTGCTGTAGAAGGCTTAATCATCAAAGGCAGACTTGGGGCACGCATCCCCGGTCTTTCTTGAGGGGTATTTTTAGAAAGATAAAAGGCAATGACAAAGGCGATTCCAAGGCCGACGCCCAAACCCAAAATAAAGCCGAGAATAGTGCCGCCGTATTGGGAGTTTTGTTGATTCGGTGTTTTCATCATTTCCTCATCTTACATCTTCACTTCATACCTCGCTATTACATCTTTATTGGCGCAGATACCCCGAGTACTTTTAAGCCATTTTGTAGAACTTGTCGGGTTGCTAGCAGCAATGCAAGACGCGCTTGCTTTAAGTTTTGATCGTCAACCAAGACACGATCCGCGTTATAGAAGGTATGGAAATCACCAGCCAAGTCACGCAGGTAAAAAGCCAATGCATGGGGCGCTAATTCTTCGGCAGCGGCCGTCAGAACCTCTGGGTATTCTGCCAAACGACGCAGCAAATGATCAGATGCCTTGCTTTGCAAAAGCGATAAATCAGCCGTAGCCAAATCCGATACTTGGCCACCCCACTGTTGCAAGATTGAATTAATTCGCGCATGCGCATACTGAACATAGAACACTGGGTTCTCATCGTTTTGCTGCAAGGCTAAATCAATATCAAAAACGAACTCGGTATCTGCTTTACGCGAAATCAAGAAAAAGCGCACGGCATCGCGACCGCGCTGCAAAGCCAATTCCCTCTCTTCTGGCGTCATCTCTGGAGTAACGCCGCCTGACCATTCAACCAAATCACGCACAGTGACATATGAGCCCGCACGCTTAGAAATTTTGACTTCTTCACCATGGCGCATAACCGTAACCATCTTATGCAGCACATACTCTGGATACGTTTTAGGAATATCCCAGCCACGCTTCTGTGCTACGCCTTGCAGGCCTGAGCGGACACGGGCAATGGTGCCGTGGTGATCGCTACCCTGCACATTAATTACTTTCTGAAAGCCGCGATTCCACTTGCTGGTGTGATAGGCCACATCAGGCACAAAGTAGGTAAAGCTACCATCAGACTTACGCATCACGCGATCTTTATCATCGCCATCATCCGTACTCTTCAACCAGAGCGCACCTTCGGATTCATATGTCTTACCAATGCTTTGTAAGTCGCCAACAATTTGTGCAACGCTACCGTCGGTATATAGAGAGGACTCTAAGTAATAGCAATCAAATTTCACGCCAAAAGTTTTCAAATCAATGTCTTGTTCATTACGCAAATAAGCAACAGCAAATTGGCGAATGGCCTCAAGATCATCTTTAAATTCTGGAGAAGTTTGAAATGCACTAGCAATCTCTGCAATATATTCGCCGTTATATGCCTGCTCAGGCCACTTGGCATCACCAGGCTTCAAACCCTGTAAGCGAGCTTGAACAGACAGGGCTAAATTCGCAATCTGCACACCGGCATCGTTGTAATAAAACTCACGATGAACTTTGATTCCCTGGGTGGCTAATAAATTAGCTAAGGCATCACCCAGCGCTGCTTGTCTACCGTGACCAACATGCAATGGTCCAGTTGGATTGGCAGAGACAAACTCAATCATGGCGTTTGGAACAGACTCGCCGACTTGCACAGACTCACCAAAATGAGTCCCTGCAGCAAGTATCTCCTGAACTACGGTAGTCTTAGCTGCATTACTAAGGCGAAAATTAATAAAGCCAGGACCAGCGATGTCACAGGATGCAATCAGCTCATTGAATCCCGCTTGCTGCTGCAAGCGTTCTACCAAAGCCTGTGCCAGCTCACGCGGGTTCAGCTTCCAAGCCTTTGCTAGCTGAAGGGCGACATTACAAGCGACATCACCATGGTCAACAGCCTTGGGACGCTCCAAACGGGGGGTAGGAGCCTCTCCTAGGTCGCGCTCCTGAGCCAAGCCTGCAAGCGCAGCACTCAGCATTTGAATTAAACGATTTTTATTGGTTAACAACATAGATTAGTGAGTTTATCAGGTGGTAAGCTATCGAAATGATCTATCAATTTCGCTCAAAGGCTGGTCCAGATGTCATCATGCTGGCGGATCTGACTAAACGAATTTTTGATATTTTGGGGCGCCCCCTGGAGCCTCGCGGAATTTTGACCGTTGAGCAACTTCCTGACCTCATCACTGCCCTAGAAACTGCCATCCTCAAAGATCTTGAGGAGCGGGCTAAAGCAAATGACGAGTCCGAGAAGGGTGCTGAGAAGCCTAAGCTGGCCGATCGCCTTGGACAGCGAGCCTACCCATTCCTGGAGTTGATGAAGCAATCCAAAGCCACAGACGAACCCGTCATGTGGGGCGTCTAATCTAGCAAGCTCGCCAGCTGGCGACGGGTGTCTTCAATACTTTGACCGCGGCGTTTAGCCAAGTCTTCAACCTGATCATCCGATAGCTTGCCCACATTAAAGTAGCGCGCATCCGGATGGGCTAAATAGAAACCGCTCACGCTTGAAGCTGGATTCATGGCCATTGACTCGGTCAGAGTCATGCCAATATCTTCAGAGCCAATGACTCGTAATAGATCTTCTTTAACTTCATGTGCAGGACAGGCTGGGTAACCAGGTGCCGGACGAATACCGCGGTATTCCTCATTAATCATCTGATCATTGGTCAAAATCTCATCTGTTGCATAGCCCCACAGATCAGTGCGCACACGATGGTGCATGAGTTCAGCAAACGCTTCTGCCAATCGGTCAGCTAAGGCCTTCAACATAATGGCACTGTAGTCATCGTGCTTTGCCTGAAACTCAGCTACTTTCTTTTCAACACCATGACCGGTGGTCACTGCAAAACAACCCAGGTAATCAGCGACGCCCGAGTCCTTTGGCGCAACATAGTCGGCCAAACAACGATTAGGTCTGCGTACACCCTCTATAACTGGACGCTCGGATTGTTGACGCAAGTTATGCCAAACAAACAAAGGATGCTCGCGTGCTTCATCGCTATACAAAACGATATCGTCGCCAACGGTATTAGCGGGATAGAAAGCCACCACCGCATCGGCTTGTAGCCATTGCCCCTTAATCAACTTATCGAGCAGAGCTTGGGCGTCAGCAAACACCTTGCGAGCCTCAACATCAACAACTTCATCATCCAGAATTGCTGGGAATTTACCTGCAAGGTCCCAAGTCTGAAAGAATGGTGTCCAGTCAATATATTTAGCAATATCGCTCAGTGCAAAGTTTTTAAATACACGACGGCCAATGAACTTCGGCTTCTTTGGAACATAAGCAGACCAGTCGATCATCTCGCGATTCTTACGTGCTGCTTCTAAAGAAATCGTTGGCGCCGCCTTCTTATTGGCATGCTGTTCACGAATGCGTACATAGTCATCGCGCAAATCTTGAATAAATTTCTTAGCACTTTCATCGGAAAGCAAGCTGGAAGCCACTGAAACTGAACGAGATGCGTCAGGCACATACACCACTGGGCCATCGTAATGCGGGGCAATCTTTACCGCCGTATGAACGCGTGAAGTTGTTGCGCCACCAATCATCAGCGGAATTTGGCGTTCGCGAAACCAATCATCACGTTGCATCTCTTGCGCAACATAAGTCATCTCTTCTAGCGAAGGTGTAATCAATCCAGATAAACCAACAATATCTGCATTCTCTTCTTTGGCACGCTTGAGAATCTCTGCACAGGGAACCATCACACCCATATTGGCTACTTCAAAGTTGTTACATTGCAGAACAACAGTCACAATATTTTTACCGATATCGTGCACGTCGCCCTTCACGGTTGCCATGACAATCTTGCCCTTAGCTTTGGCTTCGCCGCCTGCTGCAATATGTTGGCGCTTTTCTTCTTCGATGTACGGAATCAAGATGGCAACCGCTTGTTTCATCACGCGGGCGCTTTTGACTACCTGAGGCAAGAACATCTTGCCCGCACCAAACAAGTCGCCCACGACATTCATACCATCCATCAGAGGGCCTTCAATGACCTCAATAGGTCTGCCGCCAGCGCCCATAATTTCTGCGCGCAACTCTTCGGTGTCTTCTTCGATAAAGGTGGTGATGCCATGCACTAGGGCATGCGTTAGACGCTCACGTACAGGCGCTTCACGCCACACTAGGTTCTCGACCTGCTTAGCGCCACCACCCTTAAATTGGTCAGCAATATCGAGCAAACGCTCGGTAGGTGTTTTGCCATCTTTTTCTTTAAAGCGATTGAGAACAACGTCCTCAACACGCTCACGCAACTCTGGATCTAAATCAGCGTACACACCTAATTGACCAGCATTCACAATGCCCATATCCATACCAGCTTGGACAGCGTGATACAAGAACACTGTATGAATTGCTTCACGAACACGGTCATTACCGCGGAACGAGAAGCTCACATTGGAAACGCCGCCACTAACCTTAGCACCCGGTAGGTTTTCTTTAATCCAGCGGGTGGCATTAATAAAGTCGACCGCATAGTTGTCGTGCTCTTCAATGCCGGTAGCAATTGCAAAAATATTCGGATCAAAAATAATGTCTTCTGCTGGGAAGCCAATCTCGTTTACCAAGATCTCATAGCAGCGCTGACAGATTTCTGTCTTACGCTTAAAGGTATCAGCTTGCCCTACCTCGTCAAAAGCCATCACCACTGAGGCAGCACCATAACGACGGATTAAACGCGCTTGCTTTCTGAAGGACTCCTCACCCTCTTTTAAGGAGATCGAGTTCACAATTGGCTTACCTTGAATACACTTCAGACCCGCTTCAATCACGCTCCACTTGGAGGAGTCGATCATGATGGGAACACGAGCAATATCAGGCTCAGAAGCGATTAAGTTGAGGAAGCGAGTCATCGCCGCCTCAGAATCTAACATCGCCTCATCCATATTGATGTCGATAACCTGTGCGCCATTCTCAACCTGCTGACGCGCCACTACGAGCGCTTCATCAAACTGATTATTCAAAATCATGCGAGAGAATGCTTTGGAGCCTGTGACATTGGTACGCTCACCAATATTGACGAAGCCAACATCTGCTGTAACGTTAAATGGCTCAAGACCAGAAAGCTTCATCGCTGGCATCGCTTTTTTCTCCGTCGTGCTCATGCTGATACCTCCGCATTCTCACGATAGAAAGCGCGTGGCTTCCGTTTGGCAACCGCATTAGCAATTGCGCGAATGTGATCGGGTGTCGTGCCGCAGCAGCCGCCTACTAAATTAACTAAGCCATCTTTAGCAAAACCATCTACTAGGCTAGAAGTGATTTCTGGGGTCTCATCAAAGCCCGTATCACTCATCGGATTAGGCAAGCCCGCATTGGGGTAGCAAGACACTGCCGCATCGCAAATTCTTGCTAGCTCTGCAATATAGGGGCGCATTAAAGCAGCCCCTAATGCACAGTTCAAACCAAAGGTGAGTGGCTTGATGTGACGCAAACTATTCCAGAACGCCTCAACTGTTTGACCAGACAAAATACGGCCAGATGCATCTGTCACCGTTCCAGAAATCATTACCGGCAAACGCTCACCGGTCTCTTCAAAAAATTCATCGAGGGCAAAGAGTGCCGCTTTGGCATTGAGCGTATCGAAAATAGTTTCAACCAAAAATAAGTCAACGCCACCCGCAAATAATCCTTCAATCTGCTCACGATACGAAGCACGTAAAGCATCAAAGGTCACATTGCGCGCACCCGGATCATTAACATCCGGTGAAATACTCGCTGTCTTTGGTGTAGGTCCAATTGCGCCCGCGGCAAAACGAGGTCTTTCTGGAGTAGTGTATTTTTCACAAGCTGCGCGCGCTAATTTGGCAGAGACTTCATTCATCTCACGAGCCAAGCCAGCCATTTTGTAGTCCTCTTGCGCCACTGAGGTTGCACCAAAAGTATTGGTTTCAATAATGTCTGCGCCAGCATCCAAATATTGCTCATGGATCTTGCTAATAATTTGCGGCTGAGTCAAAACTAAGAGCTCATTGTTACCTTTGATATCGCCAGGATGATCGGCAAATCGGGTATTTCCCGGCAAACCACGATAGTCGGCCTCGGTCAACTTATATTGCTGAATCATGGTGCCCATGGCGCCATCCAAAATGAGGATGCGCTGCTTCAAAAGCTCGGGAAGCTTTTGACCACGGGTATAAGGCTGGGACAAACCATTAGATTGCATTGTTAAACCGGGATTAATCTCTAGAATCCCTTATTCTATTGGAAAAGCCACTTTTCATTCACCCCGGAGCCCTTATGTTTGGAACCATTCCAGAATTCAATCAAAGCCTAGATATGTTTAAAACCATGTGGGGACAAGGCGCTGTAGGTCAGGCCGGACAGTTCCCCTTCACGGCAGACCCCTCTAAGGCTGCTGGCGGCTTTGCATCGGCTTTTCCTGGCTTGGATGTAGATGAGCTTGAAAAGCGCATCAAGGACCTGAAAAGCGTTGAAAACTGGCTCAATTTGAACCTCAACATCCTCAAATCAACTATTCAGGGTCTTGAAGTTCAGCATGCCACCATGATGGCGCTCAAATCCTTTGGTGATGCCGTCTCAGCGGCTGGCGCTGCAGCCAGCTCAACAAGCGCCCCAAAGGAAGAATCCAAGACTAAAACAACTAGCGCTAAACCACGGAAAACCGCAACACGCCGTCCTCGCAAAGCTGGCGACGCAACTTTCCTCGACGAAGTAGGTAATTCAGATGAGCAATAGCCTCACCCATTGCAAATGTGAGTTGATGAATATCTAATTCACGTTTAAACAAGACCGGCACAATCTCTCTGGCATGTGCCGGTTTTTTACATGCGGCCAAAGTATCCGCCAAGCGATCATCATGATGCGCTTTTAGTTGCGCAACACGCGGCCTAATTCCAGTAAATGGTTTGCCGTGTGAAGGAAGTACCAATGCATCCTCAGGCAATACTAAATATTTTTCAATAGAATCAAGATATAAGCCTAGCGGATCTGCATCTGGATCTGCATCATAGACACTTACATTGGTAGAGATGCGAGGCAACAACATGTCTCCAGAAATCAACACTCCAAGATCTTTACAAAATAGTGAAGCATGCTCAGGCGCATGCCCATAGCCCATAATGACTTGCCAGGTACGACCACCTATTGAAATCAATTCGCCATCAATAATGCGGCGATATTGACGCGGCACTCCAGGAACCATATTGCTGTAGTAATTGGAGCGCCCGCGAATTTTTTCTAAATCTTCTGAGCCCGTTAAACCATGTCTTTGAAAGTGATCTGCAGAACCGCCACTGCCAGCGCGTGAACCAACTGCGGCGCCACCCTCTTTGCAACTTAACCATTGGGCAGTTAAATAATCTGTCATGGAAATCCACATGGGGACATGCCATTTTTCACAGAGCCATTGCGATAGACCCACATGGTCAGGATGCATATGCGTCACGATGACGCGCAAGACTGGCATGCCTTCAAGCTGAGTAGCAAACACTTGTTCCCAAGAGTTTCTTGTCTCTTCATTAGCAATACCGCAGTCCACAATCGTCCAACCCGCAAGACCATCAATTTCGTCGCGCAGCAGCCAAAGATTGATGTGATCTAAAGCAAAGGGCAGACGCATTCTGATCCAGCGAACACCTGGCGCAACCTCTATGCTGCTACCCACTTCCGGAAGGACGTCTCCTAAGGGATAATGAACTGCAGCTTCAGCGCTTGCTTTGTTTTGAGTATTCATGGCTTAGTGTTATTGATTGATTTTTTACTTCTAGGTTTGCTTTGACAACAGTTCCATCGCCTTGCATTAATTGGTGTGACATTAATCCTGAAAATGGTTACTGTCGCGGCTGCTATCGCACCCTGACCGAAATTGCTGATTGGTCCGAGCTGACTAATCCTGAGAAGCTTGAGGTTTGGTCAAAACTACCTAGTCGCAAACCCCAAGCACCCCAGTAAAGCTAATCTTTAGTTGCTTGTTATTTCTTTTTTATTTATTGACGTCGACAATCAAGCGCCCGCGTACATTTCCTGCCATTAATTCTTGCGCGTATTTTATTGACTCCTCAAGCGTAATCTCATGAGAGATTTCATCTAAGGTTTTCAGATCCACTAACTTACTCAACTGCTCATAGGCAGCAATGCGTTTTGCACGTGGCACAGTCACACTATTAATGCCGTACAAAGTCACGCCGCGTAAAATAAATGGTGCAACACTTGAAGGAAAATCCATGCCCTGAGCCAAGCCACAAGCAGCTACTGCGCCATCGCTCTTGGTCTGCGCACACGCATTAGCCAGGGTATGACTGCCCACACTATCAACTACTGCAGCCCAACGCTCTTTTGCCAATGGCTTGCCAGGAGCAGATAAGATGGCGCGATCAATCACTTCAGTTGCACCCAATTTCTTCAGGTACTCTGCTTCGGCCATACGGCCTGTACTCGCGACAACAGTAAAACCTAGCTTGCTGAGAAGCGTGATGGCAAAACTGCCAACACCGCCTGCAGCACCAGTGACCAAAACCTCACCATCGCTTGGCTTAAGCCCATGCTTTTGTAGCGCCATGACGCAGAGCATGGCGGTATAGCCTGCAGTGCCAATGGCTAATGCTTGTTTAGCAGTAAACCCCTTGGGCAGCGGAATCAACCAATCGGCCTTCACACGAGCCTGCTGACCTAAGCCACCCCAATGCCCTTCCCCAACTCCCCAGCCGTTGAGAAGCACCATGTCGCCAGTCTTGAAGTCGGGGTTGGTGCTCTCCATCACTTCACCGGCAAAATCGATGCCTGGCACCATTGGGAAGCTGCGAACCACCGGACCTTTGCCCGTGATAGCCAGGCCATCCTTGTAATTGAGGGTGGAATACAGGACCTTTACGCGAACATCTCCCTCTGGGAGGTTAGCCTCATCGACCTGGGCTAATTCTGCGCGATACCCTTGGTCATCCTTATTTACCAATATTGCTTTAAACATGTCTCTTCCTTTTAGAGCGAGGTATTTCCCCGCAGCAATTGCTTAATAGGTTTATCCTAACGAGCATTGCTGATTATGGAGGTTTCCATGAAAAAAATTCTACTATTAACTACGATTTCTGGCTTGGCGCTGTCTGGCTGCTATTCCACCCAAATTAATATGTCCATGGGCAATATGCGTCTGATCACCTCTAGCGCTGCACCGCAGGATGTCATGGATTTCGCCACTAAGACCTGTAAAGATGATTTTTATGAAGGCGCCAGCTTTCTGTCCAAGGCAGGCAAAGAATATAGCTTCAAGTGCGTAAAAGCTGAAGAGAATGAAGTTTTAAATCCCGTTCCCGGCACAACACTGACCGCTACAGCAAAAGCTGAAGCTAAATAAGTAAAGATTAATGACCCCATTTACTTCACAAGAGCTACGCAAAGGTTTCGCATCATTTGCAACTGGGGTCACTGTTATCACCTGCCTGGATGAGGAAAACAATTCTCACGGCATTACGATTAGCTCCTTCAACACTGTCTCACTCGAGCCACCACTCATTCTTTGGAGTCTCAAGAAGCATTCACGTCTAATGCCTTGGGTTGAGCTTGGCAAGAAACATCTGATTCATGTGCTAGAGCGCTCGCAAGAGAATCTGGCAATGCATTTCGCTACCGTGAAGACAGATCAATTCAAGGGAATTGATCACAAGCCAGCAGCTAGTGGACTAACGCAAATAGATCATTGCGTTGCTTACTATGAATGTGAAACTGTATGTGTTCATATAGGCGGCGATCACAACATCATTGTTGCCAAAGTAATTAACTTAAAAAATCATCCTGAACGAGAGCCGCTCATTTTTGCGCGCAGTCAGTTTGTTGGTCTCGATTTCACAGAAACTAAGCTAGCTAATACCAATTCTTCTTTGTAAGGAAATGCCATGATGCGTTTATGGGGTCGCAAAAGTTCTATTAACGTTCAAAAAGTATTGTGGTGTCTTGCTGAGCTTGGACTAAAAGAAGGCAAAGACTTTGAGCGCATCGATGCTGGCCTACAATTTGGAATCAATAACACTCCAGAGTTTTTAAAACTCAATCCCAATGGCTTAGTACCGACGCTACAAGACGGTGCAATTGTGCTGTGGGAATCCAATACCATCATGCGCTACTTAAGCCATCAGCATGATCAAGCTGGGCGCTTTACAGCAGATATTAAGACTCATTACGAATCCGAGAAATGGATGGATTGGCAGTTGGGCACAATGTGGCCAGCGCTGCGCATAGCATTTCTGGGTCTTACTAGAACACCCGAGGTAGAACGTCAATTCGAATCGATTCTCAAGGGATATCAAGAAACTAATCGGCTGCTTGGATTGCTAGATCAAACATTGTCTAAGCAAAGCTATTGCGCGGGCAATCAATTTCAGCCTGGAGATATTGTTTTAGCCCTTTGTGTCAGCCGTTGGATTCTTCTGAATCAAGCCTTCCCGCAGCAAACTGGCGAGCGTGCGCCTCTTAAGAATATCGATGCCTGGTTGCAGCGGCTAGAAATAGAAACCTACTTTAACGATATTGTTGAAAAAGAACTCAATATCGTTAAATAGTTTTTCTGTCTTTCATTTTTACTGCTGCTTAAATTTCTTGGCGTGGTGATCGGCACCAATAAATAAGTACATTGCCGGCACTACAAAGAGTGTGAACAGCGTACCAATTGATAGGCCAGTGAAAATCACAATGCCCATAGATTTGCGTCCTGCGGCACCCGCGCCAGAAGCAATCACCAAAGGCAATACGCCTAAAACCATTGCTGCAGTTGTCATCAAAATCGGGCGCAAACGAACGCTACTTGCTTCAACGATGGCATCGAGCTTACTGCGCCCTGCTTCCTGAAGTTCATTCGCAAACTCCACGATCAAAATACCGTGCTTACTAATCAAGCCCATGAGTGTGACTAGGCCAACTTGGGTATAGACGTTTAAGGTCGTGAACCCCAAATTAATAAATATCAAGGCGCCAAATAAGGCTAGCGGCACAGAAACCAAAATTACAATGGGATCGCGGAAACTTTCAAACTGTGCTGCAAGCACCAAGAACACAATCAGAATCGCAAAGAACATGGTAACTAAGAAGCCGCCAGATTCAGCCATAAATTGACGTGACGGACCTGCGTAGTCCATGGTGTAACCATTAGGCGCAACCTCTTTCAGGGTCTGACGCATGTACTCCAATAAATCCGCTTGCGAAATAAATGGTGTGCTTACACCCGAGATTGTTGCTGAATTTAATTGCTGGAAGTGATTAATAGACTGCGGCACCACCCTTTGTTTAATCGTTGCGATAGTGCGCGCTTGAACCATCGCGCCACTTGGTGTACGTATGTAGTAATCCAATATTTGATCTGGATTGAGACGATCCACTTGCTTTACTTGTGGAATCACACGATAAGAGCGTCCGGCCACCGAGAAGTAATTCACATATCCACCTCCTAAAGCAGCAGATAAGGCTGAACCGACTTGTTGCTGAGTCATGCCTAGGGCAGCAACTTTTTCTCGATCAATCTCTAAAACATCTTGTGGCTTATCAATCTTGAGGTCAGAATCTACGAAGAAGAAATTGCCACTGCGGCGCGCTTTATCAAGCATTGCTTGCGAGACTTCATTTAACGCTGCATAAGATTCTGTTGTATTAATAACAACCTGCACAGGCAAGCCTTGAGCGCCCGGCAAAGCCGGGAACTGGAAGGCAGCCACGCGTGCGCCTGCAATAGAGTTCCACTTTTGCTGCATATCTTCTTGGAACTTGGTTGCATTACGACTGCGCTCACCCCAGTCTTTAAGCAAGATACCGCCAAAGCTCGAAGTTGGGCTGGTGATCTGAAAAGCCTGTTCGTATTCTGGTTCTGCAGCTGCAATTGCGTAAATTTGATCTGCATAAGTCTGCATTTGCGTCACCGTACTATTAGGGGGTCCTGATGCTTGCATCAAAACAATGCCCTGGTCTTCGGTTGGCGCTAATTCAGCACGCGCAGTTGAATATAAATAAGCTACGCCCCCCAGCAAGATGACTCCCATCACGATAATGACCTGCCAAGTGCTGAGCAAATCACGTAAAGTAGTTTGATAGCTGTGATGCACCTTCTCAAATATGCGATCAATCTTCTGCACAAAAGGTGACGCCTCTTGCTCCTCTGTGAAGATGCGAGAACACATCATGGGCGAGAGTGTTAAGGCAATTAATCCTGAAACAGCTACGGCACTAGCCAAAGTAAAGGCAAACTCAGTAAATAGCGCACCCGTCAAGCCACCCTGAAAGCCAATCGGGATATACACCGCAATCAGTACCACTGTCATTGCCAAAATAGGTCCGCCTAATTCGCGGGCAGCAATTAAAGATGCCTCTAGCGGTGACTTACCTTCTTTCATGTGGCGGTCAACGTTTTCCACCACGATGATGGCGTCGTCCACCACTAATCCAATTGCCAACACTAAAGCCAATAGGGTAAGCAAATTAATCGAGTAGCCCAGCACTTGCATGAGGAAGAAAGTACCAATGAGCGATAAAGGCATTGCAATCACTGGAACAGCAACCGCACGAGCACTACCCAAGAAGAGGTAGATCACCACAGTCACAATCACCAAGGCCTCTATTAAGGTGGACACTACCTCATCAATAGAGCTGGTAATAAATTTAGTAGAGTCGTAAACAATCTTGCCTGTCATGCCAATGGGTAATTGCTTCTGAATATCTGGTACGACATCGCGGACCCTTTGTGCCACGTCTAACAGGTTGGCCTGCGGCGCAACCTTAATAGCAATAAACACTGACCTCTTACCGCTAAAGGCAACGTTCGTGTTGTAGTCCTCAGACCCCATGGTGACATTAGCCACCTGGTCTAAATACACAATATTCACGCCATCTTTTTTAATGACTAACTTGCGAAACTCATCCAGAGTATGTAAGTCGGTACCGGCAACCAAGTCAACCGAGACCATCTCGCCTTTAGTGCTTCCAACTGCTGATAAATAGTTGTTGGCTGACATGGCGTTATACACATCATCGGCGCCCACACCAAGACCGGCCATCTTCTCTCGATCCAACCAGGCGCGTAAGGCGAATTTACGTCCGCCAGTGATCTCTGCATTCTGAACCCCTTCAACAGAATCCAGCTTTGGCTTTACAACTCGCAGTAGATAGTCGGTGATAGCATTGTTGGGGATGTCATCGCTATAGAAACCCATGTACATTGCGGCAGTAGATTGCCCTACCTGCACTGTCAAAATAGGTTGTTGCGCCTGTGGTGGCAACTGATTCTTTACCGCACTAATTTGAGTCTGTATCTGCGTTAATGCCGCGTTTGAGTCATAGTTCAGTTTGAGCGTTGCAGTAATGGTGGAGACTCCACTCACGCTGGCAGAAGATAAGTAATCAATCCCTTGCGCCTGAGCTATAGATGCCTCAAGAGGCTGAGTAATAAAGCCTGCAATCGTTTCAGGATCGGCACCATAGTAGGCCGTAGTGATGGTCACAATCGCATTTTGCGTTTGCGGATATTGATTTACAGGTAAAGAGCCAATTGCCTTCAAACCAAAAATCAATACAAGAGCGCTCACCACCATGGAGAGCACTGGCCTACGGATGAATATGTCAGTCCAATTCATCTGCTATTTATTCCTGCGGCTTTGGATCGGGTGAGTTAGCTGGCTGCACTTTGTTGTTAATAATCAACGGCGTGCCATTCTTGAGTTTGAGCTGGCCACTAGTAACCACCGTTGCGCCTTCATCAACACCCTTCAAAATAGCCACTTGATCACCACGAGTTAATCCAGTCGTTACAAATACCTGTTGTGCCTCAAGGGCTGGATTGCCTTGCTTATCTTTCTTGCCGGTAGGTTTAGCAATAAAGATGGTCGAGCCATATGGGTTATAAGTAACTGCTGTCTGAGGCAGGGTCAGGTATTTCACTTGATCACCTAGCTTGATATTCACATTAGCAAACATGCCCGGCAAAATTTTCTTATCCGGATTAGCGAGTTGCGCCTCCACTTGAATATTGCGTGTATTGGTATCGACCTTTGGACTAACAGCAGTAATCTTGCCTGTGAAGCTTGCATCCTTAAATGCATCGGTAGTCACCTCAACCTCTTGGCCAACCTGAATGAGTTCGGCATTGTTTTGCGGTAAGTTGAAATCTACAAAAATAGGATCCAAGGTTTGTAGCGTTAGTAACTTATCGCCAGGGTTTACATACTGCCCTGGATTGATAGAAACAATACCTACACGACCACTAAATGGCGCTTTGAGGTTTTTCTTGGCTACTAAAGCAGTTTGTTGCTCAACCTGCGCTTGTTTTGATTTGGAATCAGCAGCGCTCGTATCAAATACGTTCTTACTAATTGCCTGAATTGCTAACTGCTGTCTATCTCGCTCATTAATGACTTTAGCTAGATCAGCCATTGCTTTTAAAGAATTCAGCTGAGCTACATCAGATGCATCGTTTAATTTAATGAGGAGTTCCCCCTCTTTAACGTCTTGACCTGACTTAATGGGTACAGTCTGCACTAAGCCGCCAATCTCAGTGCTGAGCTCAACACCCCTAAATGCACGGACATTACCTACGCTGGTTAATTTAGGCTGCCATTCTGCATTTGTAATCACCAGGGTGGATACCGTTGCAGGAGGCAATCCCATGCCCGCAATGAAATGCTTAATCATGAAAGTCTTCAGCTGATTGAAAGCGAAGATCAGGCCCAATAATAAAAATACACCGCAAAGCATGATGGTCATACGACGTTGCAAGGGCTCCATTGCCATGAGCTTTTCATGAGCCTTGGTACCGCGCCATTTTTGACCCATGCTCGCCCAAAAGGCCCTGGTCTTTTCCCACAGAGCAATTGCTCTCTCACGTAATTTCCATTCAATTGCTTTACGTTGCGTCCATGCCCACAAGGCAAGAACCAAAGCAACGAGCTTGTTCTTAATTTGTTCCAGAAGTTTCATTTTGATCTTTGTTCGCTATGTCTTTTGGTTTAAAAGCAGGGCCTTCACGATTCCACCAGCCGCCACCTAATGCTGCAAATAAAGCTGCCGTATCTGAGAAGCGAGTTGCTTGTGCTGCAACAGATTTCACTTTTGCTTGCTGATACTGATTTTGGTAATAGAGCACTGCTAAATAACTGGCTGTACCGAGTTTGTACTGTTGCTGCACTAAGTCCAGAGTTTCGTAGGCATAACGCTCTGCATCTGAAGCTGCCTTGAGTGCCTGTGCACCAGTCTCTAGTGCGCGTAATGCATTGGCTACTTCTTGGAATGCATTTAAGACGGTTGCTTGATATTGAAATGCTGCTAGCTCGTAGTTCGCAATCGCGCCACGACGTTGCGCCAGCAAAGCACCACCCTGAAATAAAGGCTGCAAGATGCCGCCACCCAAACTCCATAAGGCAGAGTTCGGCCCAAACAGCCCACTAGATGTCAGCGCGGCCGCACCAATAGATCCCGTGATATTAAATTGCGGCAATAAATTGGCAGTTGCAACACCCACGAAAGCATTCTGCGCTTTTAACTGGGCTTCGGCTGCCCGCACATCAGGGCGCTGACGCACCAGGCTGGAAGGCACCGATAGAGGTAGCTTCTCTGGCAAATGCAAATTGGCCAGATCAAATTTGGCAATATTGGCGTTGCTCGGAATCTCTCCCACTAGCACTGCCAATTGATTGCGTGCAAATGCGAGGTTTCTTTCGTAGCTGAAGAGATCCACTTGAGAATTCGATACCAAGGTACGCTGTGAAGTGACGTCTACCCTAGAAACAGTGCCAATGATTAATTGCTTTTCAGTTACTTCGGCAAGATTCGTTTGAGCCTTCAGAATTTCTTCGGTAGCTTGCATCTGTGCACGTAGTGCGGCCTCTTTAACAGCGCTCGTCACTACGTTAGCCGTTAACGAAAGATAAGCGCCTTCCAATTGAAACTGTGCAACTTCTGCTTGCGCGCGCGCACCTTCAACCGCTCTCCGAGCTCCGCCAAACACATCTAACTTGTAAGTCACATTAACTGTGGCGTTGTAGAGGTTATAAGTATCAGAACCGTAGTTCATGCCATATACGGCTGAAGGTTGTTTCTGTCTTATGGCATTTGCACCAACACCAATCGCTGGAAAGTATTGGCCGCCAATCTGTGCGTTGACATTTTCTTGCGCAGCACGCAATGCTGCGTCTGCTGCACCTAAATTTGGATTTTGCTCAAGCGCTCTTTTAATCAGCGCATCAAGCTCAGGAGATTTATAAAGCTCCCACCATTGCGCCCCTATATCTGCACCTTCAACAAACTCTTGATCTGTACCACCTGGCACACCAGGCGCAGTAGCGAGCTTCTTAGCTAGAGGGGTTTCAGTATAGGAAGATGTGTTGGGCGCCTCGGGTTGCTTAAAGTCTGGACCGACCGCGCATGCAGAGAGAGCTAGCGCACAAATTAGCGGAAGCAATTTCAAACCTGAAAGATGGGGTATCGACAGAAACATAAGTTACAACAAATATCCTCTTTTACAAGGGTTATTTGACCACAGAAATGCAATCAGAGCTTCGTAAAGCCCTGATTTATCTACTGAATTTTGTTCACAACTTTAGATGAAAGTCAAACAAGTAAAAAATTATTCGACCGTAACGCTCTTCGCCAGGTTCCTGGGTTTATCAACATCAGTGCCGCGTGCGCAGGCTGTGTGATAAGCCAATAGCTGTAGGGGAACTACATGCAATATTGGTGAGAGGTTGCCATAGTGCTCAGGCAGCTTGATGACATTGATGCCGTCGCTGCTAGAGATATGAGTATCTTGATCAGCAAACACATAAAGCTTGCCACCACGCGCTTTGACTTCTTGCATGTTGGATTTGAGTTTCTCCAATAAGACGTCATTAGGTGCAACAGTAACAACCGGCATCTTGTCTGTAACTAGAGCAAGCGGCCCATGCTTTAACTCACCTGCTGGATATGCCTCAGCATGAATATAAGAAATTTCTTTGAGCTTTAATGCACCTTCAAGCGCAATTGGGTAGTGCATTCCACGCCCAAGGAATAATGCATTTTCACACTTAGAAAAAGCATCGCTCCAGGCAATGATTTGTGGCTCAAGCGCCAGTACTGCATGCAATGCTTTTGGCAGGTGACGCAATTCACGCAGGAGCTCTTTCTCTTTTTCTGGAGAAATTCTGCCATCGCGCTTAGCAATCGAAACCGCCAAGAGATAAAGCGCTAAAAGCTGCGTAGTAAATGCCTTTGTTGAGGCCACTCCAATTTCAGCACCAGCCTTGGTCAAGAAATGCCAATCGGTTTCACGGACCATGGCGCTACTGGCAACGTTACAAATAGCCAATGTAAAGCGGTGACCCAAACTCTTGGCATGACGCAATGCTGCCAAGGTATCTGCTGTCTCACCAGATTGTGAAACCACCACAATGAGTGTTTTTGGATTAGGTACGGTTGTGCGATAGCGATACTCACTAGCAATTTCTACTTGTGTTGGAATACCAGCTATATCTTCTAGCCAATATTTAGCAACACATGCGGAGTAATAACTTGTGCCACATGCCAATATTAAAATCTGCTCAAAAGCTTTCCAATCTTCTGGCTTTGCTTCAAATAGCCCAGGACCAAAGTCAGCGATATTGGCAAGCGTGTCGCCAATTGCTCTAGGCTGCTCAAAGATTTCTTTTTGCATGTAATGCTGATAAGGGCCAAGATCAACTGAGTCAGCTTGAGCAGGCATAGGCTTCAGCTCTCTTTGAGCGCCCTTACCAGCTTGATCAATTACCTCAACGGAATCTGCCTTAAGCACGGCGACATCACCCTCTTCCAGATACATCATGGAATGAGCACGTCCTGCTAAAGCCAAAGCATCAGAGGCTAAGAAGTGCTCATGGTCGCCAATAGCAACCACTAGAGGGGATCCAACGCGAGCGCCTACTAAAGTGCTTGGATTATCTTGTGCGATCACACCAATAGCGTATGCACCATGCAACTGAGGAAGCACTGCTCTTACTGATGCCGCAATATCCTTTTGGCCACTAGCAACATATTGCTGGTGAATTAAATGGGCGATAACTTCGGTATCTGTTTCAGAGGTAAACACATATCCAGCAGCTTTTAAATCTGAACGCAGAACTTCATAGTTCTCAATAATGCCGTTATGTACGACAGCAATTAAGTCATTTGAAGTATGTGGGTGTGCATTTTGGGTATCTGGCTTGCCATGGGTAGCCCAACGTGTGTGTGCAATACCCAGGGTGCCGAAAAAATCCTTACCTTGCTCACCTAATTCAGAAACACGTGCGGTAGTTCGAGCTCTTTCGATGGGGTGCTTGGCATCCTCGCCATTAATGACCGCAAAACCACAAGAGTCATAACCACGGTACTCTAGGCGACGTAAACCCTCAACCAAAACATCAACAATATTTTTATGGGAGGCCGCGCCAACAATACCGCACATTATTTTTTACCCTTTGCAGTTTTTTTAACCGTCTTCTTGACGGGCTTATCCACAGCCGTCTTTACTGCTGATTTTTTAGAGGTTGCTTTCTTGATGGCAACTTTTTTCACTGGTTTCTTTTCTTGCTTTACAGGGCGTTGCCACTGTAAGGAAATTTGTTTTGCTCTGGATACTGTAAGCTGATTGGCAGGCGCATCTTTAGTCAAGGTTGTTCCTGCGCCCAATGTGGCACCACGGCCAACACGCACTGGTGCAACCAACTGAGTATCAGAGCCAATGAAGACATCATCTTCAATAATGGTCTGGTGTTTGTTAACGCCATCGTAGTTACAAGTAATGGTGCCAGCACCAATATTGACTCGTGAACCAACAATGGAGTCACCAACATAAGCTAAATGATTAGCCTTGCTATTGGCTGCAATTTTGCTGTTCTTCACTTCCACAAAATTACCAATATGCACATCATTTGATAAATCTGCGCCAGGACGCAAACGAGCATAGGGGCCAATCAATGATTGATTGCCGACTCTTGCGCCGTCCACATGGCTATATGCATGAATAGCTACGGCTTTGCCGATCACGCTATTGCGAATAACGCAATATGGTCCCACCTTCGTACCAGCATCTAGAGTGACACAACCTTCAAATACGCACCCCACGTCAATTGATACATCAGTGCCGCACTCTAAGGTACCGCGCACATCAATACGTGCAGGGTCAGCAAGCGATACGCCAGCATCCATTAATTGATGGGCAATATTGAGTTGATGCACACGCTCTAATGCGGCGAGTTGATCACGACTATTGACACCAATCGTTTCAAACTCATCATCAGCTTGCGTTGTGCGAATCGGCACGCCATCTTTAACAGCCATGGCAATCACGTCAGTCAAGTAGTACTCGCCCTGTGCATTGCTGGCGCGTAAAGACTTGAGCCACTTCTTTAATGAGTTCGTTGGCAATACCATGATGCCGGTATTAATTTCTTGAATCGATTTTTGTGCAGGCGTCGCATCCTTTTCTTCGATGATCTCTTTCACAGAACCATCTGCATCACGAACAATCCGGCCGTATCCAGTTGGATTGGCAAGGTTTTGAGTTAGGAGCGCGAGTGCACTGTCTTGACCGCGAACACCATCAGCTAACTTCGCTAATTTGGCTAGTGTCTTTTTTGTAGTGAGGGGAACATCGCCATATAAAACTAAAGTGGGCTCTTGAACATCTAATTTAGGCAAGGCTTGCAATAGCGCATGACCCGTTCCTTTTTGTTCAGCTTGCAGCGCAGTGCTTACTTTGTCAAAGCTTGGGTCTTCCTTGCTTGTGTTTAGCAAGAATGTTTTTACATCTGCTGCGCCATGACCAATCACTACAACGGGGCCAGATTTAGACTTCTTGTCTTGTAGTGAAAGCGCGGTATTGAGAACGTGTTGGAGCAGGGGCTTGCCTGCGAGAATTTGCAGGACCTTGGGCAGCGCGGATTTCATCCGCTTTCCTTGCCCAGCAGCCAAAATGACGATATTCATAAAGGGGGATTATAAGTCCCCTGAATCATGGTTCCACAGGCTAATTCATCCAATTCGGCCTCATCAATTGCCCTGTCGCCAGAAGATCTAGCAGCAATACCCGCTAACTCGGTGGAAATCTCCAGATTTTTGAAATCAAAAGCTTCGCCATCCATCAAATGGGAGGGGACAATGTGATGCATAGAGCGAAATAAGTTCTCTACCCGTCCTGGATGCTTTTTTTCCCAATCGCGCAGCATTTCTTTCATGACCTGACGCTGCAAATTAGGCTGACTTCCACATAAATCGCACGGAATAATCGGGAAATTCATGTCTGCCGCATAACGTTCAAGCAGTTTCTCGGGGACATATGCCAAGGGGCGAATCACTATATGTTTGCCATCATCTGAGCGCAACTTGGGCGGCATCCCTTTTAGCTTGCCCGCATAAAACATATTGAGCATCAAAGTTTCTAGAATGTCATCACGATGATGACCTAAAGCAATCTTCGTTGCGCCCAACTCATCCGCCACACGATACAAAATGCCACGACGCAAGCGTGAGCACAATCCACAAGTGGTTTTACCCTCTGGAATAACGCGCTTCACAATGCTGTAAGTATCTTGTTCTTCAATGTGATACTGAACACCTAAACTCTTCAAATAATTGGGCAAGATTTCAGCGGGGAAATTAGGCTGCTTTTGATCTAAGTTCACTGCAATAATTTCAAAATTGATCGGTGCGCGCTCTCGCAACTTCATCAGGATATCGAGCATGGCATAGCTATCTTTGCCACCCGATACACACACCATCACTTTGTCGCCCTCTTCAATCATGCCAAAGTCGCCAATGGCCTGACCTACCAAGCGACAGAGTTTTTTCTCTAGCTTATTTTCTTCGAAGACCACTTTACGAATATCGCCCATAAGAGTTCTTTTCTAAATTCTATTTAAGAAGTCTTGATACGAAATACTTCAACACCCACAGAGTGGCAATCAGGATAGACATCCGGCTTAGCAGTGCTCACACGCGCAGCCAACACCTTTGGGTGTAACAACATTGCCGTCACGATGTCATCGCAAAAGGTTTCCTGTAAATGAATATGCCCCTGAAAGGCCCGAGCCTTAATAGTTTCACGCATGAAGTCGTAATCGACCACCTCATCCAACTGATCATTGGTTGGCGTATTCATTTCAAGGGGAATATATAAGTCCACATTGAGTATGACGCGCTGCTCTGCTTTTTTCTCAAAGTCATGAACTCCGATGTTGATATAAATCTCATAGTCCCGGAGAAATAAACGGCGACAGTCGACAAGGGCGGGATGAGAAAGAATAGCGTGCATGTATATTTGCTTTTTAAAATACTTAATTAGTTTTGAACATCACATCACGTGATGATGGCAATAAATGTTGCCCGCCGTCTACATATAAGGTAGTTCCGGTGATGGCACTAGAGTCAGCCAAAAATACGGCTGCCTTTGCAATATCTGCAGGCGATGAGGATCTACCTAGCGGCGTCATTTGATGGGCCTTGGAAAAACCATCCATTGTTTGATCACCTGATGGCAAAGAGATTCCGGGCGCTAATCCAACGACTCTTAGATGAGGCGCAAAATCCATTGCCAATAATTCAACGGAAGAAAGTAACGCTGCTTTAGACAATGTGTAAGACAAATAATCTGGATTAGGGTTAATCAACTTTTGATCTAGCAATTGAATTACTACTGGAATCAATGCTGAGATCGTATCGGATGTATTTGGCTTACTTTTTTGAAACTCAAACATCATCTGAGACAACAAAATTGGTGTAGTCAAATTGACTTGCATATGGTCTTGCAAACTTTTCCCACTTAACGGGGTGCTGGAGTTGGCGCGGTCATATTCAAAGATAGACGCGCTATTTACTAAGCAGACCAAATTAGGGAATGTCTTGCTAATAGCTAAAAAAAGATTTTTAGTGGCGACCTCATCAGCCAAGTCCGCCTGGAAAGCTTGGGCTTTCACACCCATCATTTCGATTTCTCTGACAGTTTCTTGGGCCTCCTGCTCAGATCGCCCATAATGAACGGCAACATCCCAGCCCTGACGGGCAAACTGCAAGGCAATTTCGCGACCTAGACGCTTTGCGGCGCCAGTCACTAAAACTGCTTTTCCTTGCTGGGATAGGGGCTTTGAACTAGGGTTCAATTAAATTCTCTTAGACTAGCGAGCTATGGATATTACCTTGACCAGCCTTGAAACGGAGCATAGTGCTCTTCTAAAGGGCAAAATAGCCTCTCAAATCGCCCTAAAGGGCGGCTGGCTGCCATTCTCTCGCTATATGGAGATGGCTTTATATGAGCCCGGAATGGGTTATTACAGCGCTGGCGCTCACAAACTAGGTGCCGGCGGCGATTTCACTACTGCCCCGGAATTAAGCCCCCTCTTTGGCGCAGCTATTTGCTCTACTCTCTTGCCAGTGCTCGAGGGGTTAAGGGGAAAAGGTCTTCCCACTCAACTCCTAGAGTTTGGCGCCGGGACGGGCAAGCTCGCCACTTCAATACTCACTCGTCTTAATGATCTCGGCTTTCATTTGGATCGCTACGACATTATCGAAATTTCACCTGACTTAGCCCAGAGACAACAAGAAAGAATTGGAGGCTCCGTTGGGCTACTCAATCTTAAGACGCAATGCAATTGGTTAACGGAGTTGCCTGAAAATTTCAAAGGCATCATTCTGGCCAATGAAGTGATCGATGCCATTCCTTGTGATGCCATCATTTATCAAAATGGATTTTGGTATTGGTACGGTGTTGCATTTGAAAACGATAAGCTCATTTGGAGGGCAGGCTTGCCAGTCGAGCAACAACTACTTCCTAAAGGCCTTCTCAGCGGCAACTTCTCTGAAGACTATATCACTGAACTACACGCGCCAGCAAATGCATGGATGCAACAGGTTGCAAAACATTTAGATGCCGGCCTATTCCTCACGTTTGACTATGGCTTTCCAGAAAGCGAGTATTACCACCAGCAAAGACTTGAAGGCACCTTAATGGCCCACCATCGCCATCATGCAATTCAAGATCCATTTCATCTACCTGGTCTTTGTGATTTAACAACACACGTTGAATGGTCGCAAATTGCTCGTAGCGCATTGGCTGAAAATGTAGATGATGTATATCTTACAAACCAGGCTGCGTATCTATTGGATGCTGGTATTGGTGAAATTGCTTTAGAAATTGGCGATCCAAGCGATCCAGAAACCTTCCTGCCAATCTCAAATTCTTTGCAAAAATTATTGTCTGAAGCAGAGATGGGCGAACTCTTTAAAACTTTTGCATTTTCTAAGAAATTAGAGAGCCTACTACCGGGATATGTACTTGAAGATCTGCCAGGTCTACGCGGCAGAAATAGGCTGTAGAAGTTTTTTAAGCCGCTAGAGCAGCAGCAATTGCAGACAACCGAGCAGACTCAAATGCACTACCAATGCGCTCACCATTAGATCGATCTTCTGCAGCAACCCCAGCAATTATTTCGGCGGTATTGATGGCTTGAGTGGTGCGCATTGCATTGATCAAAGGGGAAACAGGCATTCCCAATTTGTCCGCAAGATTCAAAAGTGCTTGGGCTCGATCTGGCTTACGCCAAACATCTGCACGGTTGAACCAAGCTAAAACATCTACTGCCTGATAAGCAGTATCGGAATATTTCTTGACCAAGACCCTCAGATCGCTGAATATTTCACTGAAATCTCGCACATCAATTGGCATGCGTACACATTCAGCCCATGAACGAATTTCATTTGTGGGCAAATTCATTAAGACAATTGCGCAGCGCTCTTCAATACTATTTCCAGCTAAGGAAAAACAGACGATGAGCTCTTCGCGAAACGATTCCTCAGACAGCTCGGCAGTCAATCTAGGCGCCAATACTGTTTTGGCTGCGTCAGCATCTAATAAGACTTGAAACAAGCGCATCGGCCTAGAGGCAACCAAGCCTCTAGCCAGCTCCTGCCAAATACGCTCTGCGGATAAAGCATTTAACTCACCTGATTGAGCGATCGCTTTTAAAGCACTGAGCGTTTCAGCAGCAACACTAAATTCGGGGAAGCGCGCAGCAAAGCGAGCAATACGCAAGAGACGCAATGGATCTTCTGCAAATGCATCTGACACGTGACGAAATACTTTGGCAGCTAAATCTTCTTGGCCGTTATAAGGATCAATAATCGGCCCAAATGGCTTTCCATCAGCACCTACTTCTTGCGCCATCGCATTGATTGTTAAATCACGACGCTCTAAGTCTTGCTCCAGAGTGACGGAAGGATCGGCATGGAAGTTAAAGCCTTTATAGCCCTTACCAGTCTTGCGCTCAGTGCGCGCCAGTGCATATTCAGCCTGCGTCTCTGGATGCAAAAACACTGGGAAATCTTTGCCCACCGGACGAAAGCCCTTAGCAATCATCTCATCTACGCTGGAGCCCACCACAACATAATCAATGTCGTGCACAGGCAAACCCATGAGGGTGTCCCTAATGGCTCCGCCTACTGCGTAGATTTTCATTACTGCATACCCTCTAGGCTGCGACGACTCATTTTGAATACTTCCAGCAACGCATCAACACTATTCACTGGCAAAGTATTGGGCACTTGCATAGAGGCAATATTGTCACGAGACATCAATGTAGGGCCGGGCAAGCATTCAAATGCCAATGCTTGCAGATAACCCACAAAAGCTGGTACAGGAATAATGAGGCACGAGGTTTTAGCCTTACTTGCAGCAAACTCAACAATCTCTTTCATGGTGTAAACCGTTGGGCCAACTAAGTCATAGGAATGACGAATTGTTTGAGGCATCGATAAGGATTTAACAAATGCACTTGCAACATCATCTACGCTCACCGGCTGAAACTGCGCCTGGGAATTGGCTAAAGGCATGGCCGGAAATAACTTAGTCAACTTAGAAAACAAATTAATAAATTGATCTTGGGCGCCAAAGATGACAGAAGGTCTAAAGATGGTCCAATCTAAATTGCTGGCCTTCACTGCAGCCTCGCCATCACCTTTGCTGCCCTGATACATCGATGGGCCATGAGAATCGGCACCCAATGCACTCATATGTAAGTAGCGTTTTAAGCCATGCAACTGCATTGCGGTAATAATATTTTTAGGAAGCTCCACATGGGCAGCCTTAAATACTTTTCCATAAGGCTTGGCAGGCTTATCGTGTAGCACGCCGACCAAATTGATCACAGCACCATTTTGCTTAATGCGCCCACAAAGGCTCTGCAGCTCATCAAACTCATGAACATCAGCCTCTTCGACGTGTACCTGGGGCAACATACGCAATTCACGTGCAGCACCCAAATGACCCGTTGGAACCAGCGCGGAATAACCAGCTAGCTGAAGCTGTGCAGCAATTACACGCCCCACAAATCCATTGCCCCCGATTAAAAGGATGTCATATTTCATAAGAAGCTTTCTTTGCTTAGCTAGGTGATTGATTGTTTAAGGAAGCTCAGATTGAGTAGCAGCCTTCGGTGTAATGACACCCAAGCGCTGCTTTAAAGATTGCGGCTGACCACTCATCACCGATGAATAGTAATTTGCATTAGAGAGTACGTTCTTCACGTATACACGTGTCTCAGTAAATGGAATAGTTTCAGCAAAAATAGCCCCCTCTGTAGGGCCAGATAATTTTTCCCGCCAAGCCTTTGAGCGCGAAGGGCCTGCGTTATAGGCTGCAGAGGCCAAAACCCAAGACCCATCTAAATCGATCAAAACCATATTTAAATAATTACTACCTAAAGTTAAATTGGTATTCATATCACTCAATTTGTCATTGGTGTAATTGGGCATCCCAATTTTCTTAGCTACGTACTTTGCAGTATTCGGCATCACCTGCATTAAGCCAGATGCACCCACAGAAGAGGCAGCATTCATAATGAAGCGTGACTCTTGACGAATTAAGCCGTAAGCCCAAGCAAGATTGAGATCTATTTGACGCGCAATTGGAGATAGCTCTTCTTTGTACGGAGTTGGGTAGCGCAAGCTAAAGTCATGCTCTTGCTTGGTACGATCGGCAGTGTTAACGACACGGTCATATAAATTGATTCGTTTTGCATATTCGGCAGCTGCTAACAACTGCTTGTCGGTCATATTGCGTAATTCCCAATTCCATTCACGATTACCTTCGAAGCGAAGATTCATGGAATACAAGCGCTCACCACGAATAAAGCCCTTGCGGCTGGCCATCGCATCTATCTCCTGCTCAGTCACTTTCGTTTTAGCAGGCGCATTATTGGATTTTCCTAATTCTTCGCGCGCAAGCTGGCCATAAAAATTGTATTGATCGGCAATCAACTCAAAACTGTCTTTGGCCTTTGCATCTTGGCCTTCGGCCTTTAATGCGCGGCCATACCAATAGGTCCATGCGGGATCTTTAGCACGCACTGCCAGGTTCATGCCATCAATCGCATTTTTAATTAAGGTCCAATCTTTAGCACGCAAGCCTGCGCGCACTTTCCACTCTTGTGACTCGACTGAAAGAAGCTCGTTATAGCCTAACTCTTGTTGCAAGCGGTAGGCATCATCCGCATTAGGATCTAATTTCTTGGCTAAAAATTGTCCAATCACGCCCCAAGCAACGGCCTGGTTTTCTTTGCTATAGCGTGAAGCGTTTTGAGAAAAGTCGCGATAGGCCTTTGCTGGATCAGCCTTTGCAGCTTTAACAATATCGGCTATCGGATCTTCACCACCAAGACGTCGTGCCATGGTGTCGTAGCCTTTCTCACTCGCCGCACGCCCAATAGCTTTGGCCTCACTTGGGGATATACCACCTGCAGCAACTAAAGATGGAACCAATTCTTGGCATGCTTGTCCAAAATAGCTTGGGTCCAATAACACTGCTCGTGCATCAATGGCTAATTTAGCTGGGTTTTCGCCTTGAGATAATTTAGACAACAAGGAATAGCACTTCACTTGTGTATCGTCATCCAATACAAACTTAGCGTACTCCACATCAAAGCGTGCCCAGTCTCTACGCTTACCCAACACTAATAACCAATCATTGCGCATACGGTCAGCCAATGCTGTACCTTGGTATTGATTTAAGAATGCGACTACTTGAGCATCTGCGCCATAGTCATTACGTGCACCGCCAGCACTATCAAATAATTGCGGCTTGATTCGGAAGTAGGCTACATAGTCATCAAATGGGTAATTAGCCAAATTAGATGAAAGTTGCTGCGTACGAAATACATCATTCTTTTTTGCAGCTTCGCGCAAATCGATAAATATCCGATCGGTATCGGTAATTTCAGCAGGGGCTACCTTGCTTTCATAAGACTTAGGCAGGCTTGGCTTCTTCAGCTTTTCGGCATAGGAATTGAACGCGCCTAGGGCTAGGCCCAAAACCAGAATTTTGGCCCATCCAAGGTATTTGCTGTTTACTGTTACAAACTTCATTCTTCCAATCCAACCCTATCTCTATTTGCAAGGCTAGAGGCCTGGCAGCACTTGATTACTATATCCTTTAATTTTCGCCTGATAATGGTCGATATGCACGGTAATTCACCAAAAACTCTTCGCCAGGATTTATTAAAACAACGCAAAGAATTTACTTCTGGGAATAGCTACGCCTCTGCAAAAGCAGGTCTAATTGCAGGTCTCAATCATTTTTTAGTCGATGAGAGCAAATCCATTCACTCAATCGCCCTTTATTGGCCCATTCAAGATGAAATTGATTTACGCCCAACTTTATTAAGCTGGATGAAGAATGCCCCACAGCGTCGCTTAGCACTGCCCTATGCGCGTCCAGATAAGCATCTTGATTTCTACGAGTGGCAAGAGGGGGATGCATTAATTCCAAGCGCGCACGGCGTGCCTGAGCCCAGTCCAGAAAACACCGCCAGGCCACAACTTATTCCTGACTGCATCCTAATTCCGTGCGTAGGCTGGTCTAGCTCTGTTGTGAGCGGAAAAGCAAACTACTGGCGACTAGGCTATGGCGGCGGGTATTTTGATCGAACCCTAGCCCAACTACGAAAAGATAATCCAAGCCTCATTTGCATGGGGATTGGATTTGATTGGCAAAAATTAGATGATTCTCAATGGGCCGCTCAAACACATGACGAGCCCTTGGATATGCTATTGACGGAGTCTGGCTTACTTAGTTGATTTACTTCGTTAAGTCCAAATTGTCTGCAATCGCTAAAACTGCATCAGCCTGATTTAGCGAGTAGAAATGAATGCCAGGTGCACCGGCAGTTAACAACTGATCACACAAGTCGGTCACTACTTCTTCACCAAATGCACGAATAGACGCAATGTCATCACCGTAGGATTGAAGACGTAAACGAATCCAGCGTGGAATTTCTGCGCCACAGGCATCAGAGAATCGCAATAATTGGCTGCTATTGGTAATCGGCATAATGCCAGCAATGATTGGCTGTGTAACGCCTAATTCATAAGCCTCGTCGACAAAGCGAAAGTACGCATCGCTATTGTAAAAATACTGAGTGACAGCAGAGTTTGCACCCGCCTTCATCTTTTGCACAAAGAAATCGATATCACAAGCAGGCGACTTTGCCTGTGGATGCGTTTCTGGATAAGCAGCTACATCAATATGAAACCAATCGCCTGTTTCTGTGCGAATAAATTCAACCAATTCATTGGCATGATGAAACTCGCCATACTGACCCATGCCAGATGGCAAATCACCGCGTAAAGCCACAATGCGTTTCACACCTAAGGCTTGATATTGCTTGAGCATCTCGCGCACGCTTTCACGTGAGCTACCGACACAAGACAAATGGGGAGCAACAGCTGCACCAGCAGCATGAATATCGCTCACCACTTTTAATGTGCCAGACTGAGTAGAGCCACCGGCACCAAAGGTCACGGAATAAAAGGCGGGCTTGAGCGTTTCAGAAAAACGCTCGCGCACCAGGTGCAACTTACTCTCACCTTCAGGTGTTTTTGGAGGAAAGAATTCGACGCTTAATTCCATGATTTTGGGCCTAGGTTTCTATGTGACTGGATTAATAACGATAGTGGTCAGCCTTGTATGGGCCTTCCTTCGTTACGCCAATGTAAGAAGCTTGCTGATCAGACAACACTGTTAACTCTGCATTCAGAGTCTTGAGCTGTAAACGGGCAACCTTCTCATCCAAATGCTTAGGCAATGTGTAAACGCCGACTGGGTATTTATCTGTACCGACTGCATTCCACAATTCGATTTGAGCAATCACTTGGTTTGCAAATGAAGAGCTCATTACGTATGAAGGATGTCCTGTACCGCAACCAAGGTTAACCAAGCGACCTTTGGCCAAAATGATGATGCGCTTTTCAGGCTTGCCATTAGCGGCTGGGAAAATCACATGGTCAACTTGTGGCTTGATCTCTTCCCACTTGTATTTCTCAATACCAGCAACATCAATCTCATTATCAAAGTGGCCAATGTTACAAACGATAGCTTGATTCTTCATCTTTGCCATGTGGTCATGTGTAATCACATGATAGTTGCCCGTTGCAGAAACAAAAATGTCCGCTTTATCAGCAGCGTAATCCATCGTCACAACACGGTAGCCTTCCATTGCAGCTTGTAATGCGCAGATTGGATCTACTTCAGTCACCCAAACCTGAGCTGATAAAGCGCGCAATGCTTGGGCTGAGCCCTTACCCACGTCGCCATAACCGCAAACTACAGCAACCTTACCGGCCACCATTACGTCAGTAGCGCGCTTAATTGCATCAACCAAGGACTCGCGGCAACCATAGAGATTATCGAACTTGCTCTTGGTAACAGAGTCATTTACGTTGATTGCAGGGAACTTCAAGTCGCCCTTAGCAAACATTTGATACAGGCGATGTACGCCAGTAGTGGTTTCTTCTGTAACGCCTTTAACTTTTTCTAAGCGTGTTGAATACCAAGTTGGATCTTGCTCTAATTTTTTCTTAATGGCTGCGAACAAAATAGTTTCTTCTTCGCTAGTTGGATTATTCAAGCAAGCTTGATCTTTCTCAGCGCGTGCACCAAGGTGCAACAACAAAGTAGCATCGCCGCCATCATCCAAAATCATATTGGTGTAGCCGCCATCAGCCCACTCAAAAATGCGGTGAGTAAAGTCCCAATACTGCTCAAGGGTTTCGCCCTTGATCGCAAATACTGGCGTGCCATTAGCAGCGATTGCAGCGGCAGCATGGTCTTGTGTAGAGAAAATATTGCAAGACGCCCATTGAACTTCAGCACCGAGCGCTTCAAGCGTCTCGATCAATACCGCAGTTTGAATAGTCATGTGCAAAGAGCCAGTAATGCGTGCGCCACGCAATGGCTGTTGTGCAGCAAATTCATCGCGAATGGCAATCAAGCCAGGCATCTCAGTTTCAGCAATAGCGATTTCTTTGCGGCCAAAGTCAGCCAAAGAAATATCAGCAATTGCGCAACGAGTTGCAACAAAGTTATTTAAGTCAGTTACGGTATTCATTAATGCTCCAGCTAAATACGATCCAATGCTGGAGTAGAAACTCGCTAGCCATTGAATCATGGGTTAGCGAGCGCGGTTGCAATTAGCAAACTCCGGGGGTTACCTTAGAGCCCACTCCCTTCAAGCCTGGGGAAGTGCTGGGTCTCAGCATTCCTTGCAACGCTCCTTGAAGGTATACCGTAATTGTAAACAATTACGGTATATTTCGCCTCAATACACCTACAAACTGCGTATTTCCTGCTTACAGGCCTGCTGCGGCACGTAATGCGGCTGCTTTATCTGTTTGCTCCCAAGTAAATTCTGGCTCTTCACGACCAAAGTGGCCATAAGCAGCAGTCTTTTTATAAATTGGGCGCAAGAGATTCAACATCTTCACAATACCTTTTGGACGCAAGTCAAAGTGCTCAGAAACCAATTGAGCAATCTTCTCATCAGAGATCTTGCCTGTGCCAAAAGTGCTCACCATCACTGAAGTTGGTTTTGCAACACCAATCGCGTAAGAGATCTGAATCAAGCACTTGCTTGCCAAACCAGCAGCAACCACATTCTTCGCAACATAACGTCCAGCGTATGCAGCAGAGCGGTCAACCTTAGATGGATCTTTACCAGAGAATGCGCCGCCGCCGTGAGGGGCTGCACCACCGTAGGTGTCCACAATAATTTTGCGGCCAGTTAAACCACAATCGCCCTGTGGTCCGCCGATAACAAAACGTCCAGTTGGGTTTACCAAGAAATTAATCGCACCTTTGATCAAATGCTTAGGCAATACTGGTTTGATAATTTCTTCGATTACTGCTTCACGTAATTTTTCGAGAGAAATTTCTTCATCGTGTTGAGTAGACAGCACAACAGTATCAATAGAATCAGGCTTGCCATCCACATAACGCAAGGTCACTTGTGACTTCGCATCAGGACGCAACCAGTTCAAACGGCCATCGCGACGCAACTGTGATTGACGCTCAACCAAGCGATGTGACAAGTGAATTGGCAAAGGCATGAGCTCTGCAGTTTCATCGCAAGCGTAACCAAACATGAGGCCTTGGTCGCCAGCACCCTGGTCTAAACCGTCATCGTGGGCTTTATCAACACCTTGAGCGATATCAGGGCTTTGCTTGTCGTAAGCAACCAATACTGCACAACCTTTGTAGTCGATGCCGTAGTCAGTGTTGTCATAACCAATTTCACGCAAAGTGTTGCGAGCAACTTGAATGTAGTCAACGTTAGCGTTTGTAGTGATTTCACCAGCCAAAACGACTAAGCCGGTGTTGCACAAAGTTTCTGCTGCAACACGTGCAGTAGGATCTTGAGCCAAGATGGCATCAAGAATCGAATCAGAGATTTGGTCTGCTACTTTATCGGGGTGACCTTCAGAAACGGATTCTGAGGTAAAGAAGTAATCATTTGCCATTGCATATTCCTTTAATAATTAACACGATCATTGGGACAACTCGACGTGCCAGGAACTACAACGGCGACGCTTTAGCAGAATTTATGAATCGCCCTGCAAGTTGCCTTAACTCAGCGATGGGTGGATTCTATCCGAAAAATGCCTAATTCAGCAAGGCATGCTGAAATCCACACACTCAGAGCGGCATTGAATATCATTAGGGGGTGCGAAAACTCCTTCTCAAGCTCTGCCTTAATGCGATTGCCGTGCTTCCTCTTGCGCTTGTGCAAGTGATTGGGGCCTGTTTAGGCATGTTGGCTTACCTTGGCTCCAAGCAATATCGCTCACTCTTTAGACCCCAATACGAAGCGGTAGTTGATGCACGGGGTCTGACATTCAAGCTTTGGGATGCAGTAAGAGCCTCTGGAATGCTGTTTTCAGACAGCTTGTGGATTTGGCGCAACCCTGCAAAAGCACTGAAATTAGTGGAAGTGCAAAACTGGGATGTGGTTGAAGCGGCGATCGGCGAAGGGCATGGCTTAGTGATGCTGACCCCTCACCTCGGTGGCTTTGAGATCATTCCACGTGTTCTCGCACAGCATTTCCCAGCAACGATTCTCTATCGACCTTCACGCCAAGAATGGCTCAATGAAGTAGTGGAAGAAGGCCGCGCCTATCCAAATATGCATTTCGTGCCGACCAACCTCAATGGCGTGCGCCAAATGACTAGAGCGCTCACCCGAGGCCAAGCGATTGGCATTCTTCCAGATCAAGTGCCTAGTGGTGGCGAAGGTGTTTGGGTCCCATTCTTTGGGCGTCCTGCTTACACAACGCCACTACCAGCGCGTCTAGCTAATCGGAATAACACGCCAGTAGTCATGTTTACCGCTAAGCGCAAAGGTATTGGCCAAGGATGGCTCATGCAGGCTACTCGCCTTGTGCCTTTATCTGAGGATGCCAATCTTGCCGCTGCAGAACTCAACGTTGCAATTGAAAATGCAGTTCTGGTCGCGCCAGAACAATTCATTTGGTCATACAACCGCTATAAGCATCCTGCCGGTGCAGAATTGCCCCCAAGCAATTAAATAAATTCGCTATCATTTTTGAAATGACCTGGTTACAAAACCTCTTCAATTTTTTGGCGCTCAGTCTTTTGCGCCTCTTTGCCTTCCTGCCTTATACGATTACCGTCCATGTGGGCTATGGCCTGGGCTGGCTTGCTGCCCACACCCCAAACAGCCGCACCCACGTAGTGAAAACCAATTTACGCCTGTGCTTTCCCAATCTCAGCGAAAAAGCAATTGATGATCTGGCGACTGAGCACTGGAAATTATTTGGCCGCAGCGTATTAGAGAGAAGTCGCATCTGGTTGGGTAGTGGCAAACAAATTACCGATATCGTCACCATTGCATCAGCGATTACTTTGGGAGATCGCAAGCCACGCCTACTGATTAATCCACACTTTGTTGGACTTGAAGGCGGCTTCATGGCACTTTCCGTCTTAGCCAATCAACACGACTGGCCACGTGGCGCAGGACTTTATCAAAATATGAAGAACCCATTCTTCAATCAAAAAATGATTGAGTGGAGAAATCGCTTTGGCGGAAAGTCCATTGAGCGACAGAGCCGCTTACGTGACCTGATTCGTGAAATTCAAACAGGCAACTTTATTTTCATCGCCCCCGATATTGACTTGGGTCCACGTGACTCTATCTTTGTGCCCTTCTTTGGCATACAGACCAACACCATTACCTCAGTCTCCCGCCTGGCAAGACTCAGTGGCGCTGAAGTATGTTTAATGACAACTACCTTAAACAAAGACCGCAAGGGCTATACCTGCCATATTAGTGAGCCATTGCCAAACTTCCCTAGCGATGATGTTGAAAAAGATACTGCTCGCCTAAATCGATATATCGAGGAACTTGTTCGAGAAAGACCAGCAGAGTACTATTGGGTTCATAAGCGTTTTAAACACAGGCCTGAAGGCGAACCTAGTCTTTACGATTAAACGGAAATATTTTGAGCACCAATACTAACAATCCAGCACGCAAGCTACGCTTCACCAAAATGCATGGTGCTGGCAATGACTTCATTGTGCTCAATGGTATCGACCAAGACTTGAGTGGCATTACCAAGGATCAATGGCAAGCCTTAGCCCATCGTCAATTTGGCATTGGTGCCGATCAAATTCTCCTGGTTGAAAAAGCCACGCGTCCTGATGCTGATTTTAGATACCGCATTTTTAATGCTGACGGCGGTGAGGTAGAGCAATGCGGCAATGGCTCGCGCTGCTTTGTACGCTTTGTATTAGATCAAGGTCTTTCCAATAAGAATCCATTACGCGTGGAAGTGGCACACACCGTTCTGACTCTCAAGTCCCATCCGGATGGCCAGGTTGAGGTGGATATGGGCGCACCAATTTTTGAGCACAGTCATATTCCATTTAATGCAGCCGGGTTGGCAAGCGTTCAAGAGTTTCAAGAGACTCTCTATGCGCTTCCTTTGAATTACCCCGCTACTCACGATAGTTTGGTGGGCGTCCTCTCAATGGGCAATCCACATGCAGTCCAAGTAGTTGGTGATGTTGATAGTGCGCCCGTATTAGAAGAAGGCCCAGAAATTGAACAGTTTGCAGCGTTTCCGAAAAAAGTAAACGTGGGTTACATGCAAGCAATCAATCGCAATGAAATCAAATTGCGTGTCTTTGAACGCGGTGCTGGAGAAACGCTAGCCTGCGGTACCGGCGCTTGTGCAGCGGTGGTTTCAGGGATTCGCAGAGGCTTACTAGACTCGCCAGTAAAAGTGCATACGCGGGGCGGCGACTTGCAGATTGCCTGGGGTGGGACTATTGATAATCTTGCTCAGCCAGTCATCATGACCGGCCCAGCAGTTACTGTCTTTGAGGGTGAAACAACAATCTAAAAGCGGTTGCTCTTAGATTCCGTATTTCTCACGATAGGCCTTTACTGAGGGCAAGTGGTTTGTTAACTGCACATCGCTTGATGAAGTTAAGAAAGACATTAAGCCGGCTAAATTCGCAATTGCAATCACCGGTAAACCAAATTCTTGCTCTACGGCCTGCACTGCAGACTTGTCTCCAATTTCAACAGCATTGCCTGAGCGCTCCATACGATCCAAAGCGATCAATACCGCTGCAGGCTCTCCTCCCGCTTTGCGAATAAGATCAACGGATTCCCTAACTGAAGTGCCAGCAGAAATTACATCATCAATGATGACAACCCTGCCCTTTACTGGCGCACCAACCAGCATGCCACCTTCACCATGATCCTTAGCTTCTTTACGGTTGTAAGCATATGGAACGTTAATCCCATCATCTGCCAGCGCAATGGCTGTTGCCGCTGCAAGTGTGATTCCCTTGTATGCCGGTCCATAAAGCATATCGAACTGAATGCCCGATTCCTGCAAGGCTTTGGCGTAATAACGACCCAAGGCGCTTAGACGAGCTCCATCATTAAATTCACCCGCATTAAAGAAATAAGGTGAGAGTCTTCCCGCTTTGGTTTTAAACTCCCCGAAGGACAAAACCCTTGCCTCTAAGGCAAAACGAATAAAGTTATCTTGATTTGAATTATTTGAGCTCATAGGCCTATATGTTACGCATCATTTCCGCGAACCTCAACGGTATCCGTTCTGCAGTCAAAAAAGGCTTTCTGCCATGGGCTGTAAAGCAAAAGGCTGATTTCATTTGTATGCAGGAGCTTAAGGCTCAGCGCGATGATCTAGAGGACGCCATTCTGAACCCTGACGGCATGCATGGCTACTTCCATCATGCGGAGAAAAAGGGCTACAGTGGTTGCGGTATTTATACGCCCCATAAGCCAGATGAGGTCTTGTACGGCTATGGCAATGAAGAGTTTGATGCTGAAGGGCGCTATGTTGAAGCCCGTTTTAAAGGTTTATCAGTGATCTCTGTTTATATGCCCTCAGGCTCAAGCTCTGAGGAGCGTCAAGAAGCTAAATATCGCTACCTCGACAGCTTTCTGCCACATCTCGTTTCCCTAAAAAAATCTGGTCGCGAAATCGTCCTATGCGGCGATGTCAATATTGCCCATCAAGAAATTGACCTGAAGAACTGGAAAGGGAATCTCAAAAATTCTGGCTTCTTACCTGAGGAGCGCGCGTGGCTTACCAATCTCTTTAGCAAAGTAGGTTACGTAGACGTCTATCGACATCTTGAACCAGAGGCAACAGAAACTTGCTACACCTGGTGGAGTAATCGAGGCCAAGCCTATGCTAAGAATGTTGGCTGGCGAATTGACTATCACATCACCACCCCTGGTATTGCTGCTACAGCCAAGAAAACTGCGGTGTACAAGGACGAGAAATTCTCAGACCATGCACCACTTACCGTGGATTACGACTGGAAGATTTAACAAGTAACGGGGAGAATTTACTTTCCCCATTACTCCGCTTTTACTCCCCCTCTTTTTTGGTCTGCACGATCTTGAAATGAATCGTTGCCCAAATAAGAAGTAGGACTGGGGCGCCAATAATGGCAGTGCCGTAGAAGAATGCTTGGTACCCAAAGTTATCAACAAACACTCCGGAGAAGCCCGCCAACCATTTGGGCAAGAGCAGCATCATCGAACTAAACAGGGCGTACTGGGTAGCTGAGTAACGGATATTAGTAAGTGATGACAAGAAAGCTATAAAGGCTGCACTAGCGATACCAGAACTTAAATTATCTGCAGAGATGACCCAAATCAAACCATGCAGATCATGACCTTGTGTAGCTAGCCAAGCAAATAGCAAGTTACTGACAGCCGAAAGAATTGCACCTACAAACAGAATGCGTAGGACGCCAAAACGAAGTGTCAGCACGCCACCAACAAAAGCACCAACTAAGGTCATCACTACACCAAACACTTTGCTTACTGCAGCAACCTCATCTTTGGTGTAACCCATATCTACATAAAAGGGGTTTGCCATAATGCCCATCACGACATCACTAATACGGTAGATGGCAATTAATGACAAGATCAAAATAGCATGCCAGCGATAGCGTGTAATAAATTCTGCAAAAGGCTCAACTAAGGTCTGATATAGCCATGCTTTGGCAGTACGGACCTTTGCTAACTCATACTTCACAGGCTCTTTGCTTAAAAGGGTTGTAATTACACCTACCCCAATTGAGGCCGCCATACAAAGATAGGCAAATTGCCATGCGCCCGCATCGTAACCACTACCTGTTTCAGCACGAGCAGCAAGCCAAAGCACACCGGCGCCGGCCCAAATTAAGGCAAGACGATATCCAGTTTGATATGTAGCAGCAAGGGCTGCTTGATGGTCACCATTGGCCGACTCAATACGGAAAGCATCTAATGCAATATCTTGAGTGGCAGATCCAAAAGCCACCAAGAGCGCACACCAAACAATGGAATTGAGTGCCAGCTTGGGATCTAAAGTCGACATACCGACCAGACCCAAAATGATGAGTGCTTGCGCAAAGAGTAACCAGCTGCGACGGCGACCAAACAATTGCGTTAAGAGCGGGATTTGTAAGCGATCAACAAGCGGAGCCCAAACCCACTTAAAAGCATATATCAAACCAACCCAAGTTAAGTAACCAATGGTGCTGCGATCAATGCCGGCTTCACGCAGCCAAAAGCTCAGAGTTCCTAGAATAAGTAATAGAGGAAGTCCTGCGGAAAAGCCCAAGAACAACATGCGCAAACAAGACCATTCGAGATAAACCCGAAAGTCTTGAAGCCAGGACTTCACTACATGGAGTTGCTTGTTAGGCACGACGAATGCGGAATAAAGCGAGACTACCAAATAAATTTGGCATCAAAGTCACCTGGCGACCCTCATGCAAGATGCATTGATCGATTACCTTCAGGCCAAGGCTTGAGGCTAACTTCTCAAAGTCAGCAACCGTGAGAACGCGTACGTTGGGCGTGTTGTACCACTGATAAGGCAAACTCTTAGAAACTGGCATGCGGCCTAGACCAACAGCCAATCGATGAGACCAATGGCCGAAGTTTGGAAAAGAGATTACTGACTCCTTGCCTACACGCACTACCTCACGCAAAATCTTTTCAGTTTGATGAATAGTTTGCAGAGTTTGTGACAGCACAACTGTGTCAAAACTACCATCTTCAAAGAGCGCTAAGCCGCCTTCTAAATCTTGCTGTATGACGTTTAAGCCCTTTTGCACGCAAGAGAGTACGCGTGAATCATCAATCTCAACACCATAAGCGTGAACCGGTTTTTGCTTCTGCAAAAACTCCAAGAAACTACCATCGCCACAACCGAGATCCAAGACTTGAGTATTGGGTGCAATCCAATTAGCTATGGCAGCAAAGTCGGCACGCTTATTAAAATTGCTCATGCTTGAACCTCACGCATTTGCTTAAAGTAAGCTCGGACCAGGTTGTGATAACGCTCGTCATTTAGCAGAAAAGCATCATGCCCATGTGGCGCGTCGATCTCAGCATAGGTTACTTCACTCTTATTACTCAGCAAAGATTGCACAATCTCGCGACTGCGATCAGGTGGGAACCGCCAGTCAGTTGAAAAGCTGACAACCAAAAACTTAGCTTGCACCTCCGCTAAGGCGCGATTCAGACTGCCATCGTAACGACGTGCTGGATCAAAATAATCTAGTGCACGCGTAATCAATAAATAAGTATTGGCATCAAAGTAGCTTGAAAACTTATCACCTTGATGACGTAAATAACTCTCAACCTCAAACTCAACATCAAAGCTGAAGCGATAGTCATTTGACTCGCCATTAGGGCGCTGCAATTCTCGTCCAAATTTTTCTGCCATGTCATCATCAGATAAATAGGTGATGTGACCAACCATGCGCGCCAAACGCAAACCCCGCTTTGGTACAACGCCATGCTCGTAGTAGTTGCCCCCATGAAAATCAGGATCAGACAGAATGGCATTACGAGCCACTTCATTGAAGGCAATGTTTTGTGCGCTCAGCCTTGGGGTAGATGCCACCACCACACAATGGTCTATGCGTTTAGGAAACTGAATAGCCCAAGCCATGGCTTGCATGCCACCCAGGCTTCCACCCATTACAGCAGCAAATTTACGAATACCCAACTTATCCGCCAAGCGGGCTTGAGTATTCACCCAATCCTCAACCGTGACCACCGGAAAATCTGCGCCATATGGCTTGCCATTAGTAGGATTGATGCTCATTGGCCCAGTAGAACCAAAACAAGAGCCTAAATTATTGACGCCAATGACAAAAAAGTGATCGGTATCCACTGGCTTACCAGGACCAATCATGTTGTCCCACCAACCAATGTCTTCTGGATTATCTGGGCTTGGGCCAGCTACATGATGAGATGCATTGAGAGCGTGACAAACAAGAACAGCATTACTTTTATCGGCATTGAGTTTGCCGTAGGTCTCAATCACTAAATCGTAGCCAGACAAAATGGCGCCACTCTGCAAAGGCAGGGGCTCGGCAAAATGAATAGTATTTCTAGAGAGGTGTAGCTCGCTCATTCTGAAAGGAGAAGGCGCAGGCTAACATCGGAGGCTTCAGTTGGCAGCTTCTTAAATCCGCTACGGGCAAAGCGATGCCAACGACCCAAAACAAAACTCATCAACATGGCCGCACGAATGCTGACCTCTTCTTGGCCTAGCTGAGCCCAATTACCGCCTTGGGTTTGGGCAATACGTAGAGCTTGCTTAAGAGATGCTTCGACACGATCAAGCACTTGAGTAATGCGCTCTTGAAGACGATCATCCTCTTGCAATAAAGCATCGCCCAATAAAACGCGAGTCATGCCAGGATTCTTTTCAGCAAAGAATAAAAGCATTTGCAAGATACCGCGCGCCTGAACAAGGCCAGATTCTTCTTTTTGATTAATTTGATTAATCAATCCAAAAACGGTTTGCTCAATAAAAGAAATGAGGCCTTCAAACATCTGCGCCTTGCTGGCGAAGTGCCGATAAAGAGCTGCTTCTGAAACCTCAATCTTGGCCGCTAAAGCGGCTGTAGTGACACGCTCAGCCTTCGGGTTTTGCAACATCTCAGCAAGTACTTGCAGAATCTGTAAGCGGCGTTCACCTGGACGAGGGCGCTTACGAGCTACACCAGCGTCAGCGTTGCTGTCGTTGATGTTTACTGGCTCTAAAGATTCGCTCATGGTTATCTGCTTATCTAGAGCGAATCATCGTGCCGAATGCTTGCTCGGTCAGAATTTCTAACAATAATGAATGCTCAATGCGGCCATCAATAATGTGCACTGAATTGACACCGCTCTTAGCGGCATCTAATGCGGAAGAAATCTTGGGCAACATACCGCCAGAAATAGTGCCATCAGCAAAGAGCGCATCAATTTCTCGCGCGGTTAAATCTGTCAGCAACTTACCGTCTTTATCCATCACGCCCGGGATATTGGTCATCATGACCAACTTCTCTGCATGCAGGATTTCTGCCATCTTGCCAGCCACCAAGTCAGCATTAATGTTGTAAGCCTGGCCTTCTGCACTAAAGCCAATAGGAGAAATTACCGGAATAAACGCATCGTCTTGCAAAGCTTTAACCACCGCAGGATTAATTGCCTCGATCTCACCAACAAAACCGATATCCACCATCTTGCCCGGCTCTTTATCGCTAGGAATCTTCATTTTCTTAGCGTGAATCAATCCGCCGTCTTTACCAGTCAAGCCAACAGCCTGGCCGCCAAAGTGGTTAATCAACATCACAATATCCTGCTGCACCTCGCCGCCTAGAACCCATTCCACTACTTCCATGGTTTCTTCATCGGTTACGCGCATACCTTGAATAAAAGTACCGGTCTTACCAATCTTCTTCAAGGCCTCATCAATTTGTGGGCCTCCCCCATGAACTACTACTGGATTCATGCCAACAAGCTTTAACAAGATCACGTCACGCGCAAAACTTTCCTTGAGACGTTCTTCCACCATGGCATTTCCGCCATACTTAATCACAATAGTCTTGCCGTGATACGCACGAATATAAGGCAAAGCCTCAGCAAGAATCTCCGCCTTTAATAAAGGAGAGATATCACTAATAGTTGGTAAATGCTTAGTCATCGCTACTTAAAATTTATTCGCCAAATAATTTTTGACGGAGTTCACGACGCTCTTGAGCCTCAAGAGATAAATTGGCTGTAGGCCTTGCAATTAAACGGTTCAAGCCGATTGGCTCACCAGTTTCTTCGCACCATCCATAGTCGCCAGATTCAATGCGCGCCAATGCTTGCTCTACTTTTTTGAGCAGCTTGCGCTCACGATCACGCGTGCGCAGTTCCAATGCATGCTCCTCTTCAATCGTTGCACGATCGGCAGGATCAGGAACCAAAATATTTTCACGCAGATGCTCTGTTGTCTCAGAGGCATTCTTTAAAATGTCGTTTTTAAGAGTGAGCAGTTTTTGACGGAAAAAATCTAACTGCGCAGCACTCATGTAGTCCTTGTCGGACATCTTGAGCAACTCTGCCTCAGTTAATGGAGCACCTTTTGCAACCTTAGCGCTCGCAGCCTTGCTACTAGCTTTTGCAGCGGTTGCTGGTTTTGTTGCTGTTTTTACCGTCATCTCATTCTTTCCTGGTTTGAAGCATTATTGCCTCATTCTGCCAAACTTTTACGGCCCTTTTATTAATATTCATCAATATGGGCCGTGGCGGCGGATTGTACCCGAATCTTGCTAGGCCAAACAGCCCTCAAGCCCTGCCAATAGGGTGTCCTTGGGCAAATCGATGCCTATAAAGACCATACGGGTTTGCTTGGGTTCTGTGCCCCATGGGCCAGCTAAATCACTGCCCATCATCTGGTGAACGCCCTGGAACACTACTTTTCGGCTACTTCCCTTCACATAGAGCACGCCTTTATAGCGCAACATCTTCTCTCCAAAGACCTCCAAAATGCCTCCCAGGAAGTCTTCCAACTTTTTGTGATTAAAGGGTTTATCACTACGAAAAACAAAGGATTGGATACGATCAGTATGGCCAGCATGGCCATGGTGCTGGTGCTGGTGGTCGTGACTATGATCATGGCCACAGGTACTGTGATCATGATCGTGACTATGATCATGACCGCAATCAGCATGGTCATGATCGTCCTGCTCTAAGAAATGGGGGTCAATATCCAACTTGGCATTGAGATTGAAGCCCTTGAGGTCTAAGACAGCATTCAAGGGCACCACGCCCTTAGAAATGCCTGCAATAGGCGCTCTTGGGTTCATATGCATCAGGCGATTACGTAAGGCATCTACTTCAGCAGGCGTCACTAAATCGGTCTTAGTAATAAAGATTTGATCGGCAAAGCCAACTTGGCGCTGAGCCTCTTCATGCTCATTGAGTTGTTGCTGACCGTGCTTGGCATCCACCAGGGTCACTACAGCATCTAAAACATAATGGTCTGCCACATCATCATCCATAAAGAATGTCTGAGCGACGGGGCCAGGATTAGCAACGCCTGTGGTTTCAATCACGACACGATCAAAACTAATCTTCTTATCTTTGCGTTGCTCCCAAAGCTCGTTTAAAGCATCCACGAGATCGCCACGAATGGTGCAGCAAATACAACCATTGCTCATTTGCACAATGTTCTCTTGGTTGTCTTGCACCAAGATGTCGTTATCAATATTCTCTTCACCGAATTCATTCTCAATGACGGCAATTTTTTTGCCATGCTCTTCAGTCAAGATGTGTTTAAGCAAAGTGGTTTTGCCGCTTCCCAAGAAGCCCGTCAAAATCGTTACTGGAATTAATGCCATGGATGATCCAATCAAAATCTAAAAGCCAACAATTCCCAAAGCGGGAAACCTTCTATCTTACCGAGTTCCTCAGCCTTTGCCAGCCTTTGCGCGCGGATGCGCTTTATCGTATGCCTGAGCTAGGTGCTGAAAATCTAAAGAGGTATAAATCTGGGTACTAGCAATGCTGGCGTGCCCTAGCATCTCCTGTACTGCACGTAAATCCTGTGAGGATTGCAGCACGTGGCTGGCAAAGCTATGGCGCATCATATGAGGATGCACATGGGTGGGCAATCCAGCGCGCATAGCTAAAGTCCGCAGTCTTGCTTGTACGGTACGTGGTGATAAGCGCTTACCCGTTGCTGACAAAAACAAGGCGATGGATTCTTCTGAATAGTTTCCAGCATCACGCAGCTCTCGCCAGGTAGCAAGTGATTTCATTGCAGGCACACCAACAGGTACTGAACGTCGCTTGCCGCCCTTACCTAAAACTGTTACTTCAGCAGCATTCCAATCCAACCAACCAGCAGATTCATGCTGACGATTTTTGCTTTGCATCACATCAATTCCCAAGAGCTCTGAAAGACGCAGGCCTGATGAGTAAAGCAAATCAATAATGGCTGCATCTCGGATTGATTCCAAATCCTTTTTTTCTTCCGCTTCTTTCACGGCTTGGTTTACCAGGGCAAGCGCCTGCTCGACAGACAAAGCCTTGGGCAAAGACCTCAAGCGCTTAGGCGCCTTTACATCGTCAACCGGGTTAGCAATTAAATTGCTTGTTACCTTACCAGCACGGGCATCACGCCTGGCATCTTTCTCGGTAAGCCAGTCATACCAGCCACGCCATGCAGAAAGCGCTCTCGCAATACTTCTTGAGGATTTACCTTTGGAGTGCAAACGGCCAGCCCAACGACGCACATGGCCGTTACTCACTCTTAACAACTCAATATTGTCCTCAAGGGCGAAATTTTGTAGATCGCTCAAATCCATGCCGTACGCTTTAAGCGTATGCGGCGAGAGCTGACGCAACACATGTAACTCATGCAAATACTCTTGCATGAGGGGGTGTAGTTCAGTCGACTTTAATTTCATAAGCCTGGATACGATCCAAAGCTGCGGCAGTTAATTCAGCAATCTGACGCAAATAGAAAGCGCCCATATCTGCCGTAAAGCGGGATTCATCCTTGCTGGCTAACAGTAATACTGCAGGCGATTGAGTGGCACCAATACTTTTGCCTAATGGCAACCCAATGGCCACCATGCTTTGCCATTCAGGATTAATGCTTGTCTGGCTTGCTAACAAATCTACGCTTGCTACTGCCAACTCCTTAGCAGAGCCACACAGAGGTGTATCGACCCAAGGGCCAAAAGCAGAGTTAGGCGACAGTAATTGTGCAGACTCTACTTCGAATACTTCGGCCAAGCCCGAAGTTATCGCAGACTCCACATCAGCCTTATTGTTGGCCTTCATCAAACACAATAACCAAGCAACCAAACTTTGTTGGGTTTTGTCATTACGGCTTCCAAAGTGCAACATTTCACTTAAGCGACGATTGAGCTCTTGATTTTGTGTACGCAATATCGTCATCTGACGCTCTTGCAAAGAGATCGCACGATCCTCATGTGGATGCTTAATCCGAATCTCATTAAAGAGATCGGCGTAACGCTCAAAGAAGCCTGGGGTTGAACGCAACCACTCAGCAACTAACTCTTCTTGTTCGGCTTGCTTTGGATCGATTGCACTCATGTATTACTTTCTAAATATGTTCTTTGGTTAAGCAAGCTTTTTACGCAAGAGCTCATTCACCTGACCAGGGTTTGCTTTGCCTTGAGAGGCTTTCATGATCTGGCCAACGAGAGCGTTAAATGCCTTCTCTTTGCCCGAGCGGAACTCTTCAACCGATTTCTGGTTAGCGGCTAACACCTGATCAATGATGGCCTCAATGGCTCCACTATCACTAATTTGCTTCAATCCTTTAGCGTCAATCACCTGATCAACCGTGCTAATAGCTTTACCTGCAATCGCCTCTTCCCAAAGAATGGCAAAGATATCTTTAGCAATCTTGTTGGAGATAGTGCCATCTGCCACACGCGTCAGTAGTGGCGCTAAATGCTCCGCTTTTAATGGCGCGTCAGCTGCAGCAATGCTTGCACGATTTAAGGAGGAAGCAAATTCACCAGCAATTAAATTGGCTGCGGCCTTTGCCAATGGCTTACCTACGATTACCAACAATGCTTCAAATACTTTTGCTGTGTCGCGATCTTGCGTGAGCAACTGCGCATCGTATGCACTTAAGCCAAACTCGGTTTGCCACTGCTCGCGTAATTGAGCAGGTAATGCTGGCATCTTGCTGCGCACATCTGTAATCCATGCATCATCAATCACAACGGGCAATAAGTCAGGATCGGGGAAGTAGCGATAGTCGTTAGCATCTTCTTTACTGCGCATACTGCGGGTTTCGCCACGGTCAGGATCGTAAAGTCGGGTTTCTTGAACAACGGCACCGCCATCTTCAATCAGCTCGATTTGACGACGCACTTCATATTGAATGGCTTCCTCTAAAAAGCGGAAGGAGTTCAAGTTTTTGATTTCGCAACGGGTACCGAATTCAGCCTGGCCTTTAGGGCGAACAGAAACGTTCGCATCGCAACGGAAAGAGCCTTCTTGCATATTGCCGTCACAAACTCCCAGCCACACCACCAAGCCATGCAAAGCCTTGGCATAGGCAACGGCCTCAGCGGCACTGCGCATCACTGGCTCAGTAACAATCTCGAGGAGTGGTGTGCCGGCGCGGTTCAAATCAATCCCGCTAGAGAGCTCGCCATGAGGGCCTGTAAAGCCTTCTTCATGGACTGATTTACCAGCATCCTCCTCCATATGGGCGCGAGTGAGTTCAACTACTTTTATTTCATCCCCAACCAAGATCTCAAGATACCCGCCAACAACAACCGGGATCTCCATCTGGCTGATTTGATAGCCCTTGGGTAGATCTGGGTAGAAATAATTCTTGCGAGCAAAGATACTTGCCGGCGAAATCTTCGCATTTACTGCTAAACCAAATCGAATCGCATGCTCTACCGCTTGACGATTAAGTACAGGCAAAACGCCAGGCAATGCTAAATCCACCGCACACGCTTGCGTGTTTGGCGCGGCGCCAAAGCGCGTACTTGCGCCACTAAAAATCTTGGACTGAGTTTGCAACTGCGCGTGGGTCTCTAGACCAATAACGACTTCCCATTGCATCATGCCACCTCACTTGCTGGACGCAAATGCCAATCAGTGGCTTGCTGATATTGATGAGCCACTTGCAACAAGCGCGCTTCAGAAAAATAATTACCAATGAGCTGCATGCCAATTGGCAAGTTGTTTGTATTAAATCCACAAGGGACACTCATCGCTGGCAAGCCTGCCAAGTTAGTAGAGAGCGTATAAATATCTTCTAAATACATTTGCACGGGATCTTTAGATTTCTCGCCCAAACGCCAAGCCACGTCAGGGGCTACAGGCCCCAGGATGACATCGCACTGATTGAATGCAGCTTGAAAATCCGCTGCAATAATGCGACGAATTTTTTGTGCCTGAAGATAGTAAGCATCATAGTAACCATGACATAGCACATAGGTTCCAATCATGATGCGGCGCTTCACTTCTTCACCAAAACCTTCGGTGCGTGACTTGGCATACATATCATTGAGATCACGATACTCATTGGCACGATACCCATAACGCACACCATCAAAGCGACTCAAGTTACTCGATGCTTCTGCTGGCGCTAAAACGTAATACACCGGTATGGATAACTTGGTTTTAGGCAAGCTGACTTCAATTAATGTAGCGCCTAAATTTTCTAAAAGCTTAGTGGCTTCAGTAACGGATTTAGCAACATCAGCGGCTAAACCTTCTGCAAAAAATTCTTTAGGCAAACCAACACGCAAACCCTCCAATGGTTTTGCGGGATTGGCATTGCCTTCCTTCCAATGTTGATTGAGGTAACGAGCGTAATCTTCACCAGAGTCAGCCAAAGAGGTGGAGTCACGCGGATCATGCGAAGACATTGCAGACAGCAACAAGGCGCAGTCTTCTGCAGTCTTGCCCATCGGCCCAGCTTGATCGAGCGATGAAGCGTAAGCAATCATGCCGTAGCGCGATACGCGCCCATAACTAGGCTTAATGCCGGTTAATCCACAAAATGCTGCTGGCTGGCGAATTGATCCACCCGTATCTGTGCCAGTTGCAATCGGAGCCAATCCTGCCGCTACAGCCGCAGCAGAGCCACCGGACGAGCCTCCCGCTACGTGAGCAGCATTCCAAGGGTTTAACACCGGCCCAAAGGCAGAGTTTTCATTCGAGGAGCCCATCGCAAACTCGTCCATATTGGTTTTGCCCAGGCAAACCATGCCAGCACCATGGGGATTACTTTCATCGGGAATGCCCAAATTAGCCACCACCGTGGCATCAAAAGGACTCTGATATCCAGCCAAGATTTTGGAGGCAGCTGTTGACTTCCAACCACGCGTTACAAAGACGTCTTTGTGCGCAACGGGGATGCCTGTTAACTTTCCAGCCTTGCCGGAGGAAATCAGTTGATCTGCCTTATTTGCTTTCTCTAAACTTAAGTAAGCATTCACATCAAGATAGGCATTCCACTGTTTTCCAGCCTCAATACGGTCTAAGAAGTACTGGGTTAGCTCTGTACTGGATACCTCTTTTGCAGCAAGTGCTTTTGCCATTAAGGCGATAGGGGTGTTGTGCCAACTCATTCGATCACCTTTGGCACCAAGAAATAGCCGTCATGCTGAGCAGGGGCTGACTGCATATTTTCGGCACGATGATCTGATTCAGTAACTTGATCAACGCGCATGGGCTGGGCCAAATCCCGCAAAAAGAGGATTGGGTGAGCCAATGGCTCAAGACCAGTGGTATCCACGGCCTGCATTTCCTCAACCAAAGAAAAAATGGCCTGTAATTGAGGCAAAACTGCCTCGGCTTCTGCCTGATTTAACTCAAGCCTAGATAGGTGCGCAATGCGCTGGACATCATCAAGTTTCATGGGACGAGAGTATCATTCCTATATATTTTCATTAACACTTTCTATTTTCCCACTACATCATGTTCGGTTTTTTCCGCAGCTACTTTTCCAATGACCTAGCCATCGACCTAGGAACCGCCAACACCTTAATTTATATGCGTGAGCGGGGTATTGTCCTCGATGAACCTTCGGTTGTGGCAATTCGCCAAGAAGGCGGTCCAAACGGCAAAAAGACCATTTTGGCCGTCGGCAAAGAGGCAAAAGCGATGTTGGGTCGGGTTCCAGGGAATATTGAGGCCATTCGCCCAATGAAAGATGGCGTAATTGCCGACTTCACCATCACCGAACAAATGCTCAAGCAATTTATCAAGCTTGTGCACGAAAGCAAATTACTAAAGCCTAGCCCACGCATCATCATTTGCGTTCCTTGTGGTTCTACCCAGGTTGAGCGTCGTGCGATTCGCGAATCTGCATTAGGTGCCGGCGCATCGCAAGTGTTCCTCATTGAAGAACCAATGGCAGCTGCAATTGGTTCTGGCCTCCCGGTTTCAGAAGCTGCTGGTTCGATGGTGGTTGATATCGGTGGCGGCACAACTGAAGTTGGCGTGATGTCATTAGGCGGCATGGTTTACAAAGGCTCTGTTCGTGTTGGTGGCGATAAGTTTGATGAAGCGATTACCAATTACATTCGTCGTAACTACGGGATGTTGATTGGCGAACAAACTGCTGAACTGATTAAGAAAACAATTGGCTCCGCTTTCCCTGGCGCTGAAGTGCGCGAGATGGAAGTTAAAGGTCGCAATCTTTCTGAGGGTATTCCACGTAGCTTCACTGTTACAAGCAATGAAATTCTGGAGGCGTTGACTGATCCATTGAATCAAATCGTGACTGCGGTAAAAGCAGCTCTCGAGCAAATTCCACCAGAGTTGGCGTCCGATATTGCTGAACGCGGCATGATGCTTACTGGCGGCGGAGCCTTATTGCGCGACCTCGATCGCCTCTTGCTTGAAGAAACTGGTTTGCCAATTCATGTGGCAGAAGATCCCTTAACTTGCGTGGCTCGTGGTTGCGGTATCGCACTCGAGCGCATGGATAAGTTAGGCGGAGTGTTCTCGCACGAGTAAGCGACATACACGTCGACCAGGGAATTGCAACATAGCGCTCCACCACTTTTCAGACAGGGCATTCCGGCCTTACTTAAACTGATTGTCTGTCTGTCGATCAGCATCGCTCTGATGCTGATCGATTTTCGTTTCAAAGCACTCGACCCCATTCGCAATAATGTCAACTGGATTTTGCGTCCTCTTGAATATGTGATGATGGCACCGCGTAACGCCTTCGAAGCAACATCAGAATATTTCACCACCCGATCAACTCTTGATCAAGAAAACCAAGTAATGAAAGTACGTCAAGCAGAGCTTTCTTTGCTGGCAAATCAATCTGAATTTTTGATGGTGGAAAACCAAAACCTGCGCGAGCTTATGACTTTGCAAAAACAGGTTCCATTCAAAACATTACCGGTAGAAATTCTATTTAATCCACCCAATCCAATCTCGCAGCGCATCGTAATCAATCGTGGCAGCAATGATGGCCTAAAGCTTGGCAATCCGATTGCCAATGATTCTGGCATTTTGGGTCAAGTGGTTCGCCTCTATGAGCGCTCTGCCGAGGTTTCCCTGCTGGAAGACCGTGATTTTGCGGTTCCAGTTCAAGTGGCCCGCAACGGCCTTCGTGCGGCTGTATTTGGCGCGGGGCGTGGCAATCCATTGGAGCTACGCTATTTACCGGTAGCCAGCGATTTGGAGGTTGGCGATATTTTGCTGACCTCGGGCATTGATGGCGTTTACCCCCCAGGGTTTGCAGTAGCAGTGATTAGCAAAATAGAGCGCAATGTTGATAAGAACTCTTCTAACGTCTTTTGTGTTCCCGTTGCGGCAGTAAATCGCTATCGTCAAGCGCTTGCACTGTTGTACGATCCGCAACTTGATGCCAAAGCGGCAACTGTGAATAGCAAATCCACTTCTGGTGCACCACTAAGCAATACACCCGGCAGACGCCAAACGCGTGCGCGAGGTATGCAATGATCGATTTCCAGAGCGGCTATATTCTGCGCCCGGTAAATCCGGTCTTTATTTATTTCAGCTTATTTTGTGCGCTGCTATTAAACCTATTGCCCATTGGTAATTACGGTTGGGTGCCAGATTGGTTAATCCTGTGTATTGTGTTTTGGAACATTCATCAACATCGCTATGTCAGCGTCATCACCGCCTTCATTTTGGGCTTGATGATCGATGTACATAATTCCGATTTATTAGGATTGCACGCCTTTAGTTATTCCCTAGTCGCCTACCTTGCTATCTCATGGCACAGGCGCATTGTGGCTCTCACCGTTCTTTCGCAAGCCCTACACCTACTTCCCATTTTCTTATTGGTATCGCTATTTCCTGTGCTCGCCCATTGGCTGCTCAGCGGTGAGCTCTATTGGTGGGCTTTAACTGGCGCAATCCAGGCTTTGATTGAAGCGATGCTTTGGCCGCTAGCCACTCGCATCTTGCTTGCGCCGCAACGTCGCCCTATAGATGTTGATCACAATCGACCCCTTTAAGAGGCGGTATGGTTTCTTTTAAAAAACCCGATCTCGACTCCTTTCAAGAGCGCATTCATATTGCGACTCTATTTGTCACATTTTGCTTTTTACTACTCATCACCCGTCTTGTATGGCTACAACTAGTAAGCCACGGGAAATACGCACTTCTGGCTGAAAGCAATCGCATTGCCCTGGTTCCGGCGCCGGCAAATCGCGGACTCATTATTGATCGCAATGGCATCGTGATTGGTCGAAATTATTCTGCCCTTACATTGGATGTGAATGCTGAAGAAGTCAAAGGAAACGTAGATCAGCTCATCAATGAGCTTTCTGAAATCGTTGCTATTTCGCCCCGGGATCGTCGCAATTTCAAGCGTTCCCTAGAAGATTCTCGCAATATGGGCACTTTCCCCCTGCGATCCATGCTCAACGAGACCGAAACTGCACGGTTTATGGCCAATCGCTATCGCTTTCCTGGGGTAGAAATCCGGGCCAGAAGCTTTCGGGAGTATCCATATAACGAATTGGCCTCCCACCTGATTGGCTATATTGGCCGCGTTTCGCAACGCGACAAAGAGCGCATGCAGACTGAAATTGAGGGCGCCAAGGCCGATGATCCCGATGCTTTGCAGGCTTCTTTTTTGCCGGGCATTCAATACGTTGGAAAGATTGGCCTGGAACAAAGTTATGAAAATGTATTACGTGGCGTGCCTGGTTACGATCAAGTAGAAATTACTGCGGGCGGCAAACCAGTGCGCACGCTTTCTAGCGCACCATCAGTTCCGGGCAAAAATGTAGTTCTCTCAGTTGACATCAAGCTCCAATATTTAGTTGAGCAACTGTATGGAAATTTCCGCGGTGCATTTGTGGCTATTGAACCAGCGACAGGTGATGTATTGGCTTTTGTCTCTAAGCCCAACTTCAACCCGAATGATTTTGTTGAAGGCATTGATTCGGTGACTTGGAAAGAGTTGAATGACTCTCCACAGAAGCCGCTATATAACCGCCCACTGAAAGGAATCTATCCACCCGGATCTACTTACAAACCTTTCATGGCATTAGCAGCTTTAGAAAATAAAAAGCGCACTCCATCACAAACAATTTCGGATCCTGGCTACTTTGACTTTGGCAACCACACCTTCCGGGATGATAAAAAAGGTGGTCACGGAATAGTCGATATGCAAAAGTCGATTGTTGAATCTTGTGACACGTATTACTACATGCTTGCCCGAGACATGGGCGTAAACATGATTGCTGATTTTATGAAGCCATTGGGCTTTGGTCAAATTACTGGCATTGATTTACAAGGCGAAGCAAGGGGTGTTTTGCCATCTACCGAGTGGAAGAAAAATACTTTCAAAAAACCTGAGCAGCAAAAATGGTACGAGGGTGAAACTATTTCCCTGGGTATTGGACAGGGTTACAACGCTTTCACAATTTTGCAATTAGCCCATGCCATGGCAAACGTAGCTAATAACGGAATTGTGATGAAGCCCCACTTAGTCAAAGCCATTGAAGATCCATTTACTCGCAACAGAGTACTGACAACTCCAAAAGAAAGTTATCGCATCGATCTCAATGCTGAGAATATTGAAGTGATTAAGAAGGCCATGGTCGAGGTTAATAACTCCGGCACATCTGCCGCAGCATTTAAAGGCACTGGATATCAAGTGGGTGGGAAAACTGGAACTGCGCAGGTATTTAGCTTGAACTCCAAAGATTACAAGCATGGATCCACAGCAGAATTTTTGCGCGACCATGCCTTGTATATCGCATTTTCTCCAGCGGATAAACCAACCATTGTGATTGCAATGGTTGTAGAGAACGCAGGCTTCGGCGCACAGTATGCTGCTCCGATTGCACGTCAAGCATTGGACTACTACATTGAGGGCAAGTGGCCCAGGGAGGTTCCTGAATGGAAAAGAGCCCCTTAATCAAAGTTAAAGTATTTTTCTCCAGCATCTTCGCTGGTTTAGACCGCCAGCTAGGCTTTATTCTGCTTGGCTTAGCGGCTGTTGGCTTTTGTACTTTTTTATCTGCAAGTCAAAATACTCCCGTACAAATTACAGATGAATTGCGCAACCTCGCACTCTCGTTTTTAGTGATGTGGATCGTTTCACGTATTCCACCTAAGTGGTTGGAGATGGGTGCAGTTTGGATTTATGGATTTGGTGTTGCCCTCTTAATAGCAGTAGCCGCATTCGGACTCATTAAAAAGGGTGCTCGTCGCTGGCTCAATATTGGAGTTGTCATTCAGCCATCCGAGATCATGAAGATTGCAATGCCACTGATGCTTGCTTGGTACTTTCAAAAGCGAGAAGGCATTCAAAAATCTTGGGACTATGGTATTGCTACTGTGATCTTAGCGATACCAGTTTTTTTAATTGCACGCCAACCGGACCTGGGAACGGCGCTACTCGTTTTTGCGGCAGGACTATACGTCATCATCTTGGCGGGCCTACCGTGGAAATGGATACTGCCGTTTGTTGGCTTGGGTGTTATTGGTATTTTGTTAATCATTATTTTTGGCGGCACTATTTGTGCCCATGATGTAGTGTGGCCATTTGTGCACGACTATCAAAAGCATCGCATATGTACTCTGCTAGATCCGACTAGCGACCCACTTGGAAAGGGCTTTCATACCATTCAATCCATGATTGCAATTGGCTCTGGCGGATTCTTTGGCAAAGGTTGGTTCCAAGGAACGCAAGCACATCTAGAATTTATTCCAGAAAAACATACTGACTTTGTCTTTGCAGTTTTCTCTGAGGAATTTGGCTTATTGGGTAATCTGATATTGATTGCCTTGTTCTTCGCGCTCATTAAAAGAGGTTTAGCGATCTCGGCGAGCGGGCCAAACTTATTTACGCGTCTCTTAGGTGCGTCAGTGACTTTAATTTTCTTTACCTATGCATTTGTCAACATTGGCATGGTGAGTGGTCTCTTGCCAGTAGTTGGTGTGCCACTTCCATTTATTAGTTATGGTGGCACTGCATTAGTGACGCTTGGTTTTGGCGCAGGGATATTAATGAGCATCCATCGTCACCGTCGTTTAGTGCAAAGCTAACTCAGCTTAGTGTTGCATCTGATTGATTGAGATTTTTGAAGGAATAAAAAAGCCCGGCATGCCGGGCTTTTTTATCAACAAAGGAAGAATTACTTCTTACGCTTGTTAACTGAATCTTTAAATGCTTTACCAGCAGAAAACTTAACAGTTTTTGCAGCAGCAATTTTGAGTGGCTCGCCAGTTTTTGGGTTACGACCCATACGTGCTGCACGTTTGCCAGAAGCAAAAGTACCAAAGCCGATCAGTTGTACTGAGTCACCTTTAGTAACAGCTTTGATAATTGTGTCGATTGCAGAATTCAATGCGAATTCAGCTTTGGCTTTAGATATCTCCGCGTCGTCAGCAATCGCTGCGATTAGTTCGGCTTTGTTCAAGTGAAGCTCCTTATAGATATTGATGTCAGCGCACATTACGCTTATATGATTTTAACCACAAAAAATTACAAAAATAAAGTTGCGTTACAGCAATTTTTTACTACGACTACAAATTACTCATCCAAAACAGTAATATCAGAAACAAAATACTCGGTATCGCCAAAACAGGTAGTTGGCAAACCAATGTGTTGCTCATACTTTAGGGCCACCTTTTTACCTAAATTAGCATTGATTTTTTGCGCCACAGCATCTTCGCGCACCGTAAAGAAGAATTTTTCTGACATCGTGCCCGGCATAGAAACCATGGCTAATTCGCCTTCCCAAGTTTTGCATACGTAACCGCGATTAGAGAATTTCTGGACATACCCTGCACGCTCACCACTGCCATAGCTCCAAGTTAGCATTCCCCATGTATAGACTGAAATACCCACTAACCCAATTAAAACAAGGCTTAAGAGCCACTTTATAAAGCTATTCATAAGATCATCCTTAGTAAAACTCCACATAAACCCTAGGCCGGTTTTCAAACCCTCTGCTTGAAGTATATGAGCATCCAAGCATAAGAAATAGTCAATTTAGATCTGATATACAAATTAAAATATTAATAATTACCTCACTTAGACAAAACTCATGGAAATTCGCCACATCATCTTTTTTATTTTTATTGCATCGGCCGTTTACGTCTATTTCAGAGGAAAGATTCGTTTTGGAGTCGTTAGATCCCTTACCGACTACCAAGTGCTTTTGGCTCCCGTAAATGCACTTTTGTATTTATTTTCAAAAGTAAAATCTGGTGCTTTTATTCCAGTAAGCCAATTTCCTGAAATGCAGCCCATCCAAGATAACTGGGAAATGATTCGACAAGAAGCGCTTTCACTGCAGGAAGGTGGCTCTATTGCTGCGGCAACTGGATACAACGATATTGGCTTTAACTCCTTTTTTCGCACTGGATGGAAGCGTTTTCACCTCTGCTGGTATGGAAAAGAAGTGCCCTCGGCCCAAGCAGGTTGCCCCAAAACGGTTGCACTGCTTAAATCAATACCCTCGGTCAAGGCTGCCATGTTCGCCTCTCTGCCGCCTGGAGCAACGCTGGTGCGCCATCGTGACCCCTATGCAGGCTCCTTGCGCTATCACATTGGCCTAGCGACTCCCAACGATCCCAAATGTTTTATTGATGTGGATGGAGAGCGTTATTTCTGGAAAGATGGCGAAGCGGTCATGTTTGATGAAACTTACATTCATTTCGCTGCCAATGAAACAGATCAGCAAAGAATCATCTTATTTTGCGATGTCGAACGCCCGGTTCACACTAAGGCAGTCGCTCTATTTAATCGCTGGTTTGGGCGGTATGTCATGAGCGCTGCATCATCTCAAAATGTTGAAGGCGAGAAAATAGGCTTTGTAAATATTCTGTTTACCTATTTTTACCATCTCCGCGCACAAGCCAAAAAGCTCAAAGCAAAACATCGCTCAGTTTATTACGTAGGTAAGTGGGTGCTTATTTTGGGAATCTTATGGGCAATATTTTGGTAAGCGCCGACCTTTAAATCAAGGGCTCAACAACTGCACAATTTGCTCGGGACTAATAGGCCCCCAAATTTCTACTCGTTTCTTGCGGCTATTCTGGCCAGAAACGAATTGAATTTGTTTTTGAGGCACTCTTAATTGCTTAGAAAGCCAGGCTAATAAGAGCTCGTTAGCCTTATTTTCTAAGGCAGGTGCCTGTAAAGAAATCTTTAAGCAACCATCATGCAGGCCAACGACCTTGGTCACCTTGGCTCCTGGCTGGCAATGTAAATTTAAGGTAATTCCGGTGGGGGTTTGTTTTAACCAATTGGGCATCATTAAAGTACTTTAAACTGAAAGCATGACGATGAAGAATTCTCAAGCGCTAGAACAGCTATTTGCCAATAATCGTACCTGGGCCGAAAGCATGGTGGCGGAAGATGCCAATTTCTTTAAGCGCCTCGTTTCTCAACAAGCCCCTGAATATCTATGGATTGGTTGCTCCGATAGTCGAGTGCCAGCGAATGAAATCGTGAACCTACTACCTGGTGAATTATTCGTTCACCGAAATGTTGCAAATGTAGTTGTTCACACCGATTTAAATTGTTTATCCGTTATCCAATTTGCGATTGACCTTCTCAAGGTCAAACACATCCTGGTAGTCGGCCACTATGGTTGCTCAGGCGTCCATGCAGCACTAACTGATAAACGCATAGGCCTTGCAGATAACTGGTTGCGTCACGTTAAGGATGTGCATCAAAAACATGGGCGGTATTTAGGCGAGACTATTCCAACCCCTAAGCGTCAAGATCGCCTTTGCGAACTCAATGTCATTGAGCAAGTAGTTAACGTATGCGAAACAACCATCGTGCAAGATGCTTGGGCACGCGGGCAAGATCTCACTGTTCATGGCTGGGCTTATCGCCTTGAAACTGGCCTAGTAAATGATTTGGGAATGTCAAGTAGCTCTATTGAAGAAATGGCAGAGCGCTATGCTAAATCCGTAAAGCGTTACGAATCAGAGCAAAACTAATTTGCTGAAGTCTTTCTCCAATCAAGTAGTCGTCGTTCTACTCAAGCTGCTTACCCTTTTGCCATACAGGCTTCTGGTTGCGCTGGGCTACGGCCTTGGATATATTGCGGCTCGAATTCCAAGCGATAGAAGTCGAGTGGTCAAAACAAATCTCCATTTATGCTTTCCAAAACTAAGTGCAGCTGAAATCGACGGTCTTGCCAAAGAGCACTGGCGATTGCTTGGGCGTAGTCTGGTAGAGAAAAGCATTATCTGGTGTGGCAGCTCTAAACAACTGAGCAATATGATTGAAGTGAAGTCAGCGGTTGATCTCTCAAGCAAGAAACCGCGCATTTTAGTAAACATGCATTTCACAGGGATTGAGGGCAGCATTATTTTGAGCGCGCTCTCTAAAACAAAACATTGGCCGCGTACTTCAGGATTTTTCCAGAGAATGAAGAATCCATTTTTTAATAAACGAATTGTGGAATGGCGTAATCGCTTTGGTGGAAATTCAATTGATCGCCAAGGCAATGCAAAAGCGATCATCAGAGAAATTCGTAATGGAGACTTCATCATCATTGCGCCGGATCTTGATTTAGGCCTTAAGGATTCTGAATTTGTGCCATTTTTTGGAATTCAAACAAATACCATCACCACCATTTCTCGCTTAGCAAAAATTACTGGCGCAGACGTATGCTTAATGACCACCACATTAAAAGCAGATGAGTCAGGTTACCTTTGCGAAATTGGGAAGCCTTTAGAGAATTTTCCTGGGGCAGACCCCAAGTCAGACACCGCACGCCTTAATCAATGCTTTGAGGAAGAAATTCGACTTCGGCCGGCGGAATACTACTGGGTTCACAAGCGCTTTAAAAATCGCCCAGATAATGGTCCGAGCCCCTATAACCCTTCTAACTAGGGGCCTTTTGTCCTATCATTAAGAGATGACTGAACGTATTGGGCTATTTGCCGATCTCCACAGCAATTTAGAAGCTTTTGATGCCTGCATGGCTCGCGCCGAGGAACTTGGCGTTACTCGCATGGTGTTTCTGGGTGATCTCGTGGGTTATAACGCTGATCCTGTTGCGCTGCTTGAACGCGTTGCCGCGCTCGTAGAAAACAAAAAAGCGATTGCCATTCTTGGCAACCATGATGAGGCTGTTTTTAAAGATAGCCGCAATCAAATGAACGCCAGTGCCAATGCCGCCATTGAGTGGACTAAATCTCAACTAAATAATGACCATGTAGGCTTCCTTAAAAATCTTCCTCTGATGGTTCAAGAAGATCAGATTTGTTTTGTGCATGCCTCCGCTTACAATCCAGCAGAGTGGAATTACATTACTGACAGCATGAGTGCATGGCGTTGTGTACAAAGCTCTGGGAAAAACTACACTTTTGTTGGTCATGCGCATGAGCAAGCGCTTTTTTATCAAAGCGCTGTTGGGAAACTCATTCGATTTGCACCACACCCTGGTGATGAAATTCCGGTACTACCTCATCGCCAATGGGTAGGTGTTGTCGGCTCTCTTGGTCAGCCCAGAGATGGCAATCCAGAAGCCTGCTTTGCTGTTTTTGAGCCCGCTTCAGAAGTGCTTACATTTCATCGTACCCCCTACGATCACTATACTGCCGCAGAGAAAGTACGTCGCGCTGGCCTGCCAGAAGACCTGGCAAACCGCCTCATCACTGGCAAATAAACAATGCCAATCAATACCGACATTCAAGCAGTAGACGATATATTTCAAGAAGGCAAAGTAGTAGATGGATTTGTCTTAGGCAAGGAAGTTCACCGCGGTGGAATGGCTAGTCTTTTTTCAGCAACTAAAGAGGGAATAAATGTCCCTATCTTGCTAAAAATCCCGCGTGTTGGCAGAGATCAACCGGTTGAAAGTTTGATTGGCTTTGAAACCGAACTCACCATCCTGCGGTCCCTAAAAAGTCCTTATGTTCCTCAATATTTAGGTTCGGGCAATATGGCCACGCGTCCTTATATTGCAATGGAAAGGGTTGGGGGCCGGCCATTAGAGGATTACATCAAAGAAGGCAAGGTATTTACGATTGATGAGGTAGTGCGCATTGGCGCAGATTTGGCGCAAGCCGTTCAATCACTTCACTCGCAGGACGCCATTCATCTCGACGTCAAACCTGAAAATATTTTGATTGATGAGAAGGGAAAGTTAACGCTCATTGATTTTGGTTTGTCGCACCACGCTCGATACCCAGACTTGCTTGCAGAAGAGATGCGAAAAGGTATCGGCTCTGCACCTTATATTTCTCCTGAACAAGTAGCCGGTATTCGCTCTGATTCGCGAAGTGATATTTTTTCTATTGGCGTGATCATGTACGAGCTGCTGACTGGCGAACTGCCATTTGGCAACCCCCAAACAATGAGTGGTCTACGCAAACGGATGTGGGCAGAGCCCTTTCCACCACGCGCTATTCGCAGAGAAATTCCTCGCTGGTTACAAGAGGTAGTACTGAGATGTCTAGAGCCACGCGCTGCCGATCGCTATCAAAGCGCTGCGCGATTACGTCAAGTATTGCGAGACCCCGAGGGCGTTACGCTCACCGAACGCGCCGACCGCGTTGAGCCACCTAGCTTTTGGGAAAACCTCAAAGGCATGTTCAAAGCCGCTGGTTACGAGCCCTCTCCCAGCCCCCGGCCTAGTATGGGCAGCCTTGATGCACCCCTCATGATTGCTGCGATAGATACACGTCAATCCGATGAAGCTCTGCGTGAGCGCATGCAAATTACGGCAAAAAATTTATTACAGGCCCATCCTGAAAGTCGCCTAATTTGCTTGAGCACGATTGCCAGCACACCAACCTATGAAGGCAATCATGAAAGTCAAACAGCTAGCGGCATCGTCCGCGGCCACTTAGTACAGCTGATGGAGTGGGCTAAGCCACTCAAATTACCGCCCGAAAGAATTTCCTATCATGTACTTGAGGCACTTGATCCCGCCTCTCGAATCGTTGAATTTGCCAAAGACAATGATGCCTCCCTCATTTTAATTGGAGCATCACATAAGCTACCTAATAAGGTAACGCCTTGGAGAACCTCAATGACCAAAATCGTCGAAGAGGCTCCCTGTAGCGTTCACATTGTGCGCACTTAATTCTCAGCGCATTTTGTCCTGCTTTTGATCTAAGATTAGTTCCGGCTCTTGTGCCTCAATCCAATTGTCGCGATTTAGCACACTAGTTAATTGCTTTTGGTCTAGCTCGCCAGTCCATTTGGCAACCACAATCGTAGCCACGCCATTACCCACCAAATTGGTAAGTGCTCGCGCTTCAGACATAAAGCGGTCGATACCCAAGATGATTGCCAAACCAGCAACCGGAACATCTCCGACAGCAGAAAGAGTAGCCGCCAAAACGATAAAGCCACTACCAGTAACGCCTGCTGCACCCTTAGATGTGAGCAACAGCACTAGCAAGAGTGTGACCTCCTGCATGAGTGTCATCGGCGTATTGGTTGCTTGCGCAATAAATACTGCGGCCATTGTTAGATAAATAGAAGTACCGTCTAAGTTGAATGAATAACCCGCTGGAATAACGAGGCCAACACAAGTTTTCTTGGCGCCCAACAGCTCCATTTTTTCCATCATGCGTGGCAAGACGGATTCGGATGATGAAGTACCTAAAACAATTAACAACTCTTCTTTAATGTAGCGCACGAATTTAAAAATATTGAACCCATTAATTCGCGCGATGATTCCTAAGACAATGAACACAAAGAGCAGGCAGGTTAAATAAAACGCGCCCATGAGTTTGCCCAAAGAGAACAAGGAGACTATGCCGTATTTGCCAATAGTGAATGACATTGCGCCGAATGCGCCAATAGGCGCGAACTTCATAATCACACCAATCATGTCAAAAAGAACATGGGATGTTTTTTCAATTAAGTCGAACACCATAGTTCCACGACCACCGAACTTATGCAATGCAAATCCAAACAAGATTGCAATGAAAAGGACCTGCAAAATTTCACCCTTAGCAAATGCATCAACCGCACTGCTCGGGATAATATTCATTAAGAAATCTGTAGTAGTACCTATTTTTCCGGGCCCGGTATACGAAGCAATTCCTTTGGTGTCTAAGCTTGCTGGATCGATGTTCATGCCAGAACCAGGCTGAAGCACATTCACTACAACCAGGCCGACCATCAAAGCAATCGTGCTCACAATCTCAAAGTACAACAGTGCGAGTCCACCAGTTTTGCCCACCTTCTTCATGTCTTCCATGCCGGCAATACCTAGAACCACCGTACAGAAAATAATGGGGGCAATTAACATCTTGATGCCTTTAATGAAGGCATCCCCAAATGGTTTCATTTCTGTACCCAAGCTTGGGTAAAAATGACCCAGCAAAACACCAATTACAACGGCTGTAAGTACTTGAAAATAAAGGATTTTATAGATTGGTGGTTTTTTTAATGCAATAGTCATTTGGTCATCCTTTATTAAATTATGAGCAGGCTTTTTTATTTCGTCTGCCCCCATCTTAACTCCAGGCCAGTATTTAACCCTAATATCGGATAATGCAAGCATGGAAGAAAAAGTACGCGTCTCAAAATTACTCTCTGAGCTTGGCCTTTGCTCCCGTCGTGAAGCGGATTCATATATTGAGCAAGGCTTAGTCACAGTAGATGGCGAAGTGGTGAATGAATTAGGTGTTCGCGCCTACCGTGATCAAAAAATTGAGTTGCAATCTGGCGCCAAAGCACAGCAAGCCTCTCGCATTACCGTCATTCTGAATAAACCCGTTGGCTACATTTCTCACTATGACGACGAACAAGAATATCAACCGGCGGCCTCTTTGATTACCCCTGAAAATTACTTTGCCAGCCCGCTTGATAAAGGTAGAAGCCCTCGCTTTAATACCAAAGGGCTAGCGCCAGCAGGCAGGCTAGATATTGACTCTACAGGCATGCTAGTTCTGACTCAAGATGGTCGTATCGCCAAATTATTGATTGGTGAAAACAGCCCCATCGAAAAAGAATATTTAGTGCGCGTAGAGGGGGCTCTCTCTTTTGAAGATTTAGATCGCTTAAAACATGGTCTCTCTCTTGATGGAGTAGAACTCAAACCTGCACAGGTTAGCTGGCAGAACGAAGATCAGCTTCGCTTTATATTGCGTGAAGGGCGTAAGCGCCAAATTCGTCGGATGTGTGAGATGGTGGGCCTCAAAGTGATAGGCCTCAAACGCGTCAGAATGGGTCGCATCTCATTGGGACCGCTTCCTCCCGGGCAATGGCGCTATGTAGGGGCCCATGAGCAGTTCTGAAGCACCTTGGCACGCTTATAATTGCCTCCGAACCTAGATACTCAACGCAGAATTACCATCGAAACTCTTACCTCCAGCACTCCAGGCGCAGAAGTACTTAGACGTCGAAGCTTTGCAATCATCTCTCACCCAGATGCAGGTAAAACTACGCTTACAGAAAAGTTACTGCTGTATGCGGGAGCTATTCAAATTGCGGGTAGTGTTAAAGCGCGTAAAGCCAGCCGTCATGCAACATCTGACTGGATGGAAATTGAAAAGCAGCGCGGCATCTCTGTAGCAAGCTCGGTGATGCAAATGGAATACCGTGATTGCATCATTAACTTATTAGATACACCAGGTCACCAAGATTTCTCGGAGGATACCTATCGTGTGTTGACTGCGGTTGACTCCGCTCTCATGGTGATTGATGCTGCTAATGGTGTTGAATCTCAAACATTGCGCTTGCTTGAAGTTTGCCGTGCGCGTAATACGCCTATCGTGACATTCATTAATAAGATGGACCGCGAAGTTAAGCCTCCAATGGAATTAATGGATGAGATTGAAACTGCGCTTGGCATAGAAGTAGTGCCCTTCACTTGGCCAGTTGGCATGGGTAAATCCTTTGCTGGAGTGATTGATATCGCCCATGCTCGTATGCGCATGTTCAAAGCAGGTGAAGATCGCGTGACCGAAGACTCACATGCAGTAGTTGCTATAAATGATCCAGCCCTTAAAGAGCGTCTGGGCACAGACTTAGAAAATGCCCTGGCTGAAGTGGATCTGATCAAAGAAGCAATGCCAGCCTTTGATCTCGAAGCCTTTCTAGCTGGCCGCCAGTCACCGGTCTTCTTTGGTTCAGCCATCAACAATTTTGGTGTGCGCGAAATTCTCAATACATTGGTTGAGCTTGCACCATCGCCAGGCTCACGTAAAGCCTTGCAACGTGAGGTCAGCCCTGCCGAGAACAAGTTCTCAGCGGTTGTATTCAAGATTCAGGCCAACATGGATCCCGCACATCGTGACCGTGTAGCTTTTTTACGCATCTGTTCTGGCCATTTTCAGCGCGGTATGAAACTCAAGATTTGTCGCAACGGTAAAGAAGTTCGAACGAATAATGCGCTCTCTTTCTTATCGCAAAGACGCGATATTTTGGATGAGGCCTTTCCAGGCGACATCATTGGCTTGCCAAATCATGGCTTGCTGCGCTTGGGTGACACCTTAACCGAAGGTGAGCAATTGCAATTTACGGGGCTCCCATTCTTTGCACCAGAAATTTTCCGCATGGTTGAATCTGCCGACCCTTTGCGCTCTAAGCAACTGCGTACTGGACTGATGCAATTGGGTGAAGAGGGCGCTATTCAGGTCTTTAGGCCAATGGCTGGGGGCACCATGCTTCTTGGCGCCTTTGGTCAACTTCAATTTGAGGTGGTAAGCCATCGCCTCCAAACTGAATACGGTGCAGAAGTGCGTCTTCTACCTGCCCGCTATAGCCTGGCTCGCTGGGTTAGCTCAGACGATCCTGTTGCCCTGAAAAAATTTACCCAAGAAAATATCCACCGTATGGCAGAAGACGTGGTGGGCGCATCCGTTTTCTTGGCATCACATAAATCAGAACTGGATGTTGCCCAACAACGTTGGGAGTCTATTCAATTCCATGCCCTCAGAGAGCATGCTGGCTTAATTTATCAATCCGATTTGGCAGGCTAATTCGTCCAGCGGTTGTACTAAATTAGCGTGTTGTTTTGCAATCAAAAACGACAACTAACTGCGTATCACTACTTCTAAACGAGGCAATCTTGCCGTACTGAGCACAATAGGCGCCGGCCTTCTGAGTTAATTGCTCAATTGATTCACCACTACTATTTAGAAAAGTAACGTGATTAGAATCTGATGCATCGGTATATACCGCAGCGCAAGCGCTCAAAATAGATGCGCAACATATAGTCAAAATAGAAGACTTCATCAATACATTCATTTAATCATTCCTCATCTGTAAGCTAGAGCTTATTGAGCTCCAGCACCTTCATAATCTTTGCACTGATTTTGCTAGCAAATGGCCTGTAAATCAGAATACAAACAATGGCTACTGGGTAAGCTACTGACCAAACTTCAAACCATACCCAGAAGAAATTTTCTGCAAGGCCAATACGAACAAATGTAGTAGCAAGCGTAATGCTTGAGGACATTAAGAATCCCATAACCAGGGCAAAAATGAGATTTGGTAGGCTGATCATGGCTACATCATAGCTTCTAGACTTGTTAACTGTTATTCTGGACTGTGATCACTATTGTGCGCCCTAGACAGGGGAATCTCTTGCGAAAGTCATTGAGATTCATCATTCCATTACCCTAGGAAAACTCCATGGCTGTAGGCCAAAATCAAAGAACCAGAAAAAATGACTCTATGCTCACCAAAACGGGAAAAGCGCGCTTAGGCCCCCTGAATACCGCTCAACTTACTAAGTTACTAGAATCGAGCACCAAACCCAAAGAGAAAAGCAAAATCTTGCGCGCACTCAGCAAACACAAAGTTGTTGCCGCATAATTAAATAGCCCCGTTTAATCGGGGCTTTTTAATTTCATGGTTACAAATAAAACTACGCTCTTTTTACCAACATTCTTTTCCCAAGGATGACAGTAGACACAACCAATATAGCAAAGATTAAATTCATCGCCGTGAGTGAATCGCCCAACAAAATACTTGCTGCTACTAAAGTGCAAAACGGCTGAATTAGCTGCACTTGACTGACGCGTGCAATGCCACCAATCGCAAGTCCCTCATACCAAAAAAAGAAGCCAAGAAACATGGGGAATAAACTTAGATAGACAAAGCTAGTCCATGCCACGGCATCCGCATGAATATATTCTGGGCTATAAGTGAACCAAGTCATCACAATATTCAGCGGCAAGGAAATGACCAAGGCCCAAGAAATGACCGCGCGTGGATTCATTTTTCTGGAGAGTTCGCCGCCCTCTACATAACCAATGCAAGCGCTAATCCCGCCAAGCACTAAAAGGCCATCAATATACGTAAAGCTGCCGGAACTCTTTAATAGAGCGTACAGAATGACTAAACCGGCGCCCAATAAAGATACCAGCCAGAACCCTAAGGAGGGACGCTCTTTAAAGCGCAGCACGCCAATAACGGTGGTAGCAAGCGGCATCATCCCCAAAATCACTGCCCCGTGTGAAGACGAACCTTGAGTCATTGCAACAGTGGTAAATATAGGAAAACCAAACACGACACCCAGGGCTATGACCACAAATTTCACGAAATCCACCCTAGTGGGTGTGCTCTCTTTTTTATAAGCAAGATAGGCGAGTGCAACTAGTCCTGCCAGGGTTGCTCTTCCGAAAGCAATGAAATACGGGTTAAAACTTAAAACAGCAATCTTACTTACTGGTAGCGTTAAGCTAAAAATTAGAATGCCAATAAAGCCAATTAGCATTCCCTTGCTTTCTTTATTCACCGTTGCCCTTTTTCTTGTGTTGTATTTATTGTATTAACAATCATCAAAGCATGAGTTGTAATATGTAAACACTCCATATGAAATTCAATGCCTATATTCAAGCCATCTATCTAGCAGCGTCTGCTAGCAAGCAGATGCTATCTGTCAGCACTGCCAAAGCCATAGTTGGCATTGGCCTTGAAGGTGACCGTTATGCGCTAGGTACGGGCGCCTATTCAGCCATCGAGCCAACTAAAGTGCGTCACATCAGCATCATCGCCCTATCTGCCATCGATACAGCAAATGATTGGTTAACAGCTGGGGATGAACCGACTTTTGATGGCTCTGAAACACGCCGTAATATTGCGCTTGCAGGCATTACGGCATCTGAACTCAATGCGCTCGTGGGCCAACGATTTCAGCTAGGTGACATTCAGCTACTTGGCACAGAACTATGCACCCCCTGTGAAAGACCGGCGCAATTACTCGGCAAGCCTAGTTTCATGGAGGCATTCGAGGGGCGTGGCGGCATTCGAGCTGAGGTTTTAAACTCCGGAGTCCTGGCTGCGGGTGATAAGCTCTTCATAAGAGATGAGGAGTGACATGATTCAATATCGCGACAACGCCACAATTAGCGCTGAGCAAGCAATCGATCTATACAAGCGCTCCACTCTTGGAGAGCGGCGCCCTATTCACAACGTTCAAACATTTACGGACATGCTCAATAACGCTAATCTCACTATTACCGCTTGGGATGGCGAAACTTTGATGGGCATTTCTCGCTCGCTAACTGACTTCTCCTATGTAGCCTATCTTGCGGACTTAGCCGTTGATGAAAAATATCAACGCTCTGGGATTGGCAAGCAACTGATTGAGGAAACCAAAGCGCGCCTTGGTCCTGAATGCATGATCGTACTTTTAGCAGCGCCTAAGGCAAATGAATATTACGGACATATTGGCTTTGAACACAATCCGCGCGCCTGGACTCTCAAAAAGTAATTCGGTCTTTATCATTGCCATATGACTATTACTCGATTTTGCTTAGTTCGCCACGGTGAAACTGACTGGAATGCCGCACGACGCCTTCAAGGCCACACTGATATTGACCTCAATGCCAGAGGCTTAGCTCAAGCAGGGCAAATGGCGCGTGCCCTCAAAAATATGAAGCTTCAATTTGACGTTCTATATACCAGCGATCTTCAGCGAGCAGCAAAGACTGCACAAGCGATTGAAGATGTATTCGAAACCTCTGCGATACCCAATGCTGGGTTAAGAGAGCGTCATCTTGGTGCTCTACAGGGACTCACTACCGATGAAGCCCCGATACGTGAGCCAGAACTTTGGAAATCTCATCTCAGCAGAAATATTGAAGAGAGCTTACACAATGGAGAAAGCATTCAACAATTTGCAGATCGAATTAAAGCTGCGCTTGTGGAAATCTGCGAAGAACATTCAGGCAAAACTATTTTATTGGTAAGCCATGGAGGCGCATTGGATATGATGTACAGAATTGCGAGCAATCAAGCCTTGGATGCAGAAAAGGCCGTTACCGTACCTAACGCCTCTCTCAATTGGATCAGTCATGATGGACTTGCCTGGAAGGTGAATAGCTGGGCAGATATAAGCCACCTTCAGGATTTGGCTCTAGATAATCTAGATCTCTAATGGCCCGTAAGGGCTTATGATGCATACATGAAATCGATTTTTCGCATAACGGCTCTTTTAATTGCCACTGCAATCCATATTCCCGCCTACGCGTTGGATGATATTCCGGACGCGCTTCCGGATCGCATCGTTGGCGATATCGGTGCGGCCGTTTACACCTCTAATTTACATATTGGCACCGAAGGGACTCAATCCTTAGCTCTGCCCTATGCCTTTTTTGACTATCAGCGTTTTTTCGCTCGCATTGATGAGGTGGGGATTAAGACTTTCAAGATGGGTTACGGCTACTTTGAAGTCATCGGAAAAATTAATTTAGACACCTACAAAGTAAAGTCGTCAATCAATGGCAACTCTATCAACCGAAGCGACCCAATACCCCTTGGCCTGGGAACCTTTCAAGAGACGCCGATCGGGGGATTTTTTGTTAATGCTTATCATGACTTTGGTAAATCAAAAGGGGCGCTCTATGAATTTTTATACTTCGCCGAAATTGAAACCTATAAAAAAGTAATCCTCTATCCGCAAATTGGTATAGAACGACAGTCAAGTCAATATGCTAACTACTACTATGGCATCAGCCCTGGAGAGTCGACAGCTACTGGTTATGGAGCTTATAGCGCACCAGCGACGAACAATCTTTTAGCAGGACTCATGGTAGAGATTCCGGTAGTGGATAACTGGTATATCAATGTATATGGCAGACGTAAATGGATGGGTGGCGGAATTAATAATAGCCCAGTCATGAATCGCTCATTCCAAGACAATGTCTTTATGGCACTTGCGTATCGCTTTAAGTAAGAAGATAGAAGCTGGCTTACTCTAGATGGCGACTTTAGAAAGACATGGCCAAGATCGACAAGCCTGAAATTAACATCACCAGCTCCATCAGCAGCAAAAATTTCTTTTCCGGTAACGCCAGAACAATTTTCTTAGAAAAAATCGAGCCCACCAAAACACAGCCTCCAATAAGAAGCCCCTGAATGATTGCGGTTACATTGAGAAAGCCTAGCTGATGAAATGTAATTCCCTTGGTAAACAGAATAGATAGGGTGCTTGCCGCCTCTGTTCCCAAGAAGGCGCCCTTCGTGAGGCCGTAGGCTAAAAAGAAGGGGGTGTTGATAGCGCCAGTAGTCGCAACAATCCCAGTCAAATAGCCAATAACAGCCCCAACCAGGGCCATCTGCCAAAGTTTTAGATAAAAATTTTGGTTGCGCATCCAGCGACGAATCGGAATTAACGCGATTAAAAATATTCCTAAAGTTATTTCAATTAATCGCTCATTAAGTTGTACGAGCGTATTCACGCCCAATATCGTGAATGGTATTGCAGCTAGACTATATACAAAACATACACGCCATTGAATTACGTTCCACCACAAAAAAATGCGAGAAAGATTGGCTACGGTAGCAACCAAAGCTATGACGGGAATTGCCTGAATGGGCCCATAAAAATAGACCAAAGCGGGCATCAATATGATGGTGGTACCAAAACCAATGACGCCGCCTAAAACCCCAGCGCCCAGGCCCAGCGAACCGAGGACTAAGGCCTGAAGAATCAGGTCAGACAAAGTCGCCCATCTGGGTTAAATTTTGCATTGGCATATTAACGTCCTTGACAAGCCAAAGGCATTTCCCACAAAGGCTTGCCTTGGCTGAAATCACAATTCACCCCTTCTGGAGAAGTGGTGCTGGCAAGACAACCGCTCAAGACCAGAGATAATAAAGCTATCGTCAAAGCTAGGAATATTTTGTTCATTTGCGATACCTCACTGGAAATACAGTTTTATAAATAGTTTTGTATTAGGCCCAAAATGCTTTCATCATTGCAATATCAGCAATGCCCCTATCGTTTCCATACTTCAAATAAGGTGCAATCCATTTTGGATCAAGAAGATTCTCTACCTTAGATAAACCAGGCGGAAGACCAACAACAATGTGCTTGGTCTTTGTGCCACCGCCCTCCAAATCCTTCACCTCTTGATTAATCGTATTGGGCAGAGAAGATAAACGCAATCCCTGCTTTTGCTCATTGATCGTTCCATCGCCCAAAGAAATCACAATGGCTCGTTTAACGCCGGCAATAACATCGCTATGCGTGCTACTTTGGCTCATGCCGCCATCCATACATAACCTATCTTTTATGAATGTAGGGCCAACCTGGCCTGGTGCTGAAGAGCTTGCGGCACAAGCAACGTTAATAGGAACATTATCGGCTTTTGACACAACAATACGCTGTCCCGTAAAGCAATCAATAGCCGTAGTAAACATTCCATCTGAAGGCCAAGCAGACGCCGTTAGCAGCTTCCTCATTACCTTGTAGTGATTGGCTACACCATCAGGATTGAACGAAGCCATCGCAGCTTTGCCGATGCGCTGAATGGATGCAAGAGATCCATCGTGCACAGTCAACTCGGCACGCTGCGCCCTTAATTGAGAAGCATTAAATTTTAATGCGGGCATCATTTCTGCAAGCAATTTTGGGAAATCCGCAAAAAGATCCATCTCACCCATAAGGCGCCACAAGTGCCCAGATGTCAGCATTGCACCAAATATTGAACCTGCAGAAGTTCCGACCACAACATCTGCAACACTTAAATCTACGCCGGCCTTCTTAAGTGCATTACAGTACCCGGCATACCAAGCAATCAATGGAGTTCCACCTCCACCTAATGCCAAACCCCGCTCCTTATCTTGCGCAAATGGATTCTTAAATGGAGCCGAATGAACTAAACCATCATTCCAACTCGCCGTAGATTCAACATCTTTTTTAGCTACCAAGGCCTCAACTTCGGCGATGGTTTTTAGTGGCAAATTTTGGGCCTGGGCTAGAGCTTGTGTACTGGCAACTGCCGCGATGCCAACAGCGGAAGTTTTTAAAAAATTACGGCGTGATGATGTAGTCATATAGCTTCCATAAGTAATGCTCGATTTATAGCAGACCCTAACGGCAAAGGATCGTTTACACAGCGATCCTGTAGAGAGACCATCCCAAGTTCAATGCAACCAATGCAATAAGCGTGAAAAAAGTGAATTTCATTCCAAGCACACGCTTGCTGAAATCTGGCGGCGGAGTATTCATGCCTTTTGCATGAATCAAGCGCCCAATAATGAGTGAGACACCTGGAATAGCCATCAACCACCAAGGGGCGCCATTTAACTCAAGACAAGCTATTAAGATAACTCCCAAAGGAATGTATTCGGCAAAGTTTGCTTGGGTACGAATAGCCCTCTCGAGATCTTCGTGACCACCACTTCCTAGGCCAACCTTATTTTTTCTTCTTAAACCAATGACCGCAAAAGAGAGCTTGATAAAAATAATTGTTAGGATGGCGGCAATGATGGATGTAATTAAAAGCATTCATATCTCCTTAGATAACTTCTAATACCTTACTTAAAGAATTACCTTCATAGTTTGGTTTTTCACCAATCTCTTCAAAAGGGTGGCCAAGACGATTGACCCAAAATACATCAAAACCATACCACTTTGCAGCTAGAGCATCCCAAGCATTGCTCGATACAAAGAGAATTTCTTCTTTCTTCACAGGAAATGCCTTTAATAGCAATTCATAGGCCTGTGGGGCCGTTTTAAATAAGCGCACATCCTCGATGGTGACAACTTTATCCAGGTAAGGCTTTAAGCTATTACTCTCGACTACGGTTGCCAACATTTCTCTGCTGCCGTTAGACAAAATCGCAGTAGAGATTCCTTTCTGTTTTATTGTTTTGAGGACATTAAGGCTATCTTCAAAGCCAGTGAGCTTGGCATACTGGTCCATCAACCGCCCCTCATAATCAGGGGTGAGATTTAGGTTCATGCGCTTACAGACATATCGCAATGAGCGAATGGTTAGCTCCCAAAATGGGAGATAGTGCGAACTGCCATTGGGATTGGGATCACTCATCGTCACCAGGCGAGTGTATTCAATTTGGCGATCGCGCCACATTAAAGCAAAGGCCTGCCCATGACCCGGAAATAAGTCTTCTGCCAACTGCCCCATGGAATACACATCAAATAACGTGCCATAGGCATCAAAAGCGATTAGCTTATACATGTGTTTCTTGCTTTCTAGTATGAATTTCTATTGTCATTTAATCAGAAAATTTAGCCAACGCATGCCACCCAAAACTAAGCAGGGGAAGCATATCTTTAGCAAAACTAGTGACTTCTTTAATTAACTCTTTCGAGCAAATCGTTGATCTGGGCAACTGCTTTCTAATAATCCAACCCTTGAGCTTGATAGCTCCCTCAATCTCTTTAGGAACATCATTAAAGCCTCTCGGAATTCGGGCCAATGTGTTGGAATAATCCAGCTCATAGCCTTTTCTTTTTAGAGACTTCTCAAGAGATAGCCAGGCCTTAGGGTTATCTAAAATCCCCTGCCTGAGTTTTTTGAGATTCTGGGCCTCTGGTTGTAAATAACCCGCAGCACATCTACTTCCTAGGGGGTCTAAACGAAAATACAAAACGCCGGGAGAGTGCTTGTCGCCGGTTCTCGTAAAGAGCCCGCTGGCATGCATGTTGTAAGGATGCTTTGCTTTTGAAAACCGAGCATCTCGATTAATTCTAAAGAGAGATTTTTTAGGATCACCCCACAAGGGCACATCTTTTTTAGCGAGACTCTCAGACAGGGCGTCTGTAAAGTGCCTCATGGGTTCGCGCACAAATTCTTCATATTCTGAACGATGCTCAGAAAACCAAACCCTAGTTTGATTGTTGGTAAGCTCTTCAAGAAATTTGAAAGCTTTCGGACTAAATCCAATAAATTCACTCATTGCATTAAGGGGCGAGGATGGCAAGCCTAACTCGGTTTTTTAAACCGGTTCTGCTTTTCCTCAGGACTCATGTTGTCCCATTTAGCTCTTCGTGCTTTTATTTCTGCCTGCTCTTCTGGTGTTAGTCCATCAAAGAAATATTTTTTCTCAGCTTTCATTTTTTCTTTTTGTTCATGAGTAATGGATCGCCATTGTGCCTTCATTTTTTCCTGAACTAGCTTGCGATCTTCAGGGCTTAAGGCCTTCATTTGATCGCGCCTCTGATGCCAATACGCTTTGCGCTCTTCTGGTGTTGCCTTCAGCAATGCAGCATCTATTTGCTTCATCTGTTCAAAGCGCTGATCAAAGGTGAGATTGATATTGGCCAAAGGATTTGGTGGCTCGGGGATGGCAGCAGCAGCCAAGGAAATTACAGCAACACTAAATAGCGCTCCAACTACCCATTTTTTAGAAATCATCGCCTCATCTCCTGCTGGTTATGAACCATTCTAATCCCGGTCAGGACAGAGTCAACCAGCCACATCTAGTAAGTTAGACCCGCAATATAAGCGTAAAGTGGAATCCCCAAAATGATATTGAAGGGGAAGGTAATTCCCAACGACATTCCCATATATAAAGCGGGGTTTACTTCTGGAAGTGCGTGTCTTAATACAGCTGGCACAGCAATATAAGAAGCGCTCGCGGCAAGCACCATCAATAAAACAGTATCTCCCAATGGTAAGCCAAGTAGTTTGCAAAACCCCAATGCGATTGAGGCATGAACCAAAGGGGCGCCGATTGCATAAAGCAAAGTAATGGGTGGCTTACCCTTTAATCCCTCAAAGTTCTTAGCCGCCATCAAACCCATATCTAGCAGGAAGAAGGCCAGCATTCCCTTGAACAAATCGATTGAAAATGGGGCCATTATTCTTTGTCCGCTGTCGCCACTGACTAAGCCAACTATCATCGAACCCAAAAGCAGTAGTTGTGCGCCATCAGTAAATGACTCATGAAGAATCTTTGACATGCCTGTGGACTGCGTCGAATTAGTAGCTGATGATCTTGCTTTATTCGCCAACAAGATTGCCAGAATGATTGCCGGCGACTCCATCAAAGCCATAGCGGCCGCCATGTGTCCACCAAACGCAATCCCATATTGATCAAGTGCTTGTGTCGCAGTAATAAACGTAACGGCACTAACCGAACCATAAGTAGCTGCAATGGCGGCTGCATCATAGTTATTGAGTTTGGCTCTTAAAACCATATACCCCATGAGAGGAATGATGATTGCCAAAAATACTGCGAGCCCAAGCGCCAAACCTATCTCAAGAGTAAATCCTGATTTATGCAGAGCAAAGCCGCCCTTCAAACCCAACGCCATCAATAGATAGAGCGATAAAAACCTAGCAATGGGCTGAGGAATTTCTAAATTGGATTTAACGGCGCCAGCAAAAGTACCAAAGACAAAAAAGAGAATTGCTGGATCCAAAAAATTATTTATATCGATATCTTAGGTAATTTTAGAAGTTCTTGTATTGGCCCCACAGTGCCTGAGGGTTATACAGGATCGATATGCGTCATGACATTGAGCACCGGCAATTGTTTCTTGATTTCATTGCCCGCGTTTAAAGTAATGTCGTGCCCAACCTTGACGGTGGCATTGGCATCCACATCAATATGGACGTCTACCAAAATCATATCGCCCATCTTACGAGTACGCAGATCATGAAAGCCTCTAACGCCATCAGTAGATTTAATGATGTCCTCTATCTGACGATGCTCTTCCTCCGATACCGCCCTATCCATTAAGTCATGCAGGGCATCCCAACCAAACTTCCAACCCATTTTTGCCACCATTAAGCCAACCACTAAAGCACCAATAGCGTCAAAGATTGGGTGCCCAAATAGAGCGCCAACAATACCAATAGAAACGACTAATGAAGAAGCTGCGTCAGATCTGGCATGCCAAGCATTAGCTACCAACATTGAAGATCGCACATGCTGAGCTACTGCCAGCATGTATCTAAAAAGAAGCTCTTTTGCAACTAAGGAGGCCAATGCAACATACAAAGCTAGGGTTTGAATTTGTCCGGCCGCTACTGGATTGATAATCTTTTCCCCGGCTTTAAAAAGCATGCCCGCACCAACAGCCAATAAAGAGATTCCTAAAAATAGAGAGGCAGCAGTTTCATATCGTTGATGGCCATAGCGGTGATCTTCATCCGCATCTTTAGCGCTATGGTGATTGGCAAAGAGCACTACAAAGTCTGCAACTAAATCTGTCGCGGAGTGAATGCCATCTGCAATCAAACCCTGAGAGCCAGACGCAATACCTGCAAATACTTGAGAAACTGTCAGGCCGATGTTCACAACGACACTAACCAATGTGCTCTTCTTCCCGGCCTGTTGTTTGGCAGGCGTTTGTGATTCGTGATCTTCTATTTCTTTATCCATTACCTGATACTAGCAAAGAAGGGGGTGTTAGTGTCTCTTGGTCGCCCAGGACGGAGCCAAACCAGAAGTTCAGAATGATCGATCCTTCATTGCAACCCTAATATCTTGATAAATCTGTAAGCCGGCAATGAAGATAAGGGAAAGGGATAAGGGCACTACTGAAATATAGCCAACCCTTTTAAAGCTTACCGCACCAATAATTCCACCCACCAAAAACATTCCAAAAATAAATAGGTGGGTTTTGAGTTTCTCCCTGTTGGCCATGACATAACCACTCACATTGGCTTCTGGTGACTTATTCCAATAGATCAACTTACCCAACTCAATACCTATATCAGTAATGACTCCCGTCATATGTGTAGTTCTTATCTCTGCTCTAGAGGCTTTTGTAACTATGGCGTTTTGTAGGCCCATCACAAAACATAAAAGAAGAGCAATCGCCGGGACAGTTATAGGCAAGTAGATATTCAAGTTGGCCCCCACCAAACCAAACACTAGTAGCAGGATGGCCTCAACCAACAAGGGCAAAGCAAACTCACTATGAATTTTTCTTCTATGCCCCCAATTAATAAGAATAGCAGTGGTTGCCGCCCCAAACAGAAACGAGAGCAAAAGCGAGATGCCACCTAAAACAGAAATAAAATTATTGAGAGCCAGGTCATCGCCAATAGCAGAAATGATGCCACTCATATGAGAGGTATAACGAGCAATCGCTAGAAACCCACCCGCATTCACCGCACCCGCTACAAATGCCATATAGGCGCCCAGCTGAACATTAGTCTTATGAGAGCGCTGAGCGCTAGTTAAAAGCTGAATGAACTTAATTGGCATTGAAACTACATTCTAAGGCCCACACCGATTAATCAGTTGGTGAAGTACCCATTGAGGGGGCGCTCTAACTATTGCTTTAGTAATAACTCAGTGGCTCGGTTTTTCCCCAAAAGATTTTGTAGGAATAAATGGTATATCCAATGATGGTTGGCAGCACAACTATAGCCCCCCAGAATATGACCCATAATGACTCCGTAGCTGAAGCCGCCTCCCAAATCGTCATTTTGTCTACAACGATGTAAGGGAACATGCTGTAGGCGATTCCTAGAAATGCTAAGACAAAGATGGCTACGCTTAGAGCAAAAGGAATCCAAACAGGGGCAGGCTTATTCTTCTGCATTTTTAATAAGCTCAAATCGATAAAGATAAAACAAGCTAAGGTCAGAACTGGAAACGGCAATAAGAAAAAGACATTGGGGAAGGTAAACCATTTAGCCGCAATCTCCGAACTAAAGAACGGCGTCGCTACAGAAATGATTCCAACGCCTAGGGCCGTAAATAAGAGGCATTTCCTTGCCCAGCCAACAGCCTTTAGCTGTAACTCGCCAGAAGTCTTCATAATCAGCCAGCCAGCGCCCAATAGGGCATATCCAGCCGGCAGGCAAAGCGCCACGATAAAAGAAAATATCCAGCCCAAATATCCGGAGTCAAAACCAATCACCTCTCTACCAACCATGACCCCTTGAGATGCAGCAGCTAAAAAGCTGCCAAAAAAGAATAGAAAGTTCCAGACTGCCTTCTGACTCAAATGGGCTTTTGCACGAAAGTCAAAAGATACGCCTCGTAAAATTAAACCAGCCAACATGATGCCTACAGGCAAATAGAGCTCAGTCAAAATAATTCCATGCGCCATTGGAAAGGCAATCAAGAGAACTCCGACTCCGAGCACCAACCAAGTTTCATTAGCATCCCAAAAAGGACCGATTGATGAAATCATGATGTCTTTTTCTGACTCACTTGCCTGATTCAATAAGATGCCAACGCCTAAGTCATATCCATCTAAGACAACGTAAGCAATCATTGCAATGCCCATTGCCGCCAAAAAGAACAGGGGCAACCAACCAGATGGTTCGTATAAATTAGGAATCATTCTTATGCTCCTGCAATGTTGTTAGTGAGGCCTGATTTTTGCTCATCAATAATATGTGCAGGATTAGCTTGTCTTGCCAAGTAAAAAACAACCCAAATATAAGAAACAATAAGTTCTAAATACAGCGCAAGGTACATCACGAGCGTACCCAAAACCATATTGGTAGGCACTTTAGTCACTGCATCAGCAGTTTTTAGTACTCCACTAACCAGGTAAGGTTGTCTACCTATCTCGGTCACATACCAGCCCGCAACTACGCCAACCCAACCAGAAAATGTCATCGCACTAAGCCCCTTTAAGAGCCAGGCTGGTAGTTCTTTATTTTTTCTTGTCAGATAGAACCCAACGAATGCAGTGAAGAGCATCAACATACCAATGCCGACCATAATGCGAAAGGCAAAGAAGATGGGGGCGACTGGCGGGGTTGCGCCGGGGAAGGCATCCAAGCCCTTCACCTCACCCGCAAATGAATGTGTCAAGTATAAAGATGCGAGCTTTGGAATAGCTATTTCGTATTTATTGGCTTTAATGCTCTCATCGGGTATTGCAAACAAAACGGCAGGGGCACCTTTAGTTGTTTCCCAAATTCCCTCCATTGCCGCTACCTTTGCAGGTTGATACTCCAACGTATTTAAGCCATGCGAGTCTCCAAGAACAATTTGCAGTGGAGCTAACACTGCCGCCATAGTCATCGCCAACTTGATCAGCGCTCGACTGCCAGAAAGATCAATGCCCTTCAAATATCGATAAGAGGAAATGCCTGCAATTAAAAACGTTACCGTCAAAAATGATGCTGTCATCATATGCAAGAGGCGATACGGCATGGAAGGATTAAAGACAATCTCAATCCAATTAGCTGCATGTGCTTGACCATTAATCATCTCAAACCCTTGCGGGGTTTGCATCCAAGAATCTAAAGCAATGATCCAAAATGCCGATAGTGATGTACCGAAGGCAACTAAAAATGTAGCGATAGTGTGAGCTCTTTGAGAGACTCTTTTGGAGCCAAACAACATAATTCCTAAAAAAGTTGCCTCGAGGAAGAATGCCGATAAAACTTCGTAGCCAAGCAAAGGTCCTGCGATATTGCCAACCGTTTGCATATATCCAGGCCAGTTGGTTCCAAACTGAAAACTCATCGTGATACCACTAACAACCCCCAGGGCAAAAGTTAGAGCGAATATCTTGACCCAGAATTGATAGGCTTGGCTCCATACTGAGTCGCCAGTTTTATTAAATTTAACTTTGAAATAAAAAAGCACCCATCCCAATGCAATCGATATTGTTGGGAAAAGAATGTGAAAAGTCATATTCGAAGCAAATTGAATTCTGCTCAAAATAAGCGTATCTACCATTTTGTTGCCTCTTATTTTTAATGTGCTTTTATTATGCTCTTTACCTTTCTAACTTGCTGATGCTGGTTTAATAGACTTACCTCAGCATCGCATGTCGCTTTAACGATATTGCCCAATATGAAAAAACCACCCGAAGGTGGTTTTAGTGTCTCCTACATCCTATAACAAGCGCAGCACAAAATTTAAGGCCTCAATCAACATCTGCTAGCAGGCCCCTGTATTGGCATATATCCTTGATTACCAGTACTTAAAAGGCTTTTCAGCATCTACATCACCGCCTAAAGCCCTCATGCTCGTATTGCAATGCGGACAGGTAAGGCCATCCCACTCAGACAGATGATTACTCGAGTGGCAACTAGTACAAACCGGTGCCCTACTAATTTCAGTATTAATACTTCCTGGATGAGCCACTGTATAAGCATCAATCGTTGAACAAGATTTACAAACCATCGCCACCCTAGAAGAGTGAAGACCAACCTCTCTGCCTATGCTACTAATGCATTCAAACTTACAAGAGCGGCACACAAATTTATATCTAGCCATACATGTATCTCGCTAATTCTTTTTAGATTGAAGCGCTAATTTCTTCATGCGGGCATCTTGAATAAGCAATTGCCTTTCTTGATTGGCCACTCCAATAGTGATCTTTCTGGCTATAAGATCTGCATAAACACCATCAATCTTTTTAAAAAAATCTTCGTAAACCGCTTTCTTTTCGGGGCTTAAGCCCTCCAAAGCAATGGGTCGACAGGAGTTTGCTTCAGCCAAATAATTTGTCAATGCCACAGCTTGCTGATCCGTTAATTTATCTGCGGAACTAAAGAGGGCCTTGGCGTGAGGATTGCTTCTTGTGACAGCGATGATTTGACTGTCCGCTAACAACGCATCAGCACTTTGATTGCTGTGAATGATGCAATCATTCAGTCGCTTAGTTACAGACCCCGAGTGATCTGGTGCTGGAGCCATCATTGGTGATTGTGCCTTAGCAACCTGTACTGGGTTATTGGGTATAACGCTTGTCGCACATCCCCCCAGGAAAATAACTCCTATCAAACTTAACTTAAATATGTTTTTCATTGAGTGGTCCATTAGTTATTGATAGACAAAATCAGCGCGGCGATTTTCTTTAAATGCCGCCTCTGTCTGAGCTGGGTTAGCTGGCTTTTCTTTTCCAAAGCTCACCGCCTCTAACTGAGATTCACTGACGCCCTGGGCAAGTAACGCCTTCTTAATGGCTTCTGATCGTTTTTGACCTAGGGCAAGGTTGTACTCGGTAGTTCCACGATCGTCGGTATTGCCCTGGATGATCACAAAAGCTTTTTGCTTTTGAAATGCCTTTAAGTAAGAAGCATGCGCGGAGATTGTTGATGCATATTTTGGGTCTACGGTATAGCTGTCAAACTCAAAATAGATTGAGCGCTTACCATAAACACTAGACTTCGGATCACTAATTGGATCGTAAGTAGAAGAGCCTCCAGCGTTAACAGTGGTGACGCCATTGGCATCATCTAACTTAACGCTACTGCAAGCGGAAACAAATAAAACCAATAATGCCAATGGCACTATTTTAACAAATTTAAACATGATGAGGTTTCCCCAAACATGGCTACACCTTAGTAGCCAAATAGCAAAGAGGCACGCCACTAAAGCATGCCCAACCTAAGAAAATTAGGCTATAGCTTTGGGTGGTTTAAACGCTGAGTCGGGAAAGTTTTGCGTCAACAAAACTTCATTTGTCATAGCAAATTGATGCATGGTAGTTGATGGAAGAAAAACAGCGATTCCAATCTCGCTAATATTTGCGGTTACATGGCTCATCAGATACATCGTATGAACCTGCTCTTTGTCATCGGTCGAATCAGAACTGTTATGTGCTTGCTGTGAAGCTGAGGCATTGTTATAGCTGCCAGCAAGCTCTGCCCGCTCAATTGCAGACTGGATAAAAATAGTTCCAGCTGCCGCCTTAAATGCAATCAAGAAGAGGCATATCAATTGAATGAGTGTTTTACTACGAAGCAACATGGACAAATTCTATACCTGATTACCAAATTTGTCGTTTTAAACAATGCCTACAAACTGGGCTGAGGATATTTAATCCTAATTTTGATCGCCCTTAGCTACTAAGCGCATGATTCTCAATAATTCAACATCATGGCTTGGAAGACCATCCAGCAGGCCAACTAGATGCGGAACATCCTTAGCAATTTGATCACCCCCATAAAACCTTAAGGCCCAATTGGGAAACAATCTTTGGTCAATCTCATCGAGCTCAATTCGATGCAGAACCTTATGACGATAGTCTTTTTGAATTTTTCCCCAAATGAACAAAACATCCTTTCGCTTACCCTCAAGAATCTGGGCGAAATGGCCATTCTCGTAGAAAAGAGCCCCCGTAAGCTCATGGTCTAAATTCCACTTTCGGGCAACATCAAACAGATGGACTAGGCTTGAAAGGCCCATGTCATGAGTTGCTTTGCTGATATAGCTCAGCTCAACCAATTGATTTGGATCGTCAACACTCACTTATTCTCCCGGCCTCTAAAAATAACTGGTGGATTCAACTACGAAGTGCAACTTTGAACAACTAGTTAAGGAGGCTAAGGATGTTTTAGTATCCAAAGCTTCTAGACCTGCAAGTCAAAGTAGCCATGACCTATCAACACCTTAGCCAAACTGAAC